>JASFUX010000055.1:0-15282 GCA_050050115.1 Maricaulaceae bacterium | reverse complement strand
TTCGTTTCGGTCGCCGCGACCCGCGCCCGTTCCTCGGGCGTTCTCGGTAGGAGCCTCTCTACAGCACCGGCGCGCCGGCGGCCATCTAAGCTTTGGTTATGCGATCCACTACCGATCGGCGTCCGACTCCCACAGCCCGCGGGTCTGGCGCCGAGGGTTAGGGAGCGCGAGAATGGCGGCGATGACAGACGATTCGCCTCACATCTCCGCCCTGCGGCTGACGTGCTTTCGCAACTACCCCGAGGCGGAACTGACGCTCGACGCGCGTCCGGTGGCGCTCTACGGCGCGAACGGGGCGGGCAAGACCAATTTGCTCGAAGCGGTCTCGATGCTCGCGCCGGGTCGCGGCATGCGTCGCGCCAGCGTCGAAGAGATCGCGCTGCGCAGCGAGGAGGCCGCCGGCTCGGGCGTGAAAACCGCCGAGCTTGGTTCCACGGCCTGGTCGGTTTCCGCCGACCTCGCCTTGCCGGGCGGCGTGCAACGGGTCGGAGTCGGTCAGGATCCGGCCGCGCCCAGTCGCAAGCTCACGCGCTTGAACGGCGCGCCCGCCGCTCAGAACGAGCTTGGCGCGCTTGCGCGGGTGACCTGGGCGACCCCGGCGCAGGATCGGATCTTCGCCGGGCCGCGCGGCGAGCGGCTGAAGTTCTTCGACCGGCTGGTTCTCGCGCTTCATCCCGACCACGGCCTCAACGCCTCGCGCTACGAGAAAGCGATGCGCGAGCGCAGCCGCCTGCTTGAGGAGGGCGCGCGCGATCCGGCGTGGCTTGAAGGCCTGGAGGCCGAGATGGCCGCCCGCGGCGTTGCGCTGGCGCGCGCGCGCGCGGAGATCGTTGCGCGGCTGCAGGCCGAGATCGACGAGCGGCCGGACGGCGCCTTTCCCAAAGCGGACCTGACCCTCATCGAGGCGGACGCCGATCGCGGCGCTGCGAGCAGCGAGGTTGCGCCGTTCGCGCTCGAGGACGCGGCGGCGGCCGAACAGGCTTTCGCCGCGGCGCTCGCCGAGGCGCGGCGGCGCGACGGGCGCGCGGGCCGCGCGCTCACCGGACCGCATCGCACCGACTTCGCCGCGCGTCACCGGGTCAAGGCGATGCCGGCGGGGGAATGCTCGACGGGCGAGCAGAAGGCGCTGCTCGTCGGTCTGGCGCTCGCGCACGCCCGGGCGCTCGGCGCGCATCGGGGCGAGGGGCTGGCGCTCTTGCTCCTCGACGAAGCGGCGGCGCACCTTGATCGCGCCCGCCGCGCGGCCCTCGCCGAAGAATTGCTGGCGCTCGGCGTGCAGGTCTGGATGTCGGGCACGGACGCCGAGCTGTTCGAGGCCTTCGGCGATCGCGCTCAGCGCTTCGAGGTGAGCGAAGGTCGGGTCGAGCCGCGCTAAAGCATCGCGCGAAAAAGTGGATGCCGGTTTTTCGCAAAAGCGATGCGACATCAATATGCTAGATCGCCGCGTGCGATTCCGATTTCGCGCGCGGCGATCTGAGCCGTTTGCGCGGCCCGCGCGGCGGGCCTCGTTTCAGCAGCGGCGCAAAAAAACGCCCCGGCCTTTCGGCCGGGGCGCTGCTGTTTAAGACCGAAGTCTCGGGTTTTGACGTCGGCTATTCGTCGCCGGCGCTGGTGTCCGAGGCGCTCGCCGTCGGGCGGCCGTTGTCGACTTCGACATCGCCGAACTCGTCGAGGCCTTCGGGACGCCGACGGCTGAAGCCGCGGCTGCTCGCCGGACGGAGTTCCTGCGCCGCGGCGTACTCGTCGCGGTTGAGGCCGCCGTCGTCGTTGGCGTCGAAGCTGGCGAAGTCGGCCGCCAGCCACATGTTGTTCACGCCGACGATTTCCTGCGGCTCGAGCAGATCGTTGACGTTGTCGTCGAGCGACGCGAAGCCGCGGTCGGACTGCATGATCTGCGTATAGTTCGTGATGTTGTCCCGGGTCTCTTCGAGCCAACGGTAGTTGATGCGGAAGTACATCATCTCTTCGAAAGTCTGATCGCCCGGCAGCACGGTGGCTTGCGCATTCGGGTTGGCCCAGTTGCCTTCGGAGTTGTCGTACGTCCATTCAACGATCAGACGCGAGCCGGCGGGCACCTGGATCGGTTCGACCGGATCGTAGTCGCGCTGCCAGTTGAAGTCGTACTTCGGCAGCGAGAGCAGGACCTCTTCAGAGCCGTCCGGATAGCGGATCGTCAGCTCGACGTGCTTGCCGCGATAGTGGGCATGCGGATAGAGCGTGTAGATCTCCGCATCGGCCGGGAAGACCATGTAGGAGGTCTCCACGTACTCCGCGTCGCCCGGCGGGATCGCGAAGGTCGAGTCGCCGATCACCGAGCTGCGCTTGATGTACATCGGCGGCTCGTCGTGGAAGTAGAGGCCGACTTGGGTGTGGTCGACTTCTTCGCGGCCGAACGTCGTGTAGTGCATCGAGAAGCGGAACGAGCCGCCCGGCGCCAGATAGGTGCCGACTTGATCGGCGAACGGCTGCGGGTTTTGACCCGGCGTATAGCTGCCCACCGAACCGCTCGGCAGGTTCTGCTCGATCGGGTCGAGCTCGGCGGCCGCGTCGCCGCGCGGCGGGATGTAGCCGCTGGTGACGTGGTGGACGCCCTGCAGGCTGCCCGGACGCACGTGCGTTGCGCGCAGCCAGACGCCTTCTTCAAGCGTATTGGCGACGACCGGGTTCTGATACTCGATGATGCCCGACGCCGGGATCGTGAACGCCGGGATCTCGACGATGTAGTCCGGCGTGCCCAGCGGCCATTCCTCGACCGGCGCGAAGTGCTCGGCCAAGTAGTCCGGGCCTTCGCCGCGTTCGGCGCCCGCTTCGATCCAGTGCACGATCGTCTGGATTTCTGCGGTGGTCAGCTCGTTGTCGTTCTGAATGGCGACGCCTTCATGCGCGTCGGGGAAGTACGGCGGCATGCGGTCGGTGCGGATGACCTCGCGGATCATCGGCGCATAGCCGCGGACCGTTTCATAGCTGTCCATCGCGAACGGGCCGATGCCGCCCGGCGCGTGGCAGGTCGCGCAGTTCTCCGAAAGAACCGGCGCCACGTCGTGGCTGTAGGAGATTTGCGCGTGAACTTCGGGATCGTCGTTCAGGAAGTTGATCAGGCAGCCGGGGCTATCCTGGACTTCCGCGACTTCGACCTCTTCGCCGGCGAGCACGCTGTCGAGCGCGTCGATCAGCCAAGTCTCGTTAGCGACCTCGCGCTGACGCTCATAGGTCAGCCGGTCGTCGATCGGACCATGGTAGACGACTTCCCAGCCCTTGGACGGCTCGATCACGAAGACCTCGCCCGTCCGCTCGACGCCGAGCGATTCGGCGATGAGCTGGGTTTCGTCCATCAGGATCGGCAGGTCGATGCCGAACAGCTCAGCTTCCTGGCGCACCGCGTCGCGAGTGTCCTGGGTGTTGGCGTTCAGCAAGAAGAACTCGACGCCCTGATCCGCGTACTGGTCGCGGATCTCTTGCAGCATCGGCCCGGCGAGCCGCGCGATCGGACAGCCGTTGCCGGTCGTCATGATGACGATCGCGGGGGCGTCCGCGTGATAATAGAGATGATGAGCGTCGCGATTCTGGTCGACGAGCTGGAAGTCGTCGACGTACGCCAAGGACGGCGTGGCGATCAAAGCCGCAGCAGCGACACTAGTGAGCAATCGGCGCATAGGCGCACCTCCCCAGAGACAAGGTCCGATCAGTAAACAGCGTTCCCACTATAACGCAGAATGCCGCGGTTTGCTTCACCTTGAGGAAATTTAACCTCCCGCTCATGCGGTCTGGCATGGCGAATCGAAAGTCGTTGCTCCGTTCGCAGTGTAAGCGAATATTCTTTGTAACTTCAATGAGTTAAAAGAAGCGCTCGCAAGAACCCGGACCGTCAGTGACGGTCGGCCGCCTTCGGCCCGCGCGGGCGGCCGCCGGACTGGACGGGGGACGAAGCGCCGGCGCCCGGGCGCCGGCCGGGTGGCGAGACGCGGCTGCGGACGCCTCGACCGCGCGCCGGGACCAAGCGCCGCGCTTGCGGTTTTCCCCGCCGTCCAATAGGCGTGCGCATCGTTCTGCAGGCCGCTCTTCTGCGCCCTTAACCACGGGATTCCAGCCATGCCCGACGCCAGCTCTCCCGGCGCGCTTTCGAACCTGAAGGTGCTCGACCTCAGCCGCATTCTCGCCGGGCCTTGGGCGACCCAGATCTTCGCCGATCTCGGCGCGGAAGTGATCAAAGTCGAGCGGCCTGGCGCCGGCGACGACACGCGCACCTGGGGCCCGCCGTTCACGGAGTCCGGCGTCGCCGGCTACTTCCTGTCCGCCAACCGCGGCAAGAAGTCGATCGAGGTCGATATCGCCGACCCGGAGGGCCAGGCGCTGCTGCGCAAGCTGGCCGCGAAAGCCGACGTTTTGGTCGAGAACTACAAAGTCGGTGGACTGAAGAAGTACGGCCTGGACTACGAGTCCCTGAAGGCGGTCAATCCCAAGCTGATCTATTGCTCGATCACCGGGTTCGGACAGACCGGCCCGTTCTCGCATCGCGCGGGTTACGACTTCCTGCTCCAAGGCATGGGAGGCCTGATGAGCATCACCGGGGAGGCCGACGACCTACCCGGCGGCGGGCCGCAGAAGGTTGGCGTCGCCGTCGCGGATCTGTTCACGGGGATGTACTCGGCGGTGGCGGTGCTCGCGGCGCTCAGGCATCGCGATCAAACCGGAGAGGGCCAGTACATCGACTCGGCGCTGCTCGACTGCCAGGTCGCCATGCTCGCCAACCAGGCGACGAACTATCTTCTTTCCGACGAAGTTCCGGAGCGCCTTGGCAACGCCCATCCGAACATCGTGCCTTATCAGGCGTTCAAGGCGCTCGACGGACACCTTATCATTGCGGTCGGAAACGACCGTCAGTTTAAGGATCTATGTCGCGTCCTCGGGCGGCGGCAGCTCGCCGAGGACGAACGCTTCGCGACCAACCGCGACAGGGTGGCCAATCGGCGCACGCTCGTCTCCATCATCGCCGATATCGTCACCGAGCGCCCCGTCGCCGAATGGATGAGCGAGCTCGAGTCGGCCTACGTCCCCTGCGGTCCGATCAATACGATCGACGGCGTCTTTGCAGATCCGCAGGTTCAGGCGCGGGATCTGGTGAAGGACCTCGCGCTTGCGTCGGGCGATGAGGTGAAGCTGGTCGGCTTTCCGGTGCGGATGTCCGCGACGCCGGCGCAAGCGAAGGCGCCGCCCAAGCTCGGCCAGCACAACGGCCTTGAGGATTTCGAGAGCTGAGCAGCGGCCTCCGCGGGCGGGCGTTGCATGCCTAGCGCCGTTTGGTGAATAGTCCTCCTCCAGCCTCGCGCCGAAATGCACGCACGATGTCATGGGCGCGAGATGAGGGGAGGAGGGTCTCATGCGCGCGATTGCAGCGGCTTTGGTGCTCGTCATGGCGGCCGGAGGGGCGGCGCTCGGCCATCACTCTTTTGCAGTCTTCTACGAGGCGACCGAGACGATCTCCGTCACCGGCGTCGTCACCGAGTTCCGGTTTTCCAACCCCCATGGCTCGATCACCATCGAGGCGCAGAACGACGCCGGCGAGATCGAGGAATGGAAGGCCGAGACCACCGCGCCGGTGATCCTGCGGCGGCGCGGCTGGGACCGCGACAGCATCACGGTCGGCGAGACCATCACCATGGTCGGCTGGCCGGCCAAGGACGGCGCGAACCTCATCCGCCTACGCTCCGTCACCCGCGCCGACGGCTCGGCCGTGGGCGGAGAGTTTTCCTACGAAGATGATTGAGCGGTTGCGCCGGCTGCAAGCTATGACGAGGGAGCAGGTCGAAATGAAGCGACGGAACACGAGCGCGCTCGCCGCCGCCGCCGCCCTAGCGATCGCATCGTTCGCCCTCGCGCCCGCTGCGGCGCAAGAAGAGCGGCCGGACTTCTCGGGCTTCTGGGACCTCTCGCGGCCTTTGCCCGAGCCCGATCCAGGGCTCATGGAGATGGTCGCGCCGAACACGGTCGTCGTGCCCGACGCCGGGGCGGCCGAGCTGCCCAAGGGCGAGTACGGCGGGCTCGAGCCGACGGCTGAGGCGCTTGCGGTCGCCGAGGCGTGGGAGCCGCGGGACGACATGACGCTGAGTCTCGCCTGCCAGCCGCCCTCGATCGTCTACGCGATGCAGGGGCCGTTCCCGATGGAGATCTATCAAGGCACGGAGCTGATCGTCATCAAGCTGGAGTTCTTCGACATGGTGCGCGTCGTTTTCATGGACGGCCGCGATCATCCTCCCGCGAACGCGCCGCACTCGAAGACCGGCCACTCGGTCGGCCATTGGGAGGGCGACGTGCTCGTCATCGACACGACGCATCTTTCGCCTGCGACGATCACCAACAATGGCCTCTTCCACAGCGAGGACATGCACCTGATCGAGCGTTTCCGCCTGTCGGACGACGGCCAGTCGATCGTCGCCACCCAGGAGTTCGAAGATCCTCAGTCGCTGCACAACCGGGGCGTGCGGGTGCTCGGCTGGACCAAGCACGAAGGCGCGCACATCTATCCTTACGAATGCGATCCGTCTTTCGTGCTCGACTACATTGACATCGAAGGCGAGTAGCGGTTGAGCCTCGGCGTGTTCGATCACAACGCGCCGCTTTTCCGATGACCGCCAGCCTTTACGAACTTCTCGCCGACCGGGCCGAAGCCCGCCGCGACGCCGTCGCCCTCGACGCGCCGGGCCGCGCCTGGACCTACGCCGAGCTGCACGCGCTCGCCGGCCGTTTCGCCGGGCTGATGACGGCGGAGGGCGCAGAGCCCGGCGACCGCGTCGTGGTCCAGGTCGACAAGTCGGTCGGCGCGGTCGCGCTCTATCTCGGCTGCCTGCGCGCTGGGCTCGTGTTTGTGCCGCTCAACACCGCCTATACGCCCGCTGAGGTCGAAGCCTTCCTCGCCGACTGCCGGCCGCGGCTGTTCTTCTGCAGACCGGAAGCCGAGGCTGATCTCGCCCCGGTCGCGGCGCGCTGCGGCGTCGCCGGTTTGCTGGCTTTGCCGGCCGACGCGGAGGTCGATCCATGGGCGGCGGGCAAGTCTCCGGCGGCCGTTCCTGCGCCGGCTCCGCGCGGGCCGGGGGACCTCGCGGCGATCTGCTACACCTCGGGCACCACCGGGCGCTCGAAAGGCGCGATGCTGACTCAGGAGAACCTGATCTCGAACGCGCAGACGCTGATCGAGATCTGGGGCATGACGGCGGACGACGTGCTGCTGCACGCGTTGCCGATTTATCACGTCCACGGATTGTTCGTCGCGCTGCACACCGCGTTCCTCGCCGGCGCCAAGGTGATCTTCCTGCCCGGCTTCGATGCGGTCGAAGCACGCGCGCGTCTGCGCGAAGCGAGCGTGATGATGGGCGTGCCGACCTTCTACTCGCGGCTGATGGACGAGCCCGGCTTCGGTCGGGAAGACGCGGCGCACATGCGCCTCCTCATCTCCGGCTCGGCGCCGCTGACGGCGCAGGCCTCGGACGCCTTCTTCGAGGCGACGGGCCATCGCATCCTCGAACGCTACGGCATGACCGAGGCAGGGATGATCACCTCCAACCCTCTCGACGGTGAGCGGATCGCCGGGACCGTCGGCTTCGCCCTGCCGGACGTCGAGGTTCGAGTGTGCGATGAAGCCGGCGCCGAGCTGCCCCGAGGCGAGGCGGGCGTGCTTGAGGTGCGCGGACCGAACGTCTTTGCCGGCTACTGGGAGATGCCCGAAAAGACCGCTGAGGAGATGCGGCCCGACGGCTTTTTCGTCAGCGGCGACGTCGCGGTCATGGACGAGGCGGGGCGCGTCTCGATCGTCGGCCGGGCGAAAGACCTCATCATCTCAGGCGGGCTCAACATCTATCCCAAGGAGATCGAGCAGGTGCTCGACGACGTCGACGGCGTGGCCGAAAGCGCCGTCGTCGGCGCGCCGCATCCCGACATGGGCGAGGGCGTGGTCGCGGTGCTCGTCGCCGAGGCTGATGCGCGCCCGTCGGACGAAGCGCTGCAAGCCGCGCTCGACGCCGGGCTGGCCCGCTTTAAGCATCCGCGCCGTTTCGTCTGGGTCGACGCCTTGCCGCGCAACGCCATGGGCAAGGTGCAGAAGGCGGTTCTGCGCGAGCAGGTCGCCGACGCCTACACCGCTGGGTCATGACTCCGCCGCTCGCGTCCGCCGCCTTTCCCGGCGCGCTCGACCGAGCGTCTCTAACGGCGGACATCGAGGTGCTGCGGTTCGATCTCGATGCGGATGACATCGATCCGGCGTGGGCGCGGGCGCACGTCACCGAGGACGAAGCCGCGCGCGCCGATCGCTTCGCCGCAGACATGCTGAAGCGCCGCGGCCTTCACACCCGCGCCCTCGTGCGCGCGGTGTTGGGCGCTTGGACCGGGAACGATCCGCTCGCGCTGGATTTCGAAACCGGCCCGAACGACAAGCCGCGGCTGGCGCAGTGGGAGGGCTTTGCGTTCAACATCTCGCACAGCGGTCCGCGCCTGCTGATCGCTCTATCGACTCGCGGAGACGTCGGCGTCGACGTCGAGCTGACCGGCGGCGCGCACGACGCGGCGGCGATCGCGCGGCGACAGTTCACCGCCGAGGAGAACGCCGCGCTCGACGGTCTTTCCGGCGACGCGCACGAGCGCGCCTTTCTGCGTCTTTGGACCTTGAAGGAAGCCTGTCTCAAGGCGCTCGGCTTCAGGATCGCGGATGGAATGGCGAAAGTCCGCCCGCGCGCCGAGGCGCTCGCAGCGATCGCAGCCCGCGACTGGTCGCCGGGCGTCGTTGAAGTCGATGAGGCGGCGCTTACGGCGTTTGACGTGTCGTGGGCGGATGAAATCTCTTGCGTCGCGGTCGACGCGGCTAGCCCGTCGACCTGAACAAATCAGGATAGAGCCAGCCGACGAGCGTCTTGCCGTTCATGTGCCGCTGATCCTTTACATCGATCAGGAACACCATGCGCTCGGCGCCCGACGGCGAGATGACGGGATCGCGAAACAGCGTAAAGCCCATCGCGAGGTAGAAGCCTTCCAGCTCCGCGCTCGCGCCGATGACGATGTAGCGGAGCTTCCGTTCGGCGACGACGCGCAAAATCTCGGTGACCAGCATGTAGATCAGCGGCCCCGCGCCCTTCTCGCCGCGGCGTATCAGCCGCGTGACGATCGCAGTCTGCTCTTCAAAGCCCGCGCCGAGCGCGGCGATGCCGTAGGTGGCGACATAGTCGTCCACGCCGCCGTCGGCGACGACATTGATCCGCACGGAGCCGACCGCTTCGTCGCCGCGCAGGCCGATGAAGTTCCGCCCCGTCGCGTCTGCGATCTCGATCAGCACGCGACGGCTGTGATCGGCGCCTTCAGGCTGCAGCCCCAGCTCGCCCACGAACACGCGATAGCGCAGCGCCTGGACCGCGTCGAGCAGCTCGAGCGTATCGGCGGGAACCACCCTGAGATCGTCGGGCGGCGGAGGGGGCGGCTTGGTCATTCATCATGCGCTGCCATGATTCGCCATGCATCATCATCACCGTCGAATTGCGCCTTGACGGTCATAGTCCGCTCGCCGCAGCGGGCGAGGTCTCCTTCGGCCTCGACCTCGCGGGGGTGAACGCCCCAGAGCCGCCCTGCGTGCTCCTTGACGGCGATCTCCCGCGGACGCTCGTCGCCCTCCGCGCTCAGGCGATAGGCGCGCTCGAGCGTTCCCGGCAGCCAGTCGCTTGCCTTGACGTCGGCGAGGAAGAGCGCCGTCTCTCCGTCCCGGTCCGACGACAGCGCCGCGCCTTCGACGAACGCTCCGTTGAGGAACGACTTCCGCGCGCCCGGCGGCAGCCGTCCGATCGGCCCCTTGGGCATCAGCACCTCGGTCAGCGCCAGGTCGAGCCACGGACCGTCCTCGTCTTCCGCGCGCACGGCGACCCGGGCGAAACGTCCAGTATCTGAGAGGCTTAGCGGCTCCGCGATGATGCGCACAGAGCCGGTCCTGGGACGCGGGCGGTGCAGGATCAGCTGCTCGATCCTGTGCGGGTAAGCCGCTTTGCCGGCCGCGCGCTCGCCGAACCACAGCTCCGGCACGTCGTGCGGGATCGCGTGGAGCAAGGCGTCGAGCAGACCGACGTCAAGTTCCGCATCCGGGTCGAACGCGCGCGCCATGTCGAGCCGCGCCGTCGCACCGTGGCTCGAACGGCGGGCGTCCGTCAGCAGATGGAACGCCGGACCGTGGAACAAAGCGCCGCTGTCGTAGAGGTCGTCGACGGGCGCGAGATCGCCGAGATCGTCCGGGTCGGGGACGTGCTCGGGCATCGTCGTCAGCCCCGCCCGGACGCGGCCTTCTCCGACGAGCGCGCCGTCGGCGAACAGCTCGAGATCGTAGCGCCCCGCGCCGCGCGGGATCGCGCGCGCGTCGACGCCGACGTCCGCCTCGCCGGCGATGATCCAGCGATTGAGGACGAAGTCCTCAAGCACGAACGGGAACGGCCGCTCGGCGTGCTCGAGCGCGGCCGAGGCGGCGACCTTCACCGCGCCCATCATCGGCAGGGCGGCGACGGTGTAGGTCGGGCGATGATCATTGAGCCACGGGGTGTTGATCGGGTTGAGCCTTTGCCCGCGGATCGGCGGGATCGCGCCCTCGACGATGCGCGCCGAGAGACCTTCGACCTCATAGATGCGCAGCCCGTCGACCCAGAGCGAGGCCTTGGCCGTGGCGAACACCTCGCGCGGCTTGACGCTCAGTTCGGTGATGTCGAGCGTGGTGACGACTTCCTTTTTGTCCGGCGTGACCTGGCCGCGGTACTTCCACGTCATCTCCGCGCCGAGAGCGGGGGCTTCGAAGCGCGGATTGATGAAGTCGCGGTCGAGCCCCTTGTTCCGCAGCGCGTGCTCGAGCAGCTGGAGGAGCGCGTCGACGCCGAGCGAGCCGGGCTGCACCGGATCTTCGTAGAAGTGCGCCTTGAAATACCACGTAGACGGATCGACAACCTGTCGCCCACGGATGCGGCCGAGGCCCGCTTCGCCGCCGGTCGGCCAGAAGCCGGTGATCGTATCGATCATCTTGAGCTTGCCGCGCGGAACCCGCGCCCGGTCGCGCCGCTTGGCCGCGTTCGCGAGCAGAGCGGCGTCGGACGTGTCGGTCAGCCGCGCGCGGTCGTCGTCGGTGGTCGGCAGTCCGGCCTGGTTGGCGAACACGTCCGCGGCGAAGAAGCCGAACGAGGTGGAGAAGTCCATCACCAGCGCGTCGTCGCGCGTGCAGACGACGTCGAAGAAGACGATCGTCAGTGTTCCGACAGTGCTCCAGTGAGTCAGCGTGGTCTCGATCCGCAAGGGGCCGCCCTCGGGGCGGACTTCGGCGTGCGCGACCGCCTTCGAACCGTCGAGGTTGCGGAACTTGAGCCCGCCCTCGCGCGCGAAGCCGCAGTAGGACGCCAGCCAGCCGCAGGGCTGGAGCAGAGCCTCCATCAGCACCGACAGCGGCATGATCGCGCTGGCGTTCTCGTCGAAAAACCAAGCGTCTTCAGCGGGTTCGAACTCGGCGACGACCTTCGCGCCGACTTGGGGCTCGCCTGGCGGGATCGACACCGAAAGGACGCGGCTGACAGCGTGATAGGGCGGGCCGGGCAGGCGCGGGACCGAGCTTTCGCGATCAAAGCGCGCATACATCGGCCCGAAGGCGTCCGACGGCGGTCCCCACGCGCAAGCGAGGAGCGCGCCGAGGTCGCCGCGCACGGGCGGCGCCCCAGGCGGGCTGACAACCTCGGGCGCGGCGTCGAGAAGTGCGGCTTCTGGACGGTCCGTGATCGGCCAGTCGCGCACCAGCCGGACGCCGAAGCGCGGGCAGTAGAACACCTTGAAGCCGTCGCGCTTGGCGAGGAGCGCGGCGTAAACGGTCGGCCCAGCATCAGTCGACTCCGATCCGTCGATGATCTCGTCGACGAACACTTCGTAGGTCAGCTGATGATCGCCGTCGGGGACGACCTGACCGCGGCAGACGAACTTGAAAGCTTCTTCGGCAGCAGGCTCGAAGCGCCAGCCGTCGCGGTCGATTGTGAGACCAGCGGCGGTCATGAAGGTCTCGACCGCCTGCACCGCGGCTTCGGCCATCAAGGTGCCGGGCATGCAGGGGTCGTTATGGAAGTGGCCTTCGTAGTACCAGGCGTCGTGCGGCGCGGCGGCGGCGGCGCGCAGATAGCCTCGTCCCCAGGGACCGCCCGTCGGCTCGAACGCTTCGATCGAGTCGATCATCCGCATGCGCCCAGCAGGCGGCCGCGGCGTGCGCTGGTGCGCGGCGGCGAACTCGAAGCCTTCACCGAAGCAGCGATAGGCGTCGCCGGCGAACCAGGCGTCGAGGTCGGGTTTGGAAAAAGCGCGCTTGGCGCTGGCGCGGGGCGGGCGCGCGAGCCGCGGCTTCGCCGTGGGCGGCTTGGCGTTGTCCGCATCCCAGATGACGCCGCCGGATTCGGCCAGCTCCTGATCGGAGAAGAACCCCGCCTGACCGTTTCGGACCGACAGGATCGGCCTTTCCGCTCCGGCGGTTTCCTCGCCACCGGCGGCGCAGGCGTCGTAGTTGAAGAAGAACAGGCGCACGCCGCCTAGCGCGGCGTGCTGATCGATGTTGATCTGGAACTTCAGCGTCTCGCCCGCGGCGGGCAGGCCGCCCTCGTGGAACGTCAGCTCACAGCCGAGCAGGCGATAGACGCGTTCGTCCTGATTGAGGAAATCAACGCCCATGTAAGAGGCGAGCAGCAAATCGGCTTGCCCGGACTCGATCACGATCCCCGGCCGCATCCGGTTCAAGTGCAGATGCCAGGCGTCCGCCGCAACATCGGTCTCGGTCCAGATCGTCCCCTTGCCTTGCACGCCCGCCTCGGCGTCGATTCCGGTCACGCGGTCGGCGAGCAGAAGCGGCGGCGCGGGCATCCGCACCTGGCGCGCATAGCCGTCCTGGCGCTCGAACAGCGGACCGAAGAGGGCCGACACCTTTCCGCGCGCGGCGGTCTCGAGTTCAGCGCGATCGAACGCCGGTCCGCTCGGCGCCCGCGGCTGGCTCACGTCTTTCGGCGCGGCCGGCGGTTGCGCGCGAGACGCGGGTTGAGGCGCCGGCTGATGAGCTGGGCTGGGCGTTGAGTCTGGCGCCCAGTCTGGCGCAGGGCGCGCGATTGCCGGCGCGTCTGCCGCCGCGACGGGCTGCGCGGCGGACAAGACCGGCGCGAGCGCGGGCGCCGGCGTCGGCACGACGGGCTGGCCGACGCTCGCGGCCATGCGCCTGGGTTCGAAGCGGTCGCCGATGGGCCGCAGCGCAGGCGCGCGCGCCATCCCGCGGCGGTCCGCCGTCTCCGCACTTTCTTCTGCAACTTCAGCTACTTGAACGGGTTGCGCCGCGCCGCCCGGCGGACGCACTGGCGGGGGATGGGCGGCGACGACGTGGGGCGCGCGCGGCGCCGGCTGCAGCGCGGCGTCGGCGGCGAGCTGGGCGAACAGCGCGTCGAGCGCGTCCGTGTCGATCGCGACGCCGGCGGCGGCGAGCGCCGCGCAGGCCGCATCGATCTGCGCAAGACCGTCGACGCCGAAGCGGTCGAAGGCGACCGCCAGATGCGGCCGCTCGCCGAGGACCGCGTCCGCGGCGCGCGCCAGGGTGTCGCGCGGGCCCATCTCGATGAAGACGCGGACGCCGTCCTCCCAGGCCTGCAAGATGGTCTTCGACACGTCGATCGGCGCGGCCGCCTGGGCGGTGATCATCCGCGCCGCCGCGCCGCGGCTCAAATCGTAGGCGGTGTTGGTCGCATTGGCGTAGAAGCGCACGCCGGGAACGGCGAAAGTGGCGCGCGAGTGAATCTCCCGCCACGTCTCTTCGAACGGCGCCAGTTCCGTACAATGAACGATCATGTCCTGACCGAGCGGCATCGCCCGGTTCGTCCCGATGCGATCGAGCACACGCGCGCAGGCGTCTTCCGCGCCGCCGATCACGCAGTCGCTTGGCCCGTGCACGATGGTGATTGAAGCGCGCGCTTCGTCGGCGATCGCGCGGCGCACGTCTTCAAGCGGGGCGAGGATGCGCCAGTTGCGCCAGCTCACCGCGCCCGTCTCGCCCCAGGCTTGCCGCGCGGTTTCGAACCGGCCGGCGAGCCAGCGCTCGTACATCTCGCTCGCGCGCACGTCATCGAGAAGCGCGTCCGGATCGCGCCAGGCGCGGAAGGCGAGCAGCGCGTTGGTTTCGCCCGACGACAGGCCGATCGCCGCGGTCGGCGGCGTTTTCAGCAGCGCGAAGGCGATCTCTGCATGAACTTGCGAGAGCAGTGTCGCCGCGCGCAGCTGCTCGAACGGGCTCTTGAGCATGTCCGGGTCGTTCGCCAGCCGGCGCGCCGTGTCGTCGGCTTCGGCGAACCGGGCGGCGACCTGATCGGTCGCGTCCGGGAACGCCGCGAAGACGCTCCGTCCCATATTGGGATAGGCCGCCGCCGCGCCGGTGAACATCAGCGCGATCTCGCCGTCCAAGGGTTGGGCCGCTTGCGTGGGACGCACCGCGCGTTCGATCGGCTGCTTGGCGTACGGTGCGGAGGCGTGCGCGGGCGCGTCGTGCGTCAGCACGACGCCGGCGCGCCGGCCGGTCAACGTTTCGAACGTGAGCGATGTCTGGGGCGCTTCGGTGAACCAAGCGCGGGCGCGATCGTCCTCGATCCGCCGCCGCCGCGCGCCTGCGGCTGCTGCGACAGAGACCGCCAGCAGGCTCGACGCGGCGTGCGCGACGCCGAAGCGGGCGGCGAGCGCGTCAGCGACTGCGCAGTCGGACGCTCCGCCGGCTTCGGCGTCGAGACGCACGCTGGCGAAGATCGGATCGCCGTCGCGTTCGGCGTCGGCGCGGCGCTTGAGCGCCAGCGCGGCCGCCGCGTCGCCGGGTTCGCCCGGCAAACCCAACGCCTGCGCAGCGGCGGCGTGGACCGGCTCGTCGGAGAGGTCGGCCGCTGCGACGACCGCTAGGTCGAGCTCGCCGTTAGACAGCGCGCGCACGGCCAGCATCAGCGCGTCGAGGCCCGAGGCCTCTTCGCTCGACACCGTGTGCCCGACGCCGCGCCAGTCGAAGACGGAGTTCAACCGGTTCGCCGGGATGTTGGGCATGGCGCCGAGCACTGCGGCGGCGTTAAGCGGCGCGACGACGCCGTCCTTGTCCGCCTGCGATGACGCCTCGCGCCAGCGCAGCGTCCAGCGCGCCGCCTCTGCGTCGCAGCCCATGCCGACGAAGATGCCGGTCCGCTCCCGCGCGATCTTGTCGACCGACAGCTTCGACATCGCCTCGTCGACGACCTCGAACAGCCA
>JASFUX010000054.1:0-15294 GCA_050050115.1 Maricaulaceae bacterium | reverse complement strand
CTCTCGGCTGCAGGCGACAGGTCCAAGGCACAGCTGCGAGGTTGCACGTCACTCCGCGAGCCGAACCAGGCGCTGGTGAAACGGGCCGTCGCCCATCAGGTCGAGACTGCGCGCCAGGCGCATGCGATCGGCGGCGCGGGGCAGGCCCTCAAGCGCCGCGAAAACGCGCTCGACCTGATCCTCGGTGACGGCGGCGCTCAAGGGATGGCCCAGCCCCATGATGTACTTGGCGCGCTGCAGGTCCGCGAAGCTTCTCGGATCGTCCTGCATGGCCTCGAACAAGGCGGTCGCCGCCTCTTGCGCCCTGGCGGCCTCGTCCCACGCCTTCTCCGCCGCCGCGCTGAGAATATGCTTGTACTGATGAACCGCGAGCGACATCAGGCCTGACGTGACGCCGACACGCTGCCGGCCGTGCGCATCGAAGCGGGGACCATCGCGCAGCGCTCGGATCAGGTGCGGGTCCCAGCCCTGTACGATCTTCAGCCGCGCCAAGTCCGGATGCGCAAGAAAGCGCGCGGTGCTCCGGTCGTAGTCCGCCTCGGTCACCTTGACCGCGACGATGTGATCGCCGCCTTCGGACGCGACCAGACGGGCCGCCGCGTCAGGCGTCAGCGGCAGGCCGCTGACATCGGGGATGCTGTAGAGCCCGATGGCCAGTCCTCGCGCCGCGGCGGCGGCGACAAACGGCGCGAGGCTGTCGCTGACCTGCGCGTCGTCGGCGTCCGCGGGAAGGTCCGTTCCCGGGCGCAAAAACACCACCGGGTACGCCGTCTCAGCCAGCAGATCGAGCAGCCTGTCGGTAGCGGCGGGGCCATCCTCAGGACGCAACAGCGCCATGAGGAGCATTTCCCCGCACTCCGCTTGCGCCGCGCAGCGAAACCAAGCGTCAAGCTCTTCAACCGTGCGCAGATGCCCTTGCCCGGTGGACGAGGCGATGAGCGCCGCCGGGACGCCGACCTCCGCCAAGCGTTCAAGGAACGCCGCGGTGCGCGCTTCATCGAGCCGCCGCCGCGGCGGAGCGCCACGTGTGGGATCGAAGCAGGCCACGGTGGCGTGCGGATAGCGTCCGATCGGGTCGGCGATGATGTCGTCGCTGGCGCGCGTCATGGGGCCTCGTTTTTTCGCCGCGGCGCAGCCTGTATGATGAACGCAAAGCCGCCTTCGAGACAGCCCGGGAAATTGGGAGTCGTTATGGAGAACTTGGAACAGGTGCTCGACGAGCTGGGGCTGCCGGCTCATGACGCCAACGCTCTGCCCTCCTCCGATCTGCGCTTTCCGGACGGCGGACACTTCCGGATCGAGATCTCGGGCGTGGAAAGCGTCGCCTCCCTCAAGACCCTTGTCGCGGAAGCGGAGCGCCGTCAGGTTCCGGTGCACCGGATCATCGCCACGGTGGGCGGGGCGACGTATCTCACCCAGGCCGAGCTGCGCGACTTCGCAACGCTCGCGCGCGAGCAGCGCATCGAGGTGGTGATGACCCCTGGTCCGCGGCGCTCCTGGGACAGCGGCCGTCAGATCGCCACCGAAGAGGGGCTCGTTTCGGGCATGCGCCTGCGCGGCATGGACGGCGTGCGCCACTGGCTCAAGGACATTGATCGCTGCATGGAGGCGGGGTTTCGCGGCTTTCTGGTCGCGGACGAGGGCGTGCTGTGGCTGGTCAGCCAGCTGCGCGAAAAGGGCGTGATCCCTGACGACGTGATCTTCAAGCTGTCGGTCTTCGCGGGCCAGGCCAACCCCGCGGGCGCGCGCGTCGCCGAGCAGCTGGGGGCGAACACCTTCAATCCCCTCGCCGACCTCACGCTGCCGATGCTCTCGGCGATCCGCGGCAGCATCCAGATTCCGATGGATGTCTATCTCTGCCTGGTCAACGCCATGGGCGGCTTCGTGCGCTTCTACGAGGCCGCGGAAATCGCCCGCGTCGCCGCGCCCTGCTATTTCAAGATCGAGCCGGGCCCCTCCGAGGAGGTGATCTACGCGCCGTGGAACCCGCAATCGTTTCACGACGAGATGATCCGGGACCGGGTGCGCGACGCGGCCGTCGCGCTGGAACTGATCGCGAGGGACAACCCCGATCTTAGGTGTTCGCCGACGGGAGGCGACGACTTGGCGACGCCTCGTTAGCACCAGCCTCGCATCTTCACCGCCTCTTCGATGCGCTTGAGCGCGTTGATCCAAGCGCCGAGCCGCACCGTCACCTTGTGCTTCGCCGCCGTGTTCAGAGCGGCCCGAATACCTGCGACGAGCCGTTCGCGACGTAGACGGTTGATCGTCTCGATGTCCCAATAGTTGTCATAGAGGCCCTGGGTCCGCTCCATCTGGCACAGGTGCACGCTGCCGGCGTTCGCGAGCACGTCGGGAACGACAGTGATCCCATTCTCCAGCAGGACGGCTTCGGCTGCCGGCGTTGTGGGCGCATTCGCTCCTTCGACCACCATGCGCGCTCTGATCTCGCCCGCGTTCTCTGTGGTAATCACGCCTTGTACGGCGGCGGGGATCAGCACGTCGCATTCGCACGTCAGGAGCTCGGCGTTGGCAAGTGCCTTGGCGCCGGAGAAGCCGGCGACGCCGCCGGTGGCGCGCTTGTGCTCGAGCAAACCCGCGACGTCGAGGCCCTCCTTCGCGTAAACGCCGCCGCGGCTGTCGCTCACGGCGACGACGCGACAGCCGGCCTCCTGGAACATCGCTGCCGCCACGGCCCCGACCTGGCCGAAGCCTTGGATGGCCACGGCGGCGTCGGGGATCTCAAAGCCGGTTTCGTTCGCGGTCTCCTCGAACGTTTCGAACACGCCGCGGCCCGTCGCCTCATAGCCTCCCAGCGTGCCACCAAGGATCGGGGGCTTGTCATTGACGGCCGCGGGTTCGTGGCGGCCGTTCAACGTCTCATATTCGTCGAGCATCCACGCCATGGTCTGCAGGTCGGTGCCGATGTCGGCGCCGGGAACATCATAGGCCGACCCCATGGGCCGAAGGCCGCGGACATAGCCGCGACAGAGGGCTTCGAACTCGCGGCGGCTCAGCGCGCGCGGGTCGGCCGCGACGCCGCCCTTGCCGCCGCCCGCCGGAATTCCGCCGGCGGCGTGCTTGACCGACATAATGAGCGCCAGCGCCTTGACCTCGTCCAGATCGAGATCCGGACAGATCCGCGTGCCGTCGCGGGTGGGCCCGATGGCGTCGTTGTAGCGCACCCGGTAAGCGTCAAAGACGCGGAAGCCGCCGTCATCCATCTTCAACGGTATTCGAAACGCGACGATGCGCGCGGGGCCGGCGAGCAGCTCCATGACATGGGGGTCGATCTCGCCGACTTCGCCGGCCTCTTTGAGAATTTGTCGGCTTGCGTCAAAGAAGTTGTACGCCATGCTCCCTCGCTCGACAGACATGCTCGCGCAGCTCAGCTATGACGGAATCTATCGTGGCTTGGCTGCACTCAATTGGGCTGGATCAAACGGGCCGATGCGAAGCCGCGGCTCGGCCTCATGTCCGCTCCCGGGGAACATATCCACGGGAAACCCGCGAGACTCGACAAGCTCGGTGTCGAGGCGACGCGCGAGAGCCTCAAACAATGCGCGCGACGCCGCATTGGACGGCGACACAGTTGTTTCGAGAAACCGGACGCCGCGACATCCCTCCGAAGCCAACAGGTGATCGAGAAGGTCGCTCGCCAGGCCTCTGCCGCGGGCTTGCTTGGCCACCCCGACCTGCCAGACGAATATGACGTCCTGTTCCTTAGGCGGACGGTACCCGGTCACGAACCCGACGAGCGCGCCGTCGCGCTCTGCGACGACGCAGGTGTCGGCGAAATCTCGGCAAAGCAGCAAGTACGCGTAGGTCGAGTTCGTATCGAGCACGCCCACTTCGCGCACCAGCTCCCATACAGCCGAACCGTCGTTCGCGGTGGGACGGCGAAGCTGGATAGCGTCCGCGCCGGAAGAGTCTTGAGCGCCAGACATCAAGGGCTCCTTTGATGAATGATCCATACCTACGTGCACATAGACGCGCTCGAACGCAAATCCTTCAGGTCAGACAAACCGACCCGCTCCAATGCGATCCTCTCGCCGGGACTAAACGCCGGGCTCGTCAGCGACAGCGACATGCCCCCTGCGGCAATCTTCCATGCGCCTCAGGCGCGCGGTTCGCGTAAATCCGTGCATGTAACTTCGGCGAATTAGAACTACGCGAGATTGACGACAATCAAGGCGCGGCGGAGTCCCTGGCGGACGTTGTCGACATGACTGAGCAGCGCGGGATCGCCGTTGGGGCACGCCCGCGACGGTGATGATCGTGGAGGACGCCGAGATGCAGACCGACAGCGCGACCGCGATCCGCCTGATGGTCGACTTCGTCGAACGCACCGGCGTCGGCGCCGAGGCCGGACAGCAGCGTTATCTTTGGACGGACGCGTTCGCGCTCTTGAACGCGCTCGAGCTCCATCGCGAAACGGGCGAGGACCGTTGGCGCGACATCGCCGAGACCCTCATCGCGGACGTTCACAGGACGCTCGGCCGGCATCGGCCGGACGACATGCGGACCGGGTGGCTGAGCGGCCTTGGCGAGAACGAAGGCGCGCGCCATCCCACACGCGGCGGTTTGAGGATCGGCAAGCCGCTGCCCGAGCGCGGACCGGACGAACCTTACGACGAGCGTCTGGAGTGGGACCGCGACGGCCAATACTGGCACTATCTCACCAAGTGGATGGACGCGCTGTCGCGCGCCGCCGTCCTGCTCGACGAGCCAACTTATCTGACGTACGCGATCGAGCTTGCCGAAGCCGCCTACCCGCGCTTCCTGCAGGCTTCGCCCTCAGGAGCGCCCGCGGGTCTCGCCTGGAAGATGAGCGTCGACCTCTCGCGCCCGCAGGTCGCCGCGACCAGCCGCCACGACGCGCTAGACGGCTACGTGACTTTCCGCTGGCTCGGCCGGACGGGCGTGGCCGCCGGTCTCGCCGAGGAGGCCGCGATCCTGTGCGGGCTGGCCGAAGGCGGCGGCTGGGCGACCAGCGATCCTCTCGGCCTCGGCGGCCTTCTGCTGGACGCCTGCCGCCTGGCGATGCTCCCAGACCGCAGGGTCAACGACGAGCGCCTCATCGGGGAAATCCTGACCGGCGTAGACGTCGGGCTGACGCATTTCCTGCGTCAAAGCACATTGCAGCTGCCGCCTGGGAGTCGCCTCGGCTTTCGAGAGCTGGGCCTCGCCATCGGGCTGCAAACCCTGGATGCGATCGCCGAGGCCGCGGCGGCTTCGCCCAACCTTACGCGTTTCGTCAGCACGCAACTTGAAGAGCTGCGCGGCAAGTCCTCCGTTAGTGAACGGATCACCTCATTTTGGTCCGACCCGCAGCACCGAAATGCGTCGAGCTGGATGGACCACCGCGACATCAACGATGTGATGCTCGCCGCCGCCCTGCTTGATGCATACGTCGGGACGAGCGGATCACCTCAGAAGCGCCAACGCGATCGCTGATGCGGGAGACGGAGAACCACTCTCCGCGGCGCGGCCGCCTCCGCTAATATTGGTTCATGAGCAGCAGCACCTCCATCACGCGCTGCGCATGATCGGAGTCGAGGTCGAGCAAAGGAATGAGCCCTTCAAGGAAGTCCGCCTCAGACTTCAAGAGCTCGCCGTCCGCCAAGACGATGTCCACGCAATGCGCGAATACCGGCAGGCACATGTCCGCCGGCAGCGTCTGACATGCTTCCTCGAGTGCCTCGGGCCGGTTCTCCATGCGCTCGTTGACCACGTCGTTGATCGCCGCCAACTCCTCGGGCGGCAACGCGTTCAGCACCCGCGAGCGGTGCGATAGCGCGAGGATCGCCTCTCTCTCATCAGCGGCGAAGTCACCATCGACCGTCGCCGCGGAAAGCAAGACCGCGAGGAACGCTTCCGGGATCGACCAGCCGGTGTTGCGATGCCGAAACTTGTCCGACAACCGCTTGAGATCGAACGGCGTCTTGGAGTCCGTGACGTGCCTTTGAAAGATGTTTTCCACGCTTTCAGCCATTGTCCTGCACCTGCTCGAATTGATTACTGTTCATGACCCTGAACTCCGGAAACGGGGCTACGGCAGCCGCGGTTCGTCGGGCCGGTCGTCGAGTTCGCCTGGCCGCAGCGGCTCCCAGTCCAGGATGGCCTGGCGCTCTGCTTCAAGCCCGTTCACGTAAGCCAAGAGCCGCGCCTCCAAGTCTTCCTTCCATGGCGGAAACTCTTCTTCATACGTACTCAGATCAATCCGATCGGGCACGGCCCGCCGCGCCGGAAGCTCGAGGAGCTGGGCGATGTCGGCGCGCAGCTCCGCCGCCCTGACTCGGCGGTCGTGGATGGCTTGATATTCCCGCAACTCTTCGAGGTCTGCGATGTCGCCCTCGAGTTCGGCGATCTGCTCGGTCTGCTCGCGCGCCCATGCCGCGATCGCTTCATCGAGCCGGCCGACAGCCGGCGCGCTGTCGAGCGTCGTCAAGGCGATCACGTCGGCCCGCTCCTGATCAAGCTCGCGCAGCTGGGCGGTCAGCTCCGCCACCTCGTCTCCTTGCTCGCCGATCTGGCCGCCGAATGCGCCAAGGCTCAGCGCCAGCGCGACGACGCTGGCGATCAGCATGCCGAGCAGCAGAACCACCCACACCGCGAGCTGGTTCCTGTTTCGGCGAAGACCCGCCAGTTCGGCCTGGCTCGGCACGTCGGCGAAGACTTTCGCGGCGACGCGATGTCGCGGCTGGTCGTCTGCTGGCAAGATTGAATTCATGGTGACACCCTATTTCTGTTCATCTTCGCCATCCGCTTGCCGATTGCAGAGCGCGGCTGCGCGTTTGCACAAATTGCGCATCTCATTGGCTCGAAACCCGACAAGCGAAGACGCGGTAGCGCCGGAAGAAACCTGCGACGGCTTCCATCGGCGCTTCTGATTGGAAGTCCGGCTCTGCGAGCGGGTTGGAGCAGCCTTCGATGATCACCGCTCGACCAAACTCAAGCAGGTCAGCCGTCGGCAACGGCTCTGATATGTCCGGCCAATCGAGCATGCGCGCCTGGCCTGAAAGGCCGGATGCGAGATCCAGTCCGCGAGTAAAATCGGATCGCGCGGCGCGCAGCTGATCGAGCCAAGCCTCGCGGTTGGCGGCGTATTGAACGTTGGAGACGTGTTGGGCGCGTCTTAGATGCGCCATGCCGCTCAGAAGCTGACCCTCCGGCGTATCGTTTCCTCGACACCATTCGGCGATGTCGCCCTCGGAGACGCTGGCGCCGCCGCGCATGATGTGGGCGAGGCAGACCTGACGCCGGTAGCGGAACTGCCCGCCGCCGATCCGGTCCGCTGCGCGGGCGTTGGCGATCGCGGCGTCAACTGCGGCGACGTCGGGTGCGCCCAAGAGGCCGATCACGCTCAGATAGTAGTAGGCCTCGGCCCGCGCTTCGGACTCGCCGGCTCGCGCATCCTCGTCGATCGCGCCGAGATTGTCCGTAACCCAGCGGAACTGCTCCGCCGCCTGGTCAAACCGCGATTGACCGAAATACGCCTTCCCGAGCCCGACCCGGACCTCCGCGGACGCCGGCGCGGCCGTCATCGCCTCTTCGAGCATCCCCAAGACGGTCTGCGGCGGATAGCCGAGCGTTTCACGCACGCCTGCTTGAGCGACAAGCGCCGCGGCGCGCGCCTCCGCGTCCGGCGCAAGCCCCAGCCCGCTCGTGAAGGCTTGGTCCGCCTCGGTCGGCCGGTCCGCTTCGATGTAAGCGTCGGCGAGATCGAAGTATCTCTCGGCCGTCGGCTCGAGCGCGGCGGCTCTTTCGTATTCGCTGATCGCTGCAGCGAGAAAAGCGGTTTCGCTTGCGCCAACCGGGGTTCCCAACTCGTGCAGCGCCATTTGGGCGCGAGCACGGCTCGAACGCGCGCTCGCCTCGACGTCGACCGACCTTTGATTGCGCGCCAAGCTCGCGGCGGCCTCATAGGCGTCGCTGGCGTGTCGATAGTTGTCCGCGCGTCCAAGGTCGCTCGCATGGGCGAGCCCAAAGTAGGCGTCGCCAAGTCCGATCCGCGCGTCCGCGTTTGATTGGTCCGCCCGCACGGCGCCTTCGAGATATTCAATCGCCGTTCGATAGCTTTCTGGATCGGAAGGTCTTTGATCCTGCGCGCGCTGGAGCGCGTCTTGTCCGGCCCGCAGGATGAGCGCGGACTCCCCGCTCGCGATCTGCGTTGACTCGCAGCCGCCGACAGCGGCGAGCGCAAGCGCGATGATCGCACCCGTCACGAAACGCTGAGGCTTCACCGTCACCTCCAAGTCACATCGTCCATATGCCACGGTTGGCGGCGATCGAACGTGGTCTTGATGCCCCTCCCGGAACGAATGGGGCGGCTGGTCGGCCGCGTCAGGCGGATCAAAGTCATCGCAATCCGCCTTCCTGCAGCCGTCTCGCCGCCGCCATGCGCACCGGGCGATCGCTCGCCCATAGACAACATCCCATCCTGGCGCACCGCGGGCGGGCGCGGGTTGACCGCGATCAAGGACAGGCGGAACCGAGCCGGACTAGCGGCGGGTCTCCTTCAATTGAGCGCTTTGGGGATCGAGCAAGTCGGTGGCCCGCCAACGAGGACGTACGGCGCGCAATGCGGAATTGACCGCGCTCAAGATGCCTCGGCTCGCTGTCGCCCAAACTTCCCCGGGCGGCACATCCTTCACCAAGGAGCAAGCTATGAAGATCAAAGACGTCATGACGCCGAACGTCACCACGGTGACGCCGGCGACCACGCTTGAGGATGCGGCCAAGCAGATGCGTGATCTCAACGTCGGCGTGCTGCCGGTGCTCGAGGGACACAAGCTGACCGGCGTCATCACCGACCGCGACATCACCATCCGCGCCGGCTCGCAGCATTGGGATTTCGCCAAGAAGACCGTGGCGGACGCGATGTCAAAGAACCCGACATGCTGCAAGGACACCGACGAGCTCGAGAACGCGGTCCACGAGATGGAGGCGCGGCAGATCCGCCGCTTGCCCGTGCAAAACGCAAAGGGTGATCTTGTCGGCATGGTTTCGCTCGGCGACGTGGCGCTGCGCGCGTCCCACGAGCTGTCGGGCGAGGCGCTCGAAGCGATCTCCAGGCACGGCGAGATGGCCATGGCGTAGGAGGACACAGGCGCTTTCCGCCTCGCGCGCCGACGCTTCGCCCCCCACTCCCTACCAAGACGCGTCGGCTGATCTTGTGATCTCGAGAGCGGAGCGGGCTCACCCGAACGACGATTGGACTTCCCCCCGCTCGGTCCGGCGTTCAGGTGAGCCCTTTTTCACGGAGGTTCAGCATACCCATGGCCGACGCCAACACCGATCGAGAAGCCGTCGCCGCGTTCAACGACGCCGCCGCATTGCAGGCGGCGATCGACGATCTGCTCACACACGGCTTCGATCGCGCCGAACTGAGCCTGCTCGCCTCCGAGCAGGCCGTCGTCGACAAGCTCGGACACGAATTTCGCTCAACGCGCGAGCTTGAGGACGCGCCGGACGTCCCAACGGTCGCCTATGTCGCGCGCGAGTCGGTCGGCGAAGCGGAGGGGCACGCCATCGGCGCCCTCATGTACGTCGGCGCCATGATCGGCATGGTCCCGGTGATCGCGTCGGGCGGCGCGATCGGCGCCGCCATTGCAGCAGGCGCCGTTCTCGGCGGCGCAGGCGCGGCGATCGGCGTGCGCTTGGCCGATCTCATCGGTCACGCCTACGCCGACCGCATCAACGAGCAGCTCGAAAACGGCGGCCTCTTGCTGTGGGTGCGCACTCGCGACGAGGCGCACGAGCGCAAAGCGGTCGAGATTCTCAAACGGCGCGCCGGCGAGGATGTCCACGTGCACGGATTACCTAATCGCCAGCAAGAGCTCGGAGCCGTCCTCGCGGGCGGAGACGCGCCCGAAATCGGGCTGCGGCGCGATGTTTATCATGGCTTCCAGATTCTCAAAGCCGCAGACGGCCACTGCTACGCACTCGGCCGGCTGTTTCCAGACGATCTCGAAGCGAAGCGATACATCCATTTTGTGGAGCAGGAAGAATGACCGCCGCCGCGCCCGCGCGGCGCGCTCTGAGCAGGAAAGAGGCGGACCTCGCCCTCCTCGATCCGCCGGCCGTTTTCGAGCGTCCGGCGGACGTCTTGGCCACGACGCTGCCGGAAGATCGCAAGATCGCTATATTGCAGCGCTGGGCTTACGACGCACAGCAGACGGAGGTCGCCGAGAGCGAAGGCATGCCGATGCCCGACAATCATCTCTTGAGGCAGGTCGAGCTCGCGCTGATCGAGCTGGGCGCGGGCGAGGCGCCGTGACGGCGCCGTTCGCGCGCTAAGGAGGCGGCATGGCTGGCGGCATCTGGGCGCCGCTCGCCGCCGCCGCGCTCGCGGCGGCGGTGACGACGGCGGGACTGCTGGCCATCCGGCGATTCGAGAACTGGGCGCGGACGCAAACCACGTATTTCGCCTGCTTCGCCGCGGGCGTGCTGGTCACCGTCTCCTTTCTGCACATCGCGCCGGAATCGTTTGCGATGACGCCGCAAGCGCCGGCCTTCCTCCTCGCCGGCTACGCGGCGATGCATCTGTTCAATCGGTTCCTCTCCGCCTACGTCTGCGACAAGCCGGCGACGGCCGGCTATGCGATCGGCCTCGTGCCGCTCGTCGGCATCGGCTTTCATTCGCTCGTCGACGGCGTCGTCTACGCGGTGAGCTTTTCGGTGAGCGCGCTCACCGGCGTATTGGCGACAGCGGGACTCATACTGCATGAGTTTCCCGAAGGGGTCGTGACCTATTCGCTGCTGCTGCGGGGCGGCTTCTCCGGCCGCACAGCCTTTCGTCTCGCCTTTTTCGCCTCCGCTCTGACCACGCCGGCCGGCGCGCTCGTCGCCTATCCGTTCGTCAACGCGCTTGAGCCCGAGCGCCTGGGCGCTCTTCTCGCGCTGTCAGCCGGCGTGCTGATCTACACCGGCGCCACACACCTGCTGCCCACCGCCGAGCGTGAGCCGCAGCGCTACAGCCTGCTGGCGCTCGCGGCGGGCGTGATTGTCGCGCTCGGAATCCTGGCGGCGCATGGCTAGCCGCCGATCGCCGGCGGCGCGCTGTTTCACCCTTCGCGGCTGTCGAACCGAGGTTTGACATGCGTCAAGGCGCGGGCCGGCGCCGCTCATACGGTGATCATGCGTTCCCTCTGACTTCAAGCAGAGCGAGACCATGACCGCACATCGCAGCTTCATCATCACAGGCGCCGCAATCGCCGCTGTCGTGCTCGCCGCGTGCGGCGAGATGGAGGGGATCGGCTTCGCCCTGCCCCCCGGCGACGCGGACGCCGGCCGGGCGGTCTTTGTCGACATGGCGTGCGCCGATTGCCACAGCGTCGTCGGCGACGAAGCGCTGCGGACCGGCGTGACGCTGGGAATGGACGTGCCGCTCGGCGGGCCGACGTCGCGGATTCGCACCTACGGCGAGCTGGTGACGTCGGTGATCAATCCCTCGCACCGCATCTCCGAGCAGTACCAAACCGAAGAGTTCACGCGCGACGGCGAGTCGCGGATGAGCTTGCGCTACTACAATCAGGTCATGACCGTAGACGAGCTGATCGACGTCGTGACGTTCCTGCAATCGAAGTACGAGCTGGTCGAATATCCGAGTACGCCGTATTCGCAGTACCAGTATCCCGGCTATCCCTGATGCGGTTCGACCCATAGCGCGGACGCGTCCGCGGCGCGCTCACCGCTTGGCGTCGATCAAGCCGCAACGGTCGTTCGGCGGCGAGAGGCTTGCGCGCGCTTGCCTGAGAGGATCTTGCGCACCTCGCTTAGCGGCTTGGCGTTGAGCACGTCGCGCGCCTCCAACCAGCCGCGCCGCGCCTGGACGGCGCCAAGATCGAGGCGCGAGAGATCGACCGGCCGCGCCGCTTCGCTCGAGACGCTGACCAAGGCGCCGGCTTGCTTGGCGATCTGGCAGTGCGCGTCGATGAGGTCGAGCCGTTCGGGGTCGGCGCTCAATTCCAGCGCGCAACCGCAGGCGGCCGCCGCGCGCGCGACTTCCTTCATGTCTACGTCATAGGGCTCGCGACGCGCGATGATGCGACCGCTCGGGTGGGAGAGGATATTGATCCGGCCTGACTCGAGCGCCGCGACCAGGCGCTTGGTCTGCGCCGCGCGCGACAGCGCAAAGCCTTCCTGAACCGAGCCGATCACGAAGTCGAGCCGGCCCTTCGGCAGGGTCGGCAGGTCGAGCGCGCCGTCTTCATCCACGTCGACCTCGACCGCCTTGAGCAACGCAACCCCAAGATCAGCGCGCGCGAGCTTGTCGATCCCATCCAAGAACCGCGCAACCTTGTCCGCCGTGAGATCATGCGCGCCCGCCCGGCCGCCGACGTGCGGTGCGATCGCCAGATACTTGAGGCCCTCGCGCGCCGCCGCCTCGGCGAATGCGCGAACGGTCCCGATGTCGGACGCACGCACGTGCAGATCGCCTTTCAGGTCGCGGCGGCGGACGAGCTTGGGCAGCTTGCCCGCCTCGGCGACTTCGATCTCGCCGCGGTTCTCACGCAGCTCGGGCGGGATCAGCGGCAGGTCGAGCGCCTTGTAGACCTCCTCCTCCGTTTTCCCCGCAACCCGGTCGCGGCCGCGCCAGAGGCCGTACTCGTTGAGCTTCAGCCCGCGGTCGCGCGCCCGAATACGCAGCTGAATCGAATGCGCCTTCGAGCCGGTCATGTACTGCAGCGCCGCGCCATAGCTCTCGGGGCGCACAACGCGCAGGTCGACCTGCAGACCATCGGTCAGGATGACCGTCGCGCGCGTGTCGCCCCTCATCTCGACGCGCTTGACGCGCCGCCACGACGTAAGCCGCTCGACCACCGATGCGTCCGCCTTGGCGGCGACGACGACATCGAGATCACCCACCGTTTCCCGGCCTCGGCGAAAGCTGCCGGCGACCTCGACCGCCTCGGCGCCCGGCGCCTTACGCAACAGCTCAGTCAAAGCGTCCGCGTCAGGCGCGGCGCGGGCGATGCTGATGCGGCCGCCGGCCCCGACGCCCAGATCGGCGAGCGCTTCAAGAAGCCGCGCCTCGGACTTGGCGCCGAAGCCGGGAACCGTCCGCACCCGGCCGTCGAGCGCCGCACGATGGAGCTGCTCAAGCGTGCGCACATGCAGCGCCCGCCACAGCGCTCGCGCTTTGCTCGGGCCAATTCCTGGAACGGCCAGAAGGTCGAGCACGACCGACGGCGCGTTTCGCTTCAGTTGCGTCAAACGCCGCGCCCGTCCGGTGCGGACGATCTCCTTGATGAGCCCGGCGAGGTCCTCGCCGATCGCCGGCAGCGCGGCGAGATCCGCGCCTTGCGCCACGAGGTCGCTCATCGCGTCGCCGTAGCGGCGAACCGTGCGCGCTGCGTTGTGGTAGGCGCGCACGCGGAAGGGATTGGCGTCTTCGTAGGCGAGGAGATCGCCAATCTCGTCAAGCATGTCGGCGATTTCGGAGTTGGAGACGGTCATTGATTCGACGCTTGGCTGTCAGGCTATCACGCAGTCTCTGATCTGATCCGGCGTTGTCCAGGCTGATCGCGATCAAAAGGGCGGCCGTTCGGCTCAATCATCGCACGCCTTCCAAGCGAAAGGCCCGCGCCAGCCGTTCGGACCGAAGCTCGACGCTCAACGCGGCGTCGCATGGGCGGTTCTTCGCCCGCGCCGCACGGCTTCAAATCCCCCGATCACATCCAACAGCTCGCTCGTGATCGACGACTGGCGCGACCGGCGATAGGCGGCGTTCATTTCGGCAAGGTGCTCGTCGATATGACGCTCGGCGGCCTGCATGGCGGCGAGCCGCGTCGCGTGCTCGCTTGCGAGCGACTCCGCACCCGCGGCGAAGACTTCGGCGAAGAGATGCTGGCGCAGGAGCCAGGCGAATAGCTCGCCATGAGCGAGCGCGGGCTCAGGCAGCCTTCGCGACCGCCACGGTCGCGCGGCGAGCTCTTCAAGTTCGTCCGTTTCAAGCGGCAGGATCTGCCGCACGCTGGGGCGCGCGAGAGCCCGATCCGCGCGCCGATTCGACGCAACGACGACCCGAGAGATGCCATGCTCGGCGCGCCACTCATCCGTCTTTATCAGGATCGCCTGCGCCGTCCGCGACAAGCCCTCGGCAGAACCGGGCAGGAAAAAGACTTCTTCGGGCGTGCGACCGCGCGCTTCAAGCGCCGCCGCCGCACGTGCGCCGACCGCGAGCACGAGCGGGTCGGCGCCGACCTCCTCCAGCCGATCGATGCGATGCGCGGCGATATCCGCGACGAGCTCGTTGAAGCGGCCGCAGAGCCCGCGATCCGAGCCGAATACGATCACCGCTCCACGCGTCCCGCGCAGCGAGCGCCCCGCAGCGAACGCCGAGCCCCGCGTCCGCGGATCGCGCAGCGCGACGTGCAGGCCGAGGGAGATCGTCTCGCGGTGCGCCTCAAGCGCGGCGGCAGCGCGCTCGTACTGGCGGATGCTCACTGCGGAGAGCGTCTTCATCGTCCGTACGATCTCGGCCAGGGACGTGATCGTGCTGATGCGCGTGCGCAGTCGGTCAAGCTTTTCCATGCGCGCTCCGTTCCCTGACCAAAACCTGCGCGATCTCAGCGATGCGGGCGCGATCGTCCGGCGCGAGCGGCGCGCCGCTCTCGACGCGCTCGCATAGCTCGGGCTGGCGCTCGTGCACGGCGCGGCGGACAAGGCGCGCCGCGTGTCCGACCTCGGACGCCTCAAGATCGTCGAACGCCCCGTCGAGCACCGCGAGGAGCGCCGCGACCTGACCGGCGACGGAGATCAGCTCATGTTCGCCCTGCTTCAAAACCTCGCGCAGACGCCGGCCGCGCTCGAGCTGGCTGCGGCTTTCATCGTCCAGCCGCGTGCCGAACCGGACGAAAGATTCCAGTTCCTCGAACTGCGCATAGGAGAGGCGCAGATCACCGGCGACAGCGCGATAGGCGGGCAGCTGCGCCTTGCCGCCGACGCGCGACACTGAGCGACCTATATCGACCGCCGGCAGCACGCCTTTGTCGAACAAGGTCGGCGACAGATAAATCTGCCCGTCTGTGATCGAGATGAGATTGGTTGGGATATAGGCGGAGATGTCCTGCGCCTGCGTCTCGATGATCGGCAGCGCGGTCAGTGAGCCTCCCCCCTTCTCGGCCCTTAGATGCGTGGCCCGTTCGAGCAGCCGCGCGTGCACATAGAAGATGTCGCCTGGATAGGCCTCGCGACCAGGCGGGCGACGCAGCAACAGCGACAGCTCGCGATAGGCTCGGGCGTGGCGCGTCAAGTCGTCAAACGCGATCAGAACGTCCCGGCCCC
>JASFUX010000053.1:0-15302 GCA_050050115.1 Maricaulaceae bacterium | reverse complement strand
CGCGAATTCGGCGCCGCCCAGGTCGGCGTCGTCGCCGCGCCCGTCGTCGAGGCTGCAATCGAGCCGGCCGCGCCGCCGCCCGAGGTCGCCGCCGCGGTGCGCGCGGAGTCAGAACGGGTCGCCGACGAGATCGTCTCGGAAATCGAGCGCGAGGCCAGCCTGGTCACGCCCGAGCTGCCGGTCGAGGACGATGTGATCACCGAAGAGGTGCTGCCCGCGATCATCGTCGGCGACGTCGAGCCTGTGGCCGACCCGGCCGAAGCCGCCGCTGCCGCCGGTCCGGCAGGCGGAGACACCGCGGCCGACGGCGCCGCGGACCTCGACCTCAGGGACTGATCGGTTTAGGGCTGCGAGGTCGGCGCGCGACGCCGACGGCGACAAGACGCAGACGGACGACCAAGATGAACGATGCCGACGCCCGAGCCGTCCGGCCCTGGCGCATGATCGAGCGGCGCAAGTCGCGCCCCGTGCGCGTGGGCGACGTCACGGTCGGCGGCGACGCGCCGATCTCGGTCCAGTCGATGACCAATACGCCGACCTCCGACGCCGCTGCGACGATCGATCAGATCCGTCGGCTTGAAGAAGCGGGCGCCGACATCGTCCGCGTGTCTTGTCCGGACGAGGACTCCACGAAAGCCTTCGCCGAGATCGCGCGGGCGGCGGCCGTTCCGCTCGTGGCGGACATTCACTTCCACTACAAGCGCGCCATCGAAGCCGCCGAAGCCGGCGCGGCGTGCTTGAGGATCAATCCGGGCAACATTGGTTCGAAGGACCGCGTGCGCGAGGTCGTTCAGGCGGCCAAGGATCACGGCTGCTCGATGCGCATCGGCGTCAACGCGGGCTCGCTCGAGCGTCAACTCCTGGAGAAGTACGGCGAGCCTTGTCCCGACGCGATGGTCGAAAGCGCGCTCGCGCACGCCGCCGTGCTCGAAGAGCACGACTTCCGCGACTACAAGATTTCGGTGAAGGCCTCGGACGTGTACCTGACCGTCGCGGCCTATCAGCAGCTCGCCGAAGCGACCGACGCGCCGCTTCACCTGGGCGTCACCGAAGCGGGCGGGCGGCGGCACGGTTCGGTGAAATCCGCGATCGGACTGGGCGGCCTGCTGTGGGCCGGGATCGGCGACACCATTCGCGTTTCGCTCTCGGACGATCCGGTCGAGGAGGTGAAGGTCGGCTTCGACATCCTCAAATCGCTGGGAATTCGCTCGCGCGGGGTGAATATCGTCGCTTGCCCGTCATGCGCGCGTCAGGGCTTCGACGTGATCGCCACGGTGACCGAGCTGGAGCAGCGCCTCGCCCACATCGCCGAGCCGATTTCGCTGTCGATCATCGGCTGCGTGGTCAACGGACCGGGCGAAGCCGCCTACACGGAATTGGGTTTCACCGGCGGCGGCGCGGGCGCGGGAATGATGTACGTCAACGGCAAAGCTGATGAAAAGGTCTCGAACGCGGAGATGATTGATCGTATTGTCGAGGCTGTGGAGCGCCGGGCGGCCGAGCTGCGCGCGCTGCGCGAGGGAGCAGGCGGGGGCGTCGCCGAAAGCACGGCGGCAGAATGAGGCTGCTGGCGCATGTCGCTGGAAGACAATGGCTTTTTTTCGCCAGGCAAGTGGGGGTTCATGGAGGGATGGCCCCGCGGCGCTGACGCGCCGGTGTTCGACATTTGCCACGGCGAGGTGCACGTCGCCCGCATCCACAAGGAAGGGGGCGAATGGCGCTTTCTGCTGCGCCAGACCCCGCAGATGTCCACAGACCTGTTGAGCCTCCTGCAGATGATCGATCTGGTCGGCAAGCGGATGGTCGCGTTCGAAGAACAGGGCCACGAGCAGCCCGTCGGCTCGAAGCTGCAAGGGCGGAATGAGGCCGAGGAGAACTCCCGCGGCTCGGTGCTCGATCAGCTGCTCGCCAGCGCGCTGGCGGCGAGCTGAGGCGTTAGGCGACGCGTGATAGCGTTGCTCCATCAGCGATGCTCTTGACCGGCGCTTCTTAGCGCGGGTCTTCCTTCTCGCGAAAATCTATGCTGACGTTTCACCGATGGCGGGGGGACGCTGGCGGCGCAATGGAGCCGAGAAGCGTCTGAAACTCCGTCCTGTGATCAACAGTAAAGGGGGAGGCGGCGTTGGAGCAGGTCGCTGAAGGAAAGGCCCTGCTGAAGGGCTACAAGATCGGGGCGTTCACGGGCACGGTGAACACCACGGAGTCGCGGGTCGAGGAGGAGACCACCGGCTCGGTGAGCGGCGGGCAAGGCATCACCGTCGGCGGCACGGGCGCGTCGGCCCCTGTGAGCGGACGGATCGAGACCAAGATCACGCGCTTTCAGAACATCATGATCGACGGCGAGGACGGCCAAGCGCATCCCATCGAGCTGAAGAACTTCCAAGTGCCGTGCTCGCCGGGACAGAAGCTCACGGTGTTTCAGCTGATGGGCGGTGGCGACGAGGGGCCCGTGATCCACATCTACAACCATGACTCCCGGCGGCATTATAAGAACGACAAGGCCCTCAACTGGGCGATGTTCCCGTTCCTCATCCTGTTCGCCGTGCTGGCGGTGGTGGTCTTCTTCGTTTGGAACTGGGCCTCGGGAAGTTCCGACGACGGCTTCGTGACGCTCGCCAAGACGTTCATCGCCAGCGCTTTCATCGGCCTGGTGATCTACGGGATCGCCCACATCTTCGCGATGATCAGGGCTGGCGGGGTGCGCGGCAATCCGGAGTTCAAGAAGCGGCTGTCGGAGTTGTCGGGAGGCTAGGCGCAGCCTGACGCGATCTGGCGGGACGGGGCGCGCGCGGCGCGCGCCTCTTTTCCTTTGCACCGGTCCGGCTTAGATCGCTCCTCATGTCACGCATACCCGAAACACGTCTCGCCCAGGTCGTCGACCGTTTTGACGCGGTCGAAGCGCGGATGAACGCCGCGACCGACGGCGAGGAGATCGTCAAGCTCTCCAAAGAGCACGCCGAGCTTGCCCCGGTGGTCGAGGCCGCGCGCGCTCTCACGAAGGCGCGCGAGGAGCTTCAAGACCTCGAGGAGATGGCTGAGAGCGGCGACGCGGAGATGGCCGAGCTGGCCCGAGAAGAGCGCCAGGCCGTCAAAGACAAGATTCCCGCGCTCGAGCACGAGCTGCAGCTGCTGCTTCTGCCCAAGGACAAGGACGACGTCGCCGACGCTATCCTCGAGATCCGCGCCGGCACGGGCGGGGACGAAGCGGCGCTGTTCGCCGGCGATCTGTTCCGCATGTACCAGCGCTATGCGTCCTCGGTCGGCTGGAAGGTCGAGGTGCTGTCGGAAAGCCCTGGCGAGGCGGGCGGCTACAAGGAGATCGTCGCGTCCGTGACCGGCGAGGGCGTCTTTGGGCGGATGAAGTTCGAGTCCGGCGTTCACCGCGTTCAGCGCGTGCCCGTCACCGAGGCGGGCGGGCGTATCCACACCTCGGCGGCGACAGTCGCCGTGCTGCCCGCGCCCGAGGACGTCGAGATCGAGGTGCGCGAGCAGGACATCCGCATCGACACCATGCGCGCCTCGGGCGCCGGGGGTCAGCACGTCAACACCACAGACAGTGCGGTGCGGATCACCCACATCCCCACCGGCATCGTCGTGACGTCCTCGGAGAAATCCCAGCACCAGAACCGCGCCATCGCGATGCAGGTGCTGAAGACCCGGCTCTACGACATGGAGCGTGAGAAAGCGGCGTCCGAGCGGGCCGAGACGCGCAAGTCCCAGGTCGGCTCGGGCGATCGCTCCGAACGCATACGCACTTACAATTTTCCTCAAGGTCGGGTGACCGACCACCGCATCGGCCTGACGCTGCACAAGCTGCCCCAGGTGATGGAAGGCGATCTCGGCGAGCTGATCGACGCGCTCTTGTCCGAAGACCAAGCCGCCAGGCTTGCGGCGATGGAGGAGGGGTGAGGAGCGCTGGAGACGAACACCATCTCCGCCGTCCGTCGCGACGCGGCGGCGCGCCTCGCCGCCGCAGGGGCCGAGAGCGCGTCGCTTGACGCGCGCCTTTTGCTGGAAGCGGCGACCGGCCTTGGTGCTGCAGCGCTCGCCGCCGATCCGGATTACGTTCTGAGCACGGACGAGGTTACACGCTTCGAAGCGCTGCTTGCACGCCGCGTCGCGCGCGAGCCGATGGCGCACATCCTCGGCCGGGCCGGCTTCTGGACGCTCGACCTTGAGATCACGCCCGACGTGCTCTGCCCGCGGCCAGAGACCGAACAGGTGCTCGAGGCCGCGCTCGAAGCCACCTGTGGCGTCGAGACGGGCCGCGTGCTCGACCTCGGCGTTGGGCCGGGCACGCTGCTGCTGGCGTTCCTCTCCGAGCGCCCCGGCTGGTTCGGCGTCGGCGTCGATTTGAGCGAGGCGGCGCTCGCCGTCGCGGCGCGCAACGCTCGCTCCTGCGGGCTCGCCGATCGCGCGGCCTTCGTCTGCGGTCGCTGGGACGCGGCGCTGCATCCGACCGGCGCCGGCGCGTGTTTCGATGCGATCCTCTCCAATCCGCCCTACATCGCCAGCGCGGAACTCGACGGGCTGGAGCCCGAGGTCCGCGACCATGAGCCGCGCCTGGCGCTCGACGGCGGAGCGGACGGGCTTGCGGCCTATCGCAGCCTTGCGTCGGCGATCGTCTCCCGGCTGGCCCCCGGTGGCGTCGGCGCGGTCGAGATCGGCGCCGGCCAAGCAACGGAGGTTGCAGCGCTTTTCAGTGCAGCGGCGCCTGAGGCGGCAATCGAGACCCGGACCGACCTCGCCGGGCGCGCGCGCGCGATAATATTCCGTCAAAAGTGTTAAGCATGTCGCGCTGTTCCGCCTTGCGGAGATCAGCGAAAAACCGCTTGGAAATGTATTGCGCGCAAGCTACGGTCGATCTCGCGTTCACGGTCTTCTGGGGGTGCGCGCGTCGAGATGACGTTGCGCGTGAACCGGACGGTTGCTCGCGAAAGAGCCCAAAACCAACGACAAGGCTCTGACGCGTGCGCCAGCCCGACGCAATCGGCGAATGCCTGGTGAGCGAGCCGTAAGGGCTCGATTGGGGTCAGGCGCGATCGAGCGTTGATCACGGACATAGAAAGCAAGGATATGTTGAGATGAAGCGGCAGCGCGGACGCGGGCGCAAACCGAACGGCGGCCAGTCGAATCGCAACTTCGAGTCCAACGGGCCCGACATCAAGATTCGCGGCTCCGCGAGCCACATCTACGACAAGTATCAACAGCTCGCGCGCGATGCGACCTCGTCAGGGGACCGCATCATGGCCGAGAGCTACCTTCAGCATGCCGAGCACTATTTCCGGGTGTTGAGGGTTCAGCAGCAACAACAGCAGCAGCACGCCCGCGATCGCGGCGAAGACCAGCGCGAGGGCGGCCAAGGCGGCGGCCAGAACAGCGTTCAAGGCGGCGCGCAGGGCGGCTCGCGCGGCGACGACGGCGGCGCCTCGGAGCAAGCCTCCGAACGCGCGGCGGGCAATCCGCTCGAGGTGGTCGATCCCGAAGCGTCGGACGCCGCGAGCGCTGATGCCGGCGACGAGGGCAAGCCGCGCCGCACCCGGCGTCCGCGCCGCGCGCGGTCGGGCGAGGGCGATGAGGCGTCCGGAGACGAGGCCACGGCGCTCGACAACGCCGCCTCGCAGTAGCGCTGGATTCCAGTAGCGCGAGATAAGAGCCCGATCGGTATTGATACGAGCCCGGGCTCTCCGCCCTTGAGTTTCTCAAAGACCGCCCCTACCTCATAGAGGTCCGGGCCGCGAGCGGACGCGCCGAAATGGGCGTCGCGCGCATCCGTGGCTCTGTCTCGCTTCGTGGAAGGGGACCTCATGGATTTTGAACGCTACACAGAGCGTGCACGCCAGGTGGTGCAAGCCGCTCAATCGGCCGCCGTGGCCGCCAAGCACCAACAGTTCACGCCCGAGCACGTCTTGAAGGCGTTGATGGACGAACCCGAAGGGCTCGCCGCGGCGCTGATCGGTCGCGCGGGCGGCCGCGCTGAAGCGGTCGCCTCAGCCGTCGATGCGGCGCTTGCGGCGCTGCCCAAGGTCGAGGGCGGAAGCGGCCAGCTTTACCTCGCCCCACCGACCGCCGAAGTGTTCCAGGCTGCGCAGAAGGCTGCGGACACCGCAGGCGATTCCTACGTAACGATCGAGCGGCTGCTCCTGGCGCTCGCGATCGTGAAGTCGGCGAACACCTCGAAAATCCTCGGCGACGCCGGGATCAATCCCAAGGCTTTGAACGAAGCGATCAATGAGCTGCGCGGCGGACGCTCCGCCGACAGTCCCTCTGCTGAAGACAGCTACGAAGCGCTGCAGAAATACGCCCGCGACCTCACCGAGGCGGCGCGCGAGGGCAAGCTCGACCCGGTCATCGGCCGGGAAGAAGAGATCCGCCGCACCATCCAGGTGCTCTCGCGGCGTACGAAGAACAACCCGATCCTCATTGGCGAGCCCGGCGTCGGCAAGACCGCCATCGCCGAAGGTCTCGCGCTCAGGATCGTCGACGGCGACGTGCCCGAGAGTCTCAAGACCAAGTCGTTGCTCGCGCTCGACATGGGCGCCCTCATCGCCGGCGCGAAGTATCGCGGTGAGTTCGAAGAGCGCCTGAAGAGCGTCCTCAAAGAAATCGAAAGCGCGGGCGGTCAGATCATCCTGTTCATCGACGAGGTGCACACCCTTGTCGGCGCGGGCAAGACCGACGGCGCGATGGACGCCTCCAACCTCCTAAAGCCCGCGCTGGCGCGCGGCGAGCTGCACTGCGTCGGCGCGACCACGCTTGATGAGTACAGAAAGCACGTCGAGAAGGACGCCGCGCTGGCGCGCCGCTTCCAGCCGGTCATGGTCGAAGAGCCCACGGTCGAGGACACGATCTCGATCCTGCGCGGCCTCAAAGACAAGTACGAGGTCCACCACGGCGTGCGCATCGCGGACTCCGCGATCGTCGCGGCGGCGACCTTGTCCAACCGCTACATCACCGACCGCTTCCTGCCCGACAAGGCGATCGACCTGATGGACGAGGCGGCCTCGCGGCTGCGCATGCAGGTCGACTCCAAGCCCGAGGAACTCGACGAGATCGACCGTCGCTCGATGCAGCTGAAGATCGAGCGCGAGGCGCTGCGGAAGGAGACCGACGAAGCGTCCAAGACGCGGCTTCAAAAACTCGAGGCCGAGATCGCCGAGCTTGACGAGAAGAGCGCGTCTCTGACCGCGGCCTGGGCGGCCGAGAAGGACAAGCTCGCTAGCTCCACGCACGCCAAGGAGCAGCTCGACAAGTTGCGCGCGGAACTCGCCGACGCGGAGCGGCGCGGCGACCTCGGCCGCGCTTCAGAGATCAAGTACGGCCAGATCCCCCCGCTCGAAAAGCAGGTCGCGGACGCCGAGTCCGCTGCGGCGAGCGAGGAGGAGAAGACCGGGGTGAGCGAAACCGTCACTCCCGGCGAGATCGCGGCCGTGGTCTCGCGTTGGACCGGCGTGCCGGTCGACAAGATGATGGAGGGCGAGCGCGAGAAGCTGCTACACATGGAAGATTCCATCAAGCAGCGCGTGGTCGGTCAGGACGCCGCTGTCGCCGCCGTCTCGGATGCCGTGCGCCGCGCGCGGGCGGGGCTGAAAGATCCCAACCGGCCGATCGGCTCGTTCCTGTTTTTGGGCCCCACCGGCGTCGGCAAGACAGAGCTGACCAAGGCCTTGGCCGAGTTCCTGTTCGACGACGAAACCGCGATCACCCGGCTCGACATGTCCGAGTACATGGAGAAGCACGCCGTTTCCCGCATGATCGGCGCGCCTCCAGGCTATGTCGGTTACGAAGAGGGCGGGGCGCTGACCGAAGCCGTCCGTCGACGGCCTTATCAAGTGATCTTGCTCGACGAAGTCGAGAAAGCGCACCCGGACGTGTTCAACGCGCTCCTCCAGGTGCTCGACGACGGGCGCATGACCGATGGCCAAGGCCGCACGGTCGATTTCAAGAACGCGCTCATCATCATGACCTCGAACCTCGGCGCCGAGCACCTGGTTGCTCATTCGGGCGAGGACGTCGAAGCCGCGCGCGACGCGGTGATGACCGAAGTGCGCGCCCGGTTCCGGCCGGAGTTCTTGAACCGGATCGACGAGACCATCCTGTTCCGCCGCCTGGCGCCCGAGCACATGGCGCGCATCGTCGACATTCAGGTCGACCGCCTCGCCAAGCTGCTGGCCGACCGCCGGATCACCATCGAGCTCGACGACAAGGCGAGAGAGCTTCTGTCCAAGGAAGGCTACGACCCCGCCTACGGCGCGCGGCCCTTAAAGCGCGTCATCCAGAAGCGCCTGCAGGATCCGCTGGCGAAGCTGATCCTCGAGGGCCAGCTCCAGGATGGCGAGACGGTGAAGGTCTCGGCCGAAGGCGACGAGCTGACGCTGAACGGCTACGCTGCGGCCCCTGGAGCCCCTCCGGGCGCGACGGTGAATTAGGGCCGACCGGCGCTGGAATCTCCAAGATCGGCGGTTGATGAAGCGGGTCGAGCAGACGTCCTGCCACCGCTTGGTTCCGATTGACCTAGGGGAGCCGCGGCGGTGAATATCGGCCGCTATGGCGACGCACGATTTCGATCCCAGCGGCATTTGCCGAACCTGCGGCTCCAGCCGCAGCTTTGCGGAGAAGTTCGGCTCGCGCTGCGAAACAATCGAGGCCGCGGAAGCGCGTTACCGGACACGGAAGGCCGCGGAAGCCGCGGAGCGCGCGGAGCGGGAGCGCCTATGGCGCCAAACGATCCCGCTGCAGAACCGGCTGATGGTGTTCCTCTTTGCGCACGTCGCCGCCGTGGCGCTGCCGCTCGTCGGCCTCTTCATCATGTGGCTCGCGAACCAGCCGACTGACGCTCTCGACCGCATGATCGAGGAAACGCCTCACGTCGGGCTGCATCCCGCGGGCCTTATCGGCATTGTGTTCATTGCCCTTTCGATGCTTGGAGTTTTCATGGTTGCGGCGCCCGCCTGGATCGCGGGCGGGGCATTCACGCTGTTCGGCCGGTTCCTCAGCGTAATCCCGTTGGCTGCAGGGCTCGGCTATCTCTGGTGGCTTCGCGAGCTTGGCGCGCTGCGCTTCGTCGCCTCGCGTGCTGATCTGCCTGGATCGGCGGTGACGCTCTCGATCGCCCTCGCGGCGATCTGGGCGCTGGCCGGATTCTGGTCGTTGATCCTCGACGCTGGAGAGCGCCTCTTTGGATGGCAAGCCGGCCGCGCCGCGGAAGACGTTTGCTACCTGCTGTGGCCGAAGCTCATCTTCGCCAAGCCCTGAGCGGCCTTTCGCACGCGGTCGTGCGCGCGTGATGCGAAGTTAACAGACTATCGGTGGTAGACGGATTTTTCTCGAGTCGTGTTGCTCCCCCAGTCTGCGACGGGGCATAAACCAGGCAAAACAAGCCTGGGGAGAGAGACATGTCCAAAGCTGTCGTTCCGCTCATAAGCTCCGCTCTGCTTGCTTCGGCATGCGCCAACGGTGCGTTCAACTTTGATCGGGAAGGATCGTCCGGTCCGATCGGCGAAGTTGTTCAAACCAGCTTGGGCGCGGTGCGCGGCGAAACCGTCACAGAGGTCGGCGAGACGGCCTATATCTATCGCGGCATTCCTTATGCAGCGCCTCCGGTCGGCGACCTGCGCTGGAAAGCGCCCCAACCCGCGGCCTCATGGGACGGCGTGCGTGACGCGACCGAATGGCCGAACCGTTGTCCGCAAGGGCAAAGCACCATGGGCACCGGCGCGCCGATCAGCGAAGACTGCCTGTACCTGAACGTCGTGACCGCGGCTGAAAACGCCGATGAAGGACGTCCGGTGATGGTGTTTTTCCACGGAGGCGGGCTGACGTCCGGCACGAGCAGCTCGACGACCTACAATCACCCGAAACTGCCGAACCAGGGCGTCGTCACCGTGACGGTGAACAGCCGGCTCGGTCCGATCGGCTATCTCGCCCACCCGGAGCTGACAGCCGAGGGCCCCGGCGCGGGCAACTACGGCACGCTTGACCTCAGAGCCTCGCTGCAATGGGTGCAGGACAACATCGCCGCGTTCGGCGGTGATCCGGACAACGTCACCATCTTCGGCGAGTCCGGCGGCGGCACCAAGGTGATCTCGCAGATGGCCTCTCCGCTCACGGAAGGTCTCTTCGACCGAGCGATCGTCGAAAGCGGTTCGGCGCTCGCCACCACGCCGCGCAGCATATCGCTTGAAGACGCCGAAGCGCTGGGCGAAGCGCTGGCCGCCGAGCTTGGCGCGGACACGCTCGCGGAAATGCGCGCCGCGAGCTGGGAAGATGTCCTCGCGGCGGGTTCGGAGTCTGGTTTCCGCGCGACGCCCGCTGTGGACGGATACGTCATCCCCGCGCCGGTCAACGAAATGTTCCAGAATGGACAGCAGCAGCTCGTTCCGCTGATCGTCGGCGCGAACGCGGGAGAGGGCTCGCTGCAAACGTCGGTGCCGGGGATGGCCAATCTCCACAGCGCAGCCGGCGCGCCGACGTGGACCTACAACTTCACCCACCTGCCGCTGGGATGGCGCCAGGAAGAAGGCTGCGTCGCCTTTCACGGGCTCGAGCTCACCTACGTGTTCGGCGCGGTGCCGATCGGTCTGACGTCCCCGACGACGCACTTCCTGGCGAACGGTGGCGGCTGTTCGGCGGAGACGCCCGCGCATGACGACATCGACATGCAGGTCGCCGATGAGGCCTCGCGGATTTGGGCGCAATTTGCGCGCACCGGCGACCCGAGCGTTCCGGGGCTAGTGGATTGGCCTCAGTACACCGAGGAGAACAACGTCTACCTCGACATTGGCGCGCCGATGGCGGTGAAGTCCAACATCCAGGGCTCATACACGGCGCCGCCAAGCTCGGACTGACCCGAGCAGCGATCGGCAATTTGGGCGGGGATCCACTCCGGGTTTCCGCCCAAGTTTTGTGCGGCGTCGGCGCGCGTGTCGCGGATGATTTCGGCGTTGCGCCATTGATTCCACCACGGCTGTGTCGCCTACACTGTCTCGATGGCGCGCCTCCTCATCGTCCACCACTCCAAGACTGGCGGAACCCGCCAGATGGCCGAGGCCGCCGCGGAAGCTGCGCGCGCGGAGACTGAGACGGTGCTCATGCGCGCGGAGGAGGCGGGGCCGGAGGATCTGCTCGCCGCCGACGGCTACATCTTCGCCGCGCCGGAAAACCTCGCCGCCATCGCCGGCGTGATGAAGGACTTCTTTGATCGGAGCTATTATCCGGTGCTCGGGCGCATCGAGGGGCGTCCTTACGCGCAGATGATCTGCGCCGGATCGGACGGCGAGAACGCGCTGCGCCAGACCGCGCGCATCGCGACCGGCTGGCGGCTCAAGGAAGTCCAGGCGCCGCTGATCGTTTGCACGCACGCGCAGACGCCCGAACAAATCCTCGCCGAGAAGACCATCCCCGAAGCCGACCTCGCGCGCTGCCGCGAGCTGGGCGCGGCGATGGCCGCGGGATTGGCGATGGGAATGTTCTGACCTGCGTCAGCGCGACGAAGCGCACGCCGAGAAGGTCGCCAGCATCCAAGTCGCGTCGCCCGATGGCGTTCGAGCGCCAATGCGTTGCGGGTCTGGCTTGCGCCGCGTAGCATCCGCGGCGCGGAACAAGAACAACGACTGAGCATTCGCGCAGCTCTTGGGGAGATGGCATGGCTGTTTTGTCCGATAAGCCGAAACCCGCGCCCAAAGCGGATGACGCCGAGCAGGACGGCGAGGAAAGCCGAACCGCCGATCCGAACGCCGAAGCGTCGCCGCCGTCTGGCGAGACGGTCGACCACGCCATTCTGCCGCGCGCCGGTCTGCCCGAGTTCGAAGAGCAGCCCGACACCGCACCCATGTCCGATGAGGTTCGCCGAATACTCGAGGCGTCTGCGTCCCCCAGTGGAGGCCCCAAGCGCGATCGCGCGGTGTTGCCGCGCGTCGAGCCGCCGACCTACCGGCCATCGACCTCGATCGGCGACGCCGCGATGCTGCCCGAAGTGTCGATGCCGAGAGTTCCCACGCTGCAGCCGAACTTCGGCGGCGCGACGAGCAGTCCGCAAACGCGATCATCGCGCGCAAGATCATCGCGGACAAGGACGTCGGGCGAGGGCGGCGTTGGCTTGGTTTTCAGGCTGCGGTTTCTGCTCAAGACGGTCGCCGCGACCGCGGTGTCGAGTCTTGGAACGTCGTTCGCGCTTGCGGCCGGGTTTTCGGTCCTCGCGGGGCTGGCCGCGGCGGCCGTGCTGGACTGGTCCGCCGTTCGCACTGCGCTGACGACTTTGTCGATCGCTCCGGTTACGTCGCTCTGGCCTTCGGCCGCGATCATCGGCGTCGGGCTGGGCGTCGGCCTCGAAGCGATACGTTCGATGAGCGGCTACGTCTGGCGGCGTCACGATTGGACGCTGAAAAAGCTTCGTGAGCTGACGCCGTCGAAGATCGAGCTGGACCGGGCGTCGAAGCAGTCCTTGAAGCTCTACGTGTCGGGCCTGCGCGTGGCGACCTTCACTGCGTATCTGTGCGAGATGGTGTTCCAGCTCGTGGCGCTGGGGCTTGTCGTCTGGGCTTTCGAGGCCGCGACGCCTGATTTTCATCTGTTCACGAACCCAGAGGCGGCGTCGCCATGGTCGTCGATCCTCTTTCTTGGCGAGACCGCTTTGGACAACTTCCGCCTGAAGGAGGTTCTCGGCGTAGCGTGGACGCCGCTGGTCGCCGCGCCCGGCGTGCCGTTCTCGCTGGCCATGTGGGTGTTCCAGGTCGTGCTCATCGGCTTTCTGGTGCGCGAGCTGTGGTCCGCCTGGCGCATCAAAGCCGCCGACGTGTCCGAGGACCTCGCAGCGGCGCTGAGCCGCTAAGCCGCGGCCATTTGTTCCTTGAGCGCGGTCGTCATCGAAATCAGCGCTTGCAGTTGACCTTGGGTCAACCCGTAGAGCAGCCGATATTGAAAGATCGGAGCATGCGGAAAGGCAGATGCGAGACGCGGACGAAATCCTCCTGACCGTGGCGGAAGCCGCAGGCCGTCTGGGCGTGACACCCAAGGCGCTGCGGCTTTACGAGCGGCGCGGGCTGGTTTCGCCGCGGCGGACGGAGGCGGGCTGGCGGATGTACGGCCGGGCCGAGCTGGAACGCTTGCACGAGATCCTCGCGCTCAAGGCGCTCGGTCTGTCGCTCGAACGGATCGGTGAACTTCTCAGCGGTTCGGCGCCTGACCTCGAACGGGTGCTCAGCGCGCAGGAGCAGGCGCTCTCACGCGAGGCCTCGCGTGTTGATCGGGCGCTCTCGATGGTGCGTGCGGCGCGCAAGGCGTTGTCTGCCGGAGACGGTCTTTCAACGGATGAACTGATTGACCTGACACGGGAGATATCGATGTCTGAACTAAAGCCTAATCCGGCCCTTGAAGGCCTGATCAAGAAGCACTACAGCCCCGAACAGCTCGCCGAGCTGAAGGCGCGGGACTGGACCGACGCCGATCAGGCCGAGGCGAACAAGAGGTGGGGCGCGCTGATCGCGCGCGCCGAGGCGCTGCTCGGCGGCGATCCTGGTTCGCCAGAGGCGCTGGCGCTGGCGCGCGAGTGGCGCGCCGAGGCGGCGAAGTTTCACCAGCACGATCCGAAGCTGAAAGCCAGTCTGAACAAGGTCTACGCGGAGGGTTTCGCGCAATCGGCGCAGGCCATGCCGTTCTCGCCGGAAGTGTTTGCGTTCATGAACGCGGCGCAGAAGAAGCTCGACGAAGAAGACGGGCCGGTGGTTTAGGGCGATCTCTGCTCCCCCCACGGGGAGCTGTCGCGCGTATGCGCGACTGAGGGGGACTGCCTCGCGGTTCGAGGGGCGCATCGAAGGCGCTGTCCCGGAGTTGCTTCTTCAGCCGCGAGGCAATCCCCCTCCGACCTCCGCAGACTTCGTCTGCTGCGGCCACCTCCCCCGAGGGGGAGGAAAGCTCACCCGTTCGAGGCCGCCGTTGCGACTTCGCGCGCGGCGGTCTCGGATGTCTCGCTGTCGGCGACCATGGGCGTAAGCGCGTCCGCATCGGCGTCGGCGGGCACGGCGGCGGCGCGCATCGCTTCGATCCGCGCGCGCTCGGCGAGGAAACCGTCGAGCTCATCCTCGCCCAGCGTACGGCCCGTGGGCATTTCGATCGTCATCGGATTGATTGCGACGTCGTTCAGATGCACCTCGTAGTGCAAGTGCGGGCCGGTCGCCGTGCCGGTCATGCCGACATAGCCGATGACCTGGCCTTGGCTCACCGACGCGCCGGCGCGGATCCCGCGCGCGAAGCCGTTCAAGTGGCCGTAGATCGTCTTGTAGCCGTTGGCGTGGCGGATGCGGACGTAGTTGCCGAAGCTGCCATAGCGGTTCGAGCGTTCGATCACGCCGTTGCCCGCCGCGTAGATCGGCGTGCCGGTGGGCGCGGCGAAGTCGGTGCCTTTGTGCGCGCGGGTGTAGCCGAGCACCGGATGCCGCCGCGCGCGGCTGAAGCCTGAGGAGATGCGCGTGGCGTTGACCGGCGTGCGCATCAGGAAGCGCCGGGCGCTTTCTCCGGCCTCGTCGTAGTAGCCGGGATGTTCGCCTTCGCCCGGCGGGGTGTAGCGCCAGAACGCGAGCTCGCGACCGCGCGGGGTGAAGCGGACGAAGTGGATGTCGCCGGTGCGGACGACTTCACCTGCCGGATTGAGATATTGGTCGAACACGATGTCGAACTGATCGCCGACGCGGATCTCGCGCTGGAAGTCGACGGAGTAGGCGAGCACGCTGGCGATCTCGGCGATCACCAGGTCGTCGACCCCGGCGGCTTTGGCGTCGACGTAGAGGCTCTCGGTGATCTCGCCCTGCGCGCGCGCGACGCGATGGGTCAGCGGCGTCGCCAGCGACCGGGCGCGATAGCCGCCGTCCGTGGTGCGCGCGATCTGGATCGTCTGGTCGACGTCGGGCTCGAACGCGACGCCTTCGAGCACAGGCGCGTCGGGATCGGTGCGATCGAGGAACACTTCGACGTGTTGGCCGGCCTGCAGCGTGCGCGCGTCGAACACGTCGTTCATCGCGTAAAGCGCCGGATTGAATTCGCGCGGCGCGACGCCTTCGCGCGCCAGCAGGTCGGCCAGCGTGTCGCCGCGGCGCACGCGGGTCTCCAGCCGCTCATGCGCATTGACCGCCGCGCCGAGGATTTCGATGAACGCATCGCTGGAAGCGGCGCTGGCTGCAGCGGCGAGCGCGAGGTCAGCGTCGATGCGCGCCGCAGTGCTGACGGCGAACTCCGGCGGCGCGGTCGGCTCGATCGCGGCGCGGGCGACGCTTTGCGCGGGGCCGTGCTCGGGGGTCCAGATCAAGGCG
>JASFUX010000052.1:0-15367 GCA_050050115.1 Maricaulaceae bacterium | reverse complement strand
TGCTGTCGAACGCGCGGTCGTAGAACGACGTGCTGGACGACAATGTGGCCCAGCCGAAGTCGTACTCCGCTTCGAGCGCTGTGATCGTCAAGTCGTCCTGAAAGGAGTCCGGGCCATTCGAGTAGCCGACGAGATCGGGCAAGGCGATCGAGTCGATTGGGCCTGACTGCACTTCGTTGTGCTGATGGCTCACGCTCGGCGTTAGTGAAAGCGCAGCGTTGGGCTCAAACCTCAGCGCGCCGCGCAGGTGGTAGGACTCCCCGCCGTTCACGTCTTCCGAAATCGGCATGCCTGTGGGAAACGGGCCGCTGTCGAGAAAGCCGCCAACCTCGTCGTAGGCGCCGGACACCCGCAGCGCCGCCCCCTCGCCGAGCGGCGCATTGAGGACTCCGCCGACGCGATAGCTTTCCGATCCGTCTTCCGTCGTTTCCGCGCGTCCGAGCAAGCTTGCAGAGAAGTCGTCGAGATCGGGTTGATTAGTGATGATCCGGACGGTGCCGGCCAGCGAGCCTTCGCCATAGAGCGTGCCTTGCGGGCCGCGCAGAACCTCGACGCGGTCAACGTCGAAGAGCGCGGAGTCCATGTTGGCGATGCCGTCCGTGAGCGGGACTTCGTCCATGTAGACGCCGACGGTCGAGTAGGTGCCGAAAGCCGCGTCCTGCGCACCGAAGCCGCGGATGGAGAACTGGCCGCCGTACTTGCGGCCCTCGTCGATGCTCAAGTTCGGCACGAGCGAGACGACGTCTTCGACGTTATTGATCGCCAGGTCGTTGAGCTCTTCCCCGCCGATCGCCTGGATGCTTTGCGGCACGTCGAGAATGGACACCGCGCGCCGCGTCGCCGTGACGACGATGACGTCGTCGCTGTCGCCATTCGTCTCGGATTGCGCGAGCGCGGCCTGTCCGGCCAGCAACGACAGCACGGCGCACGACGCTTTGAGCGATATCCGCTTAGACATGGGCGTTTGCTCCCTTCCCCTGACGGCGGCCCCGCTCCGCTTGAAACCCCTCAACCGGCGCCCGCCTAAGCCTAGAGTACATTTATTTGACTGTTGGTCAATTTTTTTTAACTTGGTCAATATCGCGCGATCGCACCGCCAGAGCCGACGGCGCGTCGCCGAGCGCGTCCAGCAAGCAAAGGCGACGGCATGAAGATAGAGCGCGACGCTTCACCAGGACCGGCATGCAACGTCACGCTGGACGAGCTGTCGATCGATCCGTATCCGATCTACGCGCAACTGCGGCGAGACGCGCCCGTCGCCTGGGCGCCGCGACTGGGGATGTGGCTGGTTACGCGCTACGACGACATACGCGCGGTTCTCATGAACGACGCGGCGTTCGTCACTGGAACCCCTCAATCGCTGATCTACGACACGTTCGGCGAGAATATGCTGACGACGGACGGCGATCTTCATCTCCGCTACCGACCGCCTGCGCTTTCGGGCGCTTTGATGGCGGCGCGAGTTCGGTCGCGGTTCGAAGCCCGCGTGGCCTCCCGCGTGCGCCAGCTGGTCGACTCGATCGTCGATCTGCGCCGGGGAGATTTGAGATCGTTGTTTGCATCCCGCCTGCCCGTGCAGGTCATGCTCGACGTCTTCGGCTTGCCGGACGAAGACGAGCCTCTTTTTCGAAGTTGGTACGACGCTTTTGAAGCCGCTCTGTCGAACCACGCTGGCGCAAGCGACGTCAGCCGGCGCGCAGAGATTGCGGCCGCCGCGTTCCATCAACACTTCCAGCGGCGCCTCGACGAAGCGCGCGCGCGCCCCGGCGACAATCTGCTCAGCGACATGGCGGGCCAGCCTGAAGACGTGCCGCTGGACGATGAAGCCATTCGACGCAACGCTTTGATCATCTTCTTCGGTGGGATCTCCACAGTCGAAGCCGCGATTCTCAATACGCTCTGGTCGTTGTTCCGCCATCCCGACGCGTTCGACGCCGTACGCGCCGCGCCGGCGCGCATCAACGACGCCCTCACCGAGTCCATCCGCTGGACCTCGCCTGTCCAGTCCGCGACCCGGCACGCCATCGAGTCCGCAGCCATCGGCGACATAGAAATTCCGGAAGGTGCCACGGTGAACTGCATGCTCGGCGCGGCGAACCGCGACGAGGCGGTGTTCGAAAATCCCGACACATTTGATCTGGACCGGCCGAACGCCGCCAAGCACCTCGGCTTCGCCATGGGGCCGCATCTCTGTCTTGGCCGGCATCTGGCGCTCGCCGAAGCCCGGATCGGCCTGACGGAGATCTTGGCGCGGCTGCCTAACCTCCGCCCGACGCGCTCTGTCGACCTAGTCGGTCACGAATTCAGACAGCCGCCGACGCTCGAGGTTGAATGGACGTGATCAAAGGCTGGCCGGACGCAAACCGCTCCGTCTCCGGCACCCTCGTCACTTCCAACGATCAGCTGTGCATTTTCTATTTTTGACCACGGGTCAATTTTTGTGGTACGCCTCCTCTCCTGGAGAGTTGCGCTGGAGACTCCATGACCGCCGCCTTGTCGCGCATTGTCGAAACCGGCGTGCCTTCGCGCACACGGCCCATCGTCTGGTTCTTCGTGATCGCCTCGGCCATCCCGATGCTGATCGTTCTGAGCATCGCGTTCGCGCCAGGCTTTTGGGATTGGATGTACGGCCGTCCATTCGTCTACGAAGACGCGTCTCTAGAGGCCGCCCAGCGCCTGGGCTACGACCACGTCTCGACGAATCTGGTCGAGCGCGTCCCGGCGGCCTTTCTCGAACCCGTGCTTTGGATGCCGCTCATCTACGCCGGCGCGCCGACGATCGCCGCGATCATCGTGATCTGCCTGCTCGGTCAACGCGGCGCGCTGCGCAGCTATCTCAGCCGCTTCAATCCTTTGCGCGGCTCCGCGCCGATAGGCCGGCTGCTCGGCTACTATGCGCTGCTGATCGCCTGCGTCCTGGCGATCCGTTTCGGCCTCTCTCTCACCCTGGGCGTGAGTCTCATAGATTGGACCGGCCTTTTCTCGATCTCTGCGGTCTACGCATTTGTCGCCTACGCCTTCGTCGACCAAGGCGGGCTGCTCGAAGAATGCGGCTGGCGCGGTTTCGCTCTGCCTTACCTGCAAGGCGCGATGTCGACGCCGCTCGGCGCGAGCGTCCTGCTCGGCCTGATCTGGTCGTTTTGGCATATCCCGCGCGATCTGCTGCAGTGGGACGACACGGTGTGGGCGTTCATATCAGAATACGGACTGTTCACGATCGGAACGGTCACGATGTCGATCGTCATCACCTTCTTCTTCAACAAGCTCAACGGCAGCCTCTGGCCCGCCGTCATGTTCCACGGCCTGATCAACCAGACGTTCGACGTCCGTGATCGGTTCGAAGCGACGAGCGACTATTCTCAAGTCCTGGGGCACACGCTTCCCTCGTTAGCGATCTACGGCGGCGTCGCGGTGCTCGCGCTCGTTCTTCTCGCCGTGAGCGGACCGCGACTGGGACTGCCCAAAGCAGAGATCGGCGCCGCAGCCGACAGCTCCGCGTCGATCGGCCCGCGCGCCGAACTCAGCTCGCCGGAAGGACGTTCAGCATGACGACGCGCCCAGCACTTTTTCCGGCCGCCGCCCTGGCGCTCGTCGCTCTGATCACGAGCAGCGCGCTCGGCCAACCCGTCGACGCGCCTGTGACGGACGCGCCGGCCTCAACCGCGACCTTGGGCGGTCAGCCGCTCGACGAGAGGGAACTCGAAGCCCTCATCGACGACCTCGTCGAAGCGCAAATGGCCGCCCATCAGATTCCCGGCGCGGTGATCGCGATCACGCACGGATCTGAGATCGTGCTGCTCAAAGGCTACGGCGTCGCCGACCTGGAGACGCGCGCGCCGGTCGATCCGGAGGGCCACCTGTTTCGCATCGCCTCGGTCTCCAAGCCGTTCGCGTGGACGAGCGTGATGCAGCTCGCCGACCGCGGCGTCGTCGATCTCGATGCGGACGTCAACGCCTACCTCGACTTCGAGATCCCCGACACCTATCCCGGCCAACCGATCACGCTGCGCCATCTGATGACCCATACGTCGGGCTTCGAAGCGGTCAACGTCGGCGGCGGCGCCTGGACGGAGCAAGCCCGCCGGCCGCTCGGCGATGCCTTGAAGGCGCTGCAACCTCAACGGATTCGCCCACCGGGGTCCGCCTCCGCCTACTCCAACTACGGCGCGGCGCTTACCGGCTACATCGTCGAGCGCATGTCGGGTCAGCCGTATCCGACCTATCTCGAGGACAACATCTTCGGCCCTCTCGGCATGGAGCGCAGCACCATTCGGCAACCTCCGCCGGACGACCTAATCGCCGACTTGGCGCCGGGCCACACGATCGACGAGGGTGAGCCGATCGAGCGGCCTTTCGAGTTCATGAATCTGTATCCGGACGGCGGCGTGTCGGCGACCGCGCGCGACATGGCGTTGTTCGCGATCGCGCACATGACGAACGGCGGGCCGGATCACGCGCTGCTGAGCGAGCGCGCCTACAACGCAATGCACGCGCCCCAGTTCGCCAACATCCCTCAAGGTTCGGCCATGACGTTCGGGTTCGAGCAGAAGATCTGGAACGGCCATGTCACCTTCGGTCATGGCGGCGACATCCCCGGGTACACCGCGCGGCTCGTCCTGATCCCCGACGACGGGACATCGATCTTCATCAGCTTCAACAGCGGCGATGTCGGACCGGCGCGCGAACGCATCGTCCAGGGTTTCATGGACCGCTACTATCCCGGCGACGATGGCGACTTCCTTTACTCCAGCGCGCCGCTTGAGAACGCGACCGACGATGTCGCGGGCGCCTTCGTGCCGACCCGCCGCAGTTTTTCGACCATCGAGAAGATCGTCTGGCCATTGATGATCGGCGCGACGATCGAGCGCGAGACCGACGACCGAATTCACATCAGCTTCGCGGGTGACACCTACCCGTTCGAGCGCGTTTCCGAGGGCGTCTATGCGCCGCCGCCCGAAGCGCTAGACGACATGTTGTCCTTAGGCGCCGCGTTGTTCACGAAGGACCCGGCGAGCGGCGCGCGACGCCTCTACTTCACGCAGCAGGGATCGTTCGCATTCGAAGAGCCGCCCGCGCAGGAGAGCCTGACACTGCACCTTCGCCTGCTGATCGCGGCGGCGGCGATGTGCGCGCTTGGCATCGTCACCGTTCTCGTAACGGCCGTGAGACAAAGCGGCGCCAGCCATCCCTTCGCGTGGCCAATCGCGGGCGCGTCCGCGCTCGCGTCCGTCGTCGCCTTCGCCTTCGCGCCGCTCGCCGCGACCCGCCTCAACGAAGACCTCGTCTACGGCATCCCCAACAGCCTGCGCATCGTGTTCGCCCTGCCGCCGATCGGCATCAGCTTGTGCGCGCTTGCCATTGCTTTGCTGGCGTGGGCGACAATTCAACGAAAGGTCGGCTCGCCGCTTCTTATCGTCGGCGTCGCGCTCGGCGCGGGCGGGATCGCGATCTTCAGCTGGCAGCTGAGCGTCTGGAACATGCTCGGCTTCAGCGGCCTGCCCGGCTGAGCCGCGTCGTGACGCTTCTCCACCTCGCCAAGCCCGACGCCGACCTGCCACCGAAGCTCGATCGGATCAGCGACTATCTCACCCGCGGCGCGCAGGCCTTCCCCGACCGCCCCGCGCTGATCACCGGGGAAACCGAGACCACCTACGCCGAAGCGAACGCCAACGTCGACGCGATCGCCAAGGCGCTCATCGCTGCCGGCGTCCAAAAAGGCGCGCGCGTCGCGACGCTGCTGCCGCCGTGTTCTTTGTTTTTCGAAATCTTTCTGGCGGCGGCGTCGATCGGCGCCATCTGGCTCGGGCTCAATCCGAAGCATACGCGCCGGGAGATGGCGCATCCGCTACGCGACGCCACACCATCTTTGATCATTGCACGATCTATGATCGCCGATCGCGACGTTGCTTCGGAGCTTCGCGCGGTCGTTGGAGCGGACGCGTCTCCGGCTCATCTGGTCGCCGCGCCCGACCCGCCGTCGGCCGACGACTTTCAATCATGGGACGCGTTCTTGAAAGCCGGCGACGCCGTCACCGACGAAGCGCTGCAAGCCGCGCGCGCGGAAGTGGCCGCCGCCGATCCTTGCTTGATCGTCTACACCTCCGGGACGACCGGCGCGCCGAAGGGCGCGGTTCTGACGCACCAGGGCCTGACCTACTGCTCGCAAACCGACGCGAAGTACAACACCGCCTCGAACGGCCAGCGCATGCTCTGCAACTTCCCCATCAACCACATCGCCTGCGTGGGCGATGTGTGCTGCACGACCCTCGTCGTCGGCGGGACGATCGTCTTCATGGAGGAGTTCGATCCGCGGGGCGTTCTAGAGACCGTCGAGCGGCGAAAGCTGACGCATCTGGGCCAGATCCCTGCGATGTTTCAGATGGTGCTCGCCCATCCCGATTTCGAAGCGTTCGATCTCAGCTCGCTCAAGCAGATTCTCTGGGGCGGCAATCCCGCATCGGTCGATCTCGTGCGCCGGCTGCGCGCGATCTGCCCGAACCTCGCCAACGTCTACGGCATGACCGAAACCACCGGGAACGTCATCTTCGCACGCGGCGCACCGATCACCGACGAGCAGTTCGCCAATTCCATCGGCTGGGCCCCGCTCGAGTATGAAGTTGCGATACTCGACGAGGCCGGCGCGCCGGCGGCGCAAGGCGAAATCGGCGAGATCCACGTGCGCGGGCCGTTCGTGATGCAAGGCTACTGGCGCAATCCGGAGGCGACGGCGCAAGCTTTCACCGACGACGGATGGCTGCGCACGGGCGATCTCGCGGCACGGCGTGCGGACGGCATGATCGCGCTCGCCGGACGCCGCTCGCAAATGTTCAAGTCCGGCGGCTACAACGTCTACCCGGCCGAGGTGGAGCAGGCGATCGAATCTCATCCAGGCGTCGCCTTGGCCGCCGTCGTCGCGGTTCCCGACCCGCTCTATCACGAAGTCGGCCATGCGTTCGTCGTTCCCGCCGGCGAGGACTTGACGGAAGACGCCCTGCGCAGCCACTGCCGCGACGTCCTCGCCAACTACAAGATCCCCAAGACCTTCGCGCTCATCGATGACGTTCCGATGCTGCCCAACGGCAAGATCGACACGCGCGTCCTTGCCGATCGCGCCCGCGGCTCATGACGCGACGGCGTCAGCCTGCATAGCCCGGCGCCAATCGCGGCCAGGGCTGAACCTGCTCAAGGATGCGGGCGAGCCGCAGCAACACGACGTCGTCGAAACGGCGCGCGGCGAGCTGCAAGCCGACCGGCAGGCCGTCCCGGGTGACGCCGGCGGGGATCGAGATCGCCGGCGCGCCGATCACGTTGGCGAACATCGACACCGGCTCGGCCCCCGTCCAGGTCGCGTCCCGGCCGGCCACTTCGCTCGGGATCTCCTCATCGGCGCCAAACGCCGGGCACGACGTCGACGGCGTCGCGAGAACGTCGATGCTCCGGAACAGCGCGGACGCTTTTTCTTCGAGCGCTGCATAGGCGCGGCGCACACGAACATGGTCGGCGAGATCTGTGGCGACGTGCTCGGCTAGAAGTCGTTGCGTGCGCTGGTCAAGCAGACCAAATGACACGCCGTCGGCTTGCAGTTCCGCGGCGAGCAGGCTTACCGAATCGGCCACCCACGCGCGATAGACATTGGGCAGCGCCGCATCGACGTCGACGACTTCAAGCTCAGCCGCTTGAGCCAAACGCTCGAACGCACTGCGCGCCAGCGCCACGACCTCCGGCTCCATCGGCGCGTATCCAAGATCGTCCGACCACGCGACTTTGGAGCCTGCCACGCTCAAGGTCTCGATCGCCGGCTCGAACGGTGCGCCGCGGCCCGGCGCCGACAGGCGATCGCTTGGGTGCGGGCCCGCTGTGACGTCGAGCAGCCGCGCCGTATCCGCGACGGTCTTGGTCAGGTAGCCGAGACATGACAGCGTCGAATCCCCCGACGCACGCGGCACGAGCGCCGTCGTCGTCTTCAAACCCACGAGGCCGCAAAACGCGGCCGGCGTTCGGATCGAACCGCCGCCGTCCGATCCGGTCGCGAACGGCACCAAGCCCGCCGCGACCGCGGCCGCCGAGCCGCCGCTGCTGCCGCCCGGCGTTTTCTCGAGGTTCCACGGATTGCGCGTGACGCCGAAGCGCTCGTTGTAGGTCGCCGAGTGGAGCCCGAACTCGGGCGCGTTGGTCTTGCCGACCGGAACGGCGCCGGCCGCCCGGAGTCGCGCGATCATCGGCTCGTCGTCGAGCGCCAGGGGCGAGCCGAAAGCCCGCGAACCTTGGCAGGTCGGCATTCCGTGCACGTCGGAGAAATCCTTGACTGCGAACGGAAGCCCCGCGAGTGGTCCACGTGTGCGCCCGCTCTTCAGCTCACGATCGATCTCGTCGGCGGCTTCGAGGCCAGCCTCGCGGTCGACGTGCACAAACGCGTTGATCGCCTCATCATGAGCCTCAATGCGATCAAGGCAGCTTTCCACGACAGCGCGCGAGGACAACCGCCGCGACGCGATCGCCTCGGCCAGCTCGATCGCCGACATCTGCGCAATGTCCGCCTCAAGCGCCATCGTCCGCCTCGACCAAGCCGCCTGCCGGGCGACCTGCCGATCGCGACAATCGCGACATCGCGACCGCGGAGGCCAGATTGAGCAGGCAAGGTCCGGCCGCGAGGACGGCGACCAAGACGATTATCGCGCCTCGCGTATTCTCCTCGCCCACCGCAACGCCCGCCGCGCCGACGATCATCAGGCTCGCGCTCGCGCCGAGCGCCCTTGCAGTCTTCTCGACGAGATTGACAGAGGCCTTGTAGCTCGCGGCCTTGTCGCGCCCGGTGCGCCGCGCGTCCTCGTCGATGATGTCGCCAAGGATGGTGATCGCCAGCACGCCGATGAAACAGTCGAGCACGCCGACGGCGACGCCGAAAGCAAGGATGAACGGCAAGGCGCCCGCCCCCTGCGGGAAGAGCAGGATCGCGGGGAACACGAACACGTTGCCGACGACCGAAGCGACCCACGCGGTCGGCCGAGAAACCTTGCGAAGCAGCACCAGCGTCGCTGGCGAAGCGAGCACGCGCGAGAGATAGGCCGAGAGCAGAATGACGCCTTCGGCCGTCGACAGATCGTGGACCACGTCGACATAGATCACGAACAGCGCCACCAGGATCGCATCGGATAGCGCCCAGGCTGAGAACGCTGCGAGATAGATCACGAAAGATCTGTTGCCGGAGATTTCACGCAGCGCGGCCCAGACGTCGAACCGCTCCGCGCCGAGGCGACGTTCGGTCGGAACGGCGAACACGGCAAAGAGCGCAAGTATCGGAAACGCCGCGACGACGGACAGGCCGAGCGCGGTCATCACCGGGCGGGTGAACTCCGTCGATCCCGGATCGGTGTTGAACACGAATGGAAAGGCGAAGAAGGCGAGCGAGCCGATATAGGCGAACAGCTTGAGCAGAACGCCGATCTGCGAGCGGCGATGATAGTCGCGCTCGAACTCCAGACCCCAGGCGATGTGCGTGATCTCGAAGAAGGTCCAGCCCGAGTACATCACGATGTTGGCGAGGAGGAAGTAGGTCCAGTGGATCTCCGCCGGCGGCATGAACATCAGCGCCAGGCCGGTGGCGAACACCGGCGCGCTCAAGACGATCCAGGGCTTTCTCCGGCCCCAGCGCGTGTCGAACCGGTCCGACAGGTAGGCGATGAGCGGGTCGCTGAACGCGTCGAACAGCCGCGCGATAAGAATCACGGCGCCGATCGAAGCGAGATTGAGCGAGGTGTATTCGGCGTAGAATTTGACGACGACGTAGCCGAGCGGCATCCACGCCAGGCTGGTGATCATCGCCGGGCTGGCGTAGGCGGCGACGCGCCACGTGGCGACGCGCGGATCACCCGAGGGGCGAAGTGCATCTGTCATGTGGCTTCCCTCACCCGTCTTTTCGCCAGCAAGTATAGACTATCTTTAGGTCAACCTATTGTCCAATGGTCAGTTTTTATCCTATCTGGTCATTTCCTTGAATCTTGATATCATTGGCCAACGTCTTCTCGAGCAAGACCGCCGAACGCAATCGCGCGGCGAAAGAGGAACCGAACGGCATGGCGCAGACGAAACGCGCGCGACGCGAACGACCGACGTTCATCGAAGAAGCGCGCCGATCGCAGATCGTCGAGGCGGCGCGGGAGATCTTCCTCAAGAACGGGTTCGAGCAATCGACGATCGCAGAGATCGCTGAAGCAATCGGCGTGAGCAAAGGGGTGATCCTCTATCACTTCGGCAACAAGTCCGATCTTGGAAAAGCGGTCATCGAAGAGATCCTGTCGAGCTACGGCGCGCACATTGCCGAACAACTGGGCTCGAAGAAGAAAGCCGTCGACAAACTTCTCGCCTTTGCGCAGGTCTGTACACAGTACATCGAGGCGCACGAGGACGATTTCATCCTCTATATCGATACGCTCGGCTCCTTCGGGAACATCGAAGAGAAGCGGCGTTACATGGCGAGCGCCAACGCGGTGCAGCGCGCTTACCTGGTCAAGCTGGTCGACGAGGCTAAGAAGGACGGCGATATCGCCGGCGTGAACTCGCAGACCATCGCGGACGCAATTCAAGCATTCGTTGACGGGATCAACTCCCAGTTCTGCGCAGACCCCGCCAACGTCAGCCCTACCGACGCAGCAAAGTTCTTTCGCAATGCGCTAAAAGAAACTCTCGCTCGATAGATAACCGCTGAGGCGTCGCGACGCGCAGGTTCACTCGACGCGCTTGAACACCGGCGGTCGCTTTTCGAAGAAGGCGTTTACGCCTTCGGCGAAGTCGGCTCCGCTCATGACTTCGGTGTTGTAGACGATTTCTTCTCGCAACATGTCTTCAAGCGACATCTCGAACGTCGAGCGCAGCAATCTTTTCACGCCGCGAATGGTGTCGCTCGAGTTTTCGGAGAGATCCGTGGCCATCTCGACAGCGCGCGCCAGCAGCTTCTCCGGCGCGACGATCTCGTTGACGAGGCCCGTACGATAGCCGTACTCGGCGTCGAACTTGCGTGCAAAGAGCAGCAGCTCTTTGGCGTGCGCCGGCCCGACCAGCCGCGGCAACAGCCACAGGACGCCGTTGGTGGGAAACAGGCCGCGGCTCGCTTCGGCGAACAGGAAATAGGCGTCCGGAACGGCGATCCTGAAGTCGCAAGCGATCGCGATCTCCAGCCCCGCTCCAACTGCAAAACCGTTGAACGCCGTGATCGTCGGAACGTCGAGACCGATCAGTCGCCGCGTGATGTCTTGAAGCTCTTCAAGCCGTACAATCTGGTCGCTCACCGGCGGCAGCGCGCCGTCTTCCAGCTCGCGCAGGTCCTGACCGGCGCTGAACGCCCGCCCGCGCCCGGTGATGACAAGCGCGCGAACGCTCGTCGACGCGCCAATCTCATCGAGTCGGTGCAACAACGATAAATAGTCGGCATGGCGAAACGTGTTGAGCGCGTCGGGGCGGTTCAGCGTGATGACGCCGACGCCGTTCTCTTCCGAATACAGTATCGCATGATCAGCGTCGTCGTGCGCGGCCATGTCTCGAACGCTCCTCGCCCCTCACAGGAATTCAGTTAATAATATGACCCGTGGTCAAATTTATGTCCATAGTTTCGAACTGAAGCGCATGCTTCAAACCATCCGCTTGGCGACGCTCGGCGAGGTCATTGCACGCAGAACGCCGCCGTACCTGAGCGAAAACTCAACCGCATCGCCCACGCGCATGCGGTCTGCGCAGGCCTCCACATCGAGTACGAGATGATCGCTGCTGTCGCCAACGATCTCGATGTTCGCGTCTAGCGGCGTGATCTGATCGACGTCCACGTCCTGGCGGCCGACCGCACAAAGCGCGCGCCAGCGCACGCCGCGATCGGCGAAACGCAGGCTGCGGCCGAACCCGTCGCGACCGGTCGCGCCGACCGGCGCAGACGGCTTGCGGTGTTTCTCGATGATCTCGGCGCGCAGAACGAAGCAATCCTCGTGCGCGCCGGGCAGAAGCTCGTCGCGCGCCGTTTCCCGTCCAGTAACGATCGCCTCCCCAACGCGAAGCTGGTTGACCTCCGCGAGCGCGTTCCCGTCGCCGAGAAGATGCAGACTGCTCGAGTTGCCAGCTGACAGGACGCCGAGCTCCGCACCGATCTCGGCTTCGACATCGCGCTTGAGCTGTCTCAAACGGTTCATGTTCGTTTCCGACGGGAGTACGGCGCCGAGGCACCCGAAGTTGGCGCCGAGCCCCTCAAAGCTCAGGTCGGGAATCGCCGCGATGCGACGCGCCGCGTCGAGAAGATCGGATGCGTCGTACGCGCCCTCCCGCAAGTCGCCGAGGTCGGCCATCAAAATGACGCCGCGCCGCAGCCCTTGGCGCCGCGCGCTCGCAGCCAGGCGTTCGGCGGTTTCGGCGTGGGAGACCAGCACGATGTCCGCAAGGCGCGCCGCGTCGTCGATCTCGCGAAGCGGCGGCGCGCGCAGCAGCATCTTCCGGCCCGGCAGCCCCGCCAGGCGCTCGAGGTTCGCCACCCGCGAATCCCCCAGCGTCCGAACGCCAGCGTCGATATAGACCTGGGCGATCGCCGGATCGCCGCCAAACACCTTGGTCACGCCGACCAACTCGACGCCGCGCGCGTCAAGCATCGCCTTCACGATGCGGACGTTGACGGAAAGCTTTGTCAGGTCGATGGAAATCTCGGGCGTTGCGGCGGACATGACGCGCTAGAGCGCCGCCTCCGCAGCCGCCTCATCGATCGCATTGAGGCCCGCGGCCAGCTCTTCGCCGCTTGGCCAGCCATAGCCGATCCGAAAGTAACGCTGGTCTTCTTCGAACCAGCGCCCCGGCGCGACGAAGGTCCCGTGCTTTTCGAACAGCACGCGATAAAAGGCGTCGATGTCGAGTTCCACGTCCTTGCGAAATCGCGGAAAGCACACGACGCCGCCGGACGGCTCGACCCACTCGAGCAGCTTTTGCCCCGCCACCCACGTGCGCACGCAATCGAAGTTCGCCGCGTTCTTCTGCGTCGTTTCCGCCAGAAGCGCGCGCCTGCGCCGGAACACTTCCAGCGCGATATGCTCGTCGACCACGGAATTGCAGATCGAGATCTGCTCCTTGGTCGCCAGAAAGCGCTCCATGAGCGCACCGTTCTGGGAAGCAATCCATCCCATGCGGATGCCCGGGACGCCGAAGGACTTCGACACCGACTCCACGCTGATCGCCCGGTCGCTGAGCGTCGCGGCCGGCGGAAGCTTTTCGCCGAACGTCAGCTCACGATAAGTTTCATCGACCAGCAGCCAGCACCCATGCCGCTCGGCGATCGAAATGAGCGCGCGCAGCTCTTCAGGCGAGATCACCACGCCGGACGGATTGTGTGGATAGGTGACGCTGACCAGCTTCGTTTCAGGCCGGATCCGCCGCTCGAGCGCGTCCAGATTGAGGCGAAACTGATCGTCGAAATTCAAGCGCAGCAGATCGACGTCGACGCCAAGCGATCGAGGAACCTCGACATTGGTCGCGTAGTTCGGGTGCACGACGAGCAGGTGATCGCCCGGAGACAGCAGCGTCGCGTTGACGACGAACAGCGCCATGCAAGCGCCGGCGCAAAGCAGCACGCTCTCTCCCCCAAGGCCATAGTGCTCGCTCCCCAAAATCTCGCGCAGCTCGGGGACGCCGCTGTGGTCGCCGTAGAACAGGAGCAGATCGCCGAGATCGAGACCCAGCTCCGACAGACGCCGGTCCGCAATCGAGCTTTCGGACAGATTGCACTTGATCTTGTCGTAGCCAAGCTCCTCGGGAGACTCCTTCTCCATGACCATGCGCTTGAAATTCATGCCCTGCCCGTTCTTCGAATTCTCAACGCCCGCATTGCGCTCAATTTATCGAAAGAAATGACCATTGGTCAATTTTTTGATCAAGAGAATTTTCAAGCAATTGCCGTACGTGACGCTCTGATCGCGCGTTGGCGCGTCAGCCCCAGAAAGGCGCGGGCGGCTCGGAGATCATCGAACCGTGGTAGCTCATGGTCTCGATGCGGTCCGTCTTGAGACCGATCGGGCCGTCCAAATCGACGAGATTGCAGAGCTGGGCGAGCACGAACCCGGGCGCCATCGCCAGCGACGTGCCGCCCATGTTCCCAACCATCACCTGAAGCCCCGCCTCGCGCGCCTGGTGCGCCAGCGCGAGCGCTTCGGTCAGGCCGCCGGTCTTGTCGAGCTTGATGTTGATCATCTGGTATCGCCGCGCGACGGTCGCCAGATCACTGCGGTCGATGCAGCTTTCGTCCGCACACAACGGCAAGCACGGCGACAAGCGCTCAAGCACTTGGTCGGCGCCGCGCGGAAGCGGTTGCTCCACCATTTCGACGCCGCACGCCTTGAACGCAGGCAGGCATTCCTCGAGCTTTGATGGCGAGAATCCCTGATTGGCGTCGATGATGATCCGCGCGTCGGGCCGCGCCGCGTGAACGGCGCGAATGCGGTCGATCGGCGCCTCGCCGTCCAGCTTGACCTTCAACAACGGCGCGCCCGCGAGCGCCCGCGCGGCGTCGGCGACGTCTTGCGGAGTCGGCCGCAGACCGATCGTCATCGCCGTCAGCTGCGGCCGGGGGCGCAGGTCGACCAACTCCCAGATCGTGCGCGCCGCCAGCTTGCACTCGAGGTCCCACAGCGCGCAGTCGACCGCATTGCGCGCTCCGCCGGCAGGCAGAAGCGTTTGCAGGGTCGCCCGATCCAGACCGTTTTCGATATCGCTGAAAAGCGCTTCGACCTGATCAAGCGCGCGGCGCGGCGTATCGTCGAAATAGTAGACGCTCGAGGCCTCCCCCCGCCCGACCGCCTCGCCGTCTTTGATCTCGACAACCAGCACGGTGCAGCCGTCGAAGACATGTCCGGTGATCCTCACCGGCCGAGTGAACGGCCACTCCTCGATGTGAGCGGAAACCTGTCGTGACATGAGATTCCGGTGAGCTCGCTCTGACTTCAGGCGCGGCCAGTGTAACTCAGGATTTGTATTTTGACATAAAAATTTGACCACTGGTTAGTTCCACGGCCATACTGGCGAACGCAATCGGAGCGCTCTCGTCAGATGACGAACACATGGATCGCCTCTGACGACGTCATGACGCTGCTGGCGGTGTTCGCTGGCGGCGCGCTCATCTCGGTGCTCGCCGAGAAGACGACGATCGGCAAGCAGATCTCCGGCGTCGGGATCATCTGCTTCCTTGCGGTCGGCGCGTCGCAACTCTCGATCATTCCGAGCAGCTCGCCGCTCTACGACGTCATAGGGCGCTTTCGATATCGCTGAAAAGCGCTTCGACCTGATCAAGCGCGCGGCGCGGCGTATCGTCGAAATAGTAGACGCTCGAGGCCTCCCCCCGCCCGACCGCCTC
>JASFUX010000051.1:0-15450 GCA_050050115.1 Maricaulaceae bacterium | reverse complement strand
GAGTTCGTCCTCGTCGAGAATCGCCCGCGGCGGCAATCGCGCTGCGAGGTGGTCCCGCTCGCCCAAGGCGATCTAGTGATCTTCCCGGTCCGCGAGCGACCGCGCGAGGGCGCGCGCGGGCGCTACCGCACCCAGCTGCGCCATGGCGTCAGCTCGATCCGTCGCGGTGAACGGCGTACGCTCGGAATCATCTTTCACGATGCAGTGTGAGTCCGCCCCGGGGCCTTTTCGCGCCGGTGCCGAGCCTCTACAACCGCTAGGCCTTCACGAAGCCGGAGATCAACCGGCCGAGCGGCGGTTTAAACATGGGGAGAGGTTCATGAGACGGATGTTTACACGCGGCCTGATGGCGGCTGCGGTCGCCGCTGCGACGCTCGCCGGCGCGCCCGCGCTTGCTCAGGAAACCGACTGGATCGCCAGTTGGGGAACCGCGCCCACGCCGCCGCGCGCCGCGACGGGCAACCGGCCGGGCACGGCGAGCTACGAGAACGTCACCCTCCGCCAAATCGTGCGCCTCTCCGCCGGTGGCGAAGCCGTCCGCGTGCGCCTGACCAACGAGTACGGCGAGGGCCGGCTTGAGATCGGCGCGGCCTCCATCGCCCTTGCGGACGCAGACGGCGCGATCATCGAAGGCAGCGTTCAGCCGCTGACCTTCGCCGGCCAGCCGACCGCCAGCATCGCGCCCGCCGCGCCGCTCGTCTCCGATCCGGTCGAGATGTCGCTCGACGATCTCGCCAACCTTTCGATCAGCCTCTACTTCCCCGAGGACACCGGCCCGTGCACCTGCCACGGCGCGGCGATGGCCACCGGCTACGTCTCGGCCGAGGGCGACCACACCGCCGGCGCTTTCGAGGCTGCGGACACCATTCGCTCGCGCGCCTTCATCACCGGCGTCGAGGTGCTCGCGCCCGCGCCAGCGAAAACGGTCGTCACCTTGGGCGACTCGATCACCGACGGGATCGGCTCGACGTCGAACGCCAATCATCGCTGGCCGGATTATCTCGCCGAGCGCCTCGCCGCGCACGAAGACGACGTGACCTGGGGCGTGGTCAACGTCGGCATCTCGGGCAACCAGGTCTTGAACACCGGCGCGGGCGAAAGCGCGCTCGCGCGTTTCGACCGGGACGTGCTCGCCCGGGCAGGCGTCGCCTACGTCATCGTGTTCGAGGGCGTCAACGACCTCGGGATCAACTTCGGTCGCGGCTCCGGCGATCTGACCGCGGACGAGATGATCGCCGGCTACCGCCAGCTGATCACCCGCGCGCACGCGAACGACGTGAAGATCTTCGGCGCAACTATCGCCCCCTACGAGGGCGCGAGCTACTGGTCCGAGGACGGCGAAGCGGCGCGCCAGGCGATCAACACCTGGATGCGCGAGAGCGGCGAGTTCGACGCCATACTCGACTTCGCCGCCGCGTTCGCCGATCCCGAGCACCCCACGCAGATGCTCGAAGGCCTGCACGCCGGCGACCATCTTCACGGCTCGGACGCCGGCTATGAAGCTGTCGCCGCGTCGATCGACCTGTCGCTGTTCGAGTAGGCGCGGTCTTTCTCAAACGCTCAGAATCGCCGCCGCGCGCTCAATGAACCAGAACGCGGCGGCGGTTCCGATGACGTAGACTGGCGCCCGCCACGCCCAGGCGGGCGCCGCCAACGACGTCAGACGGGCGAGCTGTCGCGCCAGTGCGATCAACGCCAGCACCGCGAGGATGAACGCGACCTGACCCACCTCGACGCCGAGGTTGAAGAAGGCCAGCGCCAAGGGCGCGGCGCCGTCGGGGATTCCGATCTCGCGCAGCGCGCCGGCGAAACCGAAGCCGTGCAACAGGCCGAAGCCGAACGACGCGATCCACGGCCAGCGCGCGATCGTGGTCGGAGGCGCGTCGCCGGTATCCTTCCGGCGGACATGGACGATCTCGGCGGCGACGAACGCGATCGACAGCGCGATCGCCGCCTCGACCGGCGCGCTCGGCAAACGCATCAGGCCGAAGGTCGTTGCGGCCAGTGTCAGACTATGCGCCAGGGTGAACGCGGTCACTACGCCGAGCAGCCGGCGCACGTCGCCCACCAGGATCAACAGCGCCAGAACGAACAACAGATGGTCGAAGCCCAGGAGGATGTGCTCGACCCCGAGGCCGAAATAGCTCGCCGCGATCGCACGCCAGGACTGGGCTGCGGGCAGCACCCCGCGCGGCGCATCCGGGGTGAGGCGCAACATCGCCGGCGGCCCCTCCAGCGGCTCAAAGCGCACGATCGCATCGGTCAGCGTCGCCTCGAGATCGTTGATCCCGACTTCTTGGCCCACGAGGCTTTCCGTGCACGTCTCTCTCCAGCGCGCGATCACCGCGCCGTCGGCGAGGACCGACCGCGGCGGCGCGGCGCTTGTGCAGCTTTCGGGCAGGATCACTTCGACGCTGAGCCGCATTCGCCCCTGCGCCGGCGTCTTCCAGAGCACGTCATATTCCTGCGGCGCGACCTCGCGGATCTGCAGGAAGGCCGGCCGCACCTCATGCGCGACAGCCGGCGCCGCCAGGACGAGCGCACCGAGAAAGAGGCCAAGAAGCCGGATCATTCCTCAGCGCTCGAGGATGCGGGCTCCGACGGCGCGAACTCAGCCGGCCAGTCGATTTCGACGACGTAGCGCTCGCGCAGTCGCGCATCGCGTTCCGCCGCGGCCTCGGCGCGGCGCGCGGCGAGCCAGTCGACGCGCAGCTGCTCGGCGATCTCATCGACCGCGGGCGCTCGCGCGGCTTGCCGATCGACGATCAGCACGGCGTGCTGCCCGAACGCTGAACTGACCGGGCCGAACCAGCCGTCTTCCTCGCTGGCGAACACCGCGTCGGCGAAACCGTCGCCAAACACTCCGGCGACCCGCGCGCGGGTGCTCAAGGGCAGGCTTTCAGGCAGCAACGAGGTGTCGGTCAAGCTGTCCGGCTCCGCGCCGGCGCGCAGCTGCGCGACGAAGTCGGTCGCCGCCGCCCGCGCCTCGGCGCCGCGCGCGTCTTCACTCGCGAGCACCTGACGGATCGCGCGCCGCTCGGAGATCAAGTAGTCGGCCTCGTGCGCATCGAGCCATGCCTGGAGGTCTTGCGTCGTCGGCTCTTCGAGCGCGTCGAGGTCGTCGAGCACGAACTCGAGTTTTTGACGCATGCGCCGGCGCACGATGGTGTCGTCCGCGTCGAGACCCATGGCGACCGCCTCGCGGTAGGCGATCTCTTCTTGTACGAAGTCGTCGACCAGCGCGGTCAGCTCCGCCTCGGTCGGCGCGCGGCCCGACAGCAGGCGAAAGCCCTCGGCGATCTGATTGACCCGCCCCTCGGAGACGACGATGCGCCCGGTCGCCGGCGCGTCCGCTTGCGGATTGATGAGCGCGTTGAGGCCGAACAGCACGAGCGCCGCGGCGAGGAACTGGACAAGCGGTTCGCGAACGATCCGGCCGAACACCGACAAGACCTCCCGTCCTCGCGTGGTCTACCCTGCTGTCGGCGCGTACCAGATCGGCGAGGTGTAGGCGCGCTCCTGGATGATCGGCTCGAGATCCGGGTTCGGCTCGGTTCCGGCCCGGACTGCGTCCCAGGTCGACCAGCGGCAGGTCGGGTTCTCCAACACGCGGACGTAGTAGAACGCGAGCTGGGTCGGATCGAACTCGGGATCGGTCCAGGCCGCGGCGATCTCCGCGTCGCCGACGCCCTCTGAAACCTCGCACGTGGCGAGGTCGACCTGCGCGCCGTTGTCCGGACAGCGGTAAGTCTCCGGATCGACCGCGCCGCCGTCCGAGCAAGCCACATCGAACACTTGCTCGTGCGAGGCGCCGGCTTCGTCCGTCCACCCCTTGATGATCTGCACGCGCTGAAGCGCCGCGGAGCGCGGGTCGCGCATGGCCCACACCAGGAACTCCGGTGAAGCATCGGCGGACGCGGGAAGGTCGCCGCCCATCGGCACGCCGCCGGCGTAGGCCTGCGCGATTCCGTCCTCGTCGGTCAGCGAAACGCCGTCGAGATCATAGCCGGCGAAGAAGCGCACCTGCATGCGCGGGCCGGTGGTCGCGAACGTCTCCTTGCGCCGGAGCGCGCCGTAGATGGACTCTCGCGTATTCTCCTCGGCCCAGACACCGGTCAGCCCCGAGGCGCCCCAGGTCGAGTAGCGTTCGGGGCTGCCTTCAAGCTGATAGTCGTCCCAGCTCGCGCCTTCAGGCGGGACGGATCCGCGCAGCTGCGGCGTCGCGTCGACGATGCCGATCTTCGAGAAGTAGTTGTCCTCGTCGAACGAGCCGGCCGCGTTATGCGTGTCGGACGAGCCGATCAGGCCGAAGCGATAGGGGTTGAAACCCTCGGCCGCTTCCATCTCGAGCCCGACTCGCAGCGCCTCGCGCGCGTAGCCGCCGGAGAACTGCGTGACCGGCACGGCCGTGCCGACGTACCACTCCATGATCTCGAAACCCGCCCATTCGTCGTTGGGCGAAAGCAGCGGATGGGTCTCCGACGTTCCCTTGACTTGAGTCACCTCGACGAGCGGCTCGTTGCGCGCGCGCTGCTCCGCATACGCCTGGTCAATCGGCTCGCCGGCCCAGTTGGTCCGCTCGAACATCGCGCCGTCCGAACCGTTGGAGTTGTGCGGGATCGCCAACGCCTCGATCCCCTGCGCGCGCAGCTCGTCGAGCCAGGTCCAGAGATCTTCGGGATTGATCGACTCAAACCGGGAGAACGGCAGCTCCGGCGCTTCGGAGCCCGAGAAGATCACATTGCGGTGCAAGTTCTTGCCCTCCAGGGAGGAGGTGAACTCATAGCCGATGAAGGTGGTGAAGCTCCCCGGGTCGTTGTGGGCTTCGGCTGCAGCGATGATGTCGCCCCAAGCCGACCGCGTGCGCGTCATGTCCGAAAGCGCCGGCTCGCGCTCGTCCGTGCCGATGCTTGCGACCAGACGCTGGAACGCGGCGATCGACACCGCCGGGTCGTCGCTGAACATCTCGTCCGCATAATCGACCTCCGAGAACGGATGGCCGGGCGTGTCCATCGCCTCGAGGACGCCGAGGTAAGCGGCGTGATCGGTCACGGCTAGAAAGTCGAGCGGCTCGCCACCAAGCTGCACGTCGAAGCCCGCCGCATGGCCGATGGTCTCGCCCTTGGCGTAGCGGTAGGCGTCGTCCGGCGTTGCGCGAACGTTGAAGATGTAGGCGTCGAAGGAGTTGCGCGTGTGCACGTGCAGGTCGCCGTAGTAGACGTTGCGCGACACGCCGTCGGCGGCCGGTTCAACAGCTGCGACGTCCTCCGACGCAGCCTCCTCCAGCGCGACTTCGGTCGACGCCGGTTCGGCGGCCTGCGACGGCGCGGCGTCCTCGACGGGCGCTTCGTCTGTCGGAGCCGTCTCGCCGCAACCCGCGAGCATCAGAGCGCCGCAGGCGACGCCGATCATCCAAGTCGTCCTTGAACGGCGCAATCTCATCGTCATGGCGATCTCCCCGCCCGCGCTCGTCGCGCGTCCTAACTTTGTGAACAACGTTCAGCTTCGCCACGTGAGTAGAACGATCACCGCGCCATCGCAATGGTTTGGTCTCGTATTCGCAACGCTGAGACGCGCTCGAGCCCAGCGCCGGCTCAGCGCCTACGACGCTCGACGCTGAACGCGAAGCGGGGCTAATCTCTCAACATGGCGGAAGCAGAAGCCCCGGCATTCGATTTCTCGACGCTCACCGACCCGGAAACGTGGCGCGGCTGGCTGGATGTCGGCCGGAGCTACGTCGAGGCCGAGCTCGCCACGGTGGGAACCGCGATACAGCTCGCCGCCATCATCGCGGCCATCGTGCTCGCCTGGCTCTTGCGCGGCGGCGTTGCAGCGGTGCTGGCCCGCCTCGTGGACGCGAGCCGCGCCGCGCGCCTGGCGCCGCGTCTGAAAGCGCGCGTCGTCTCGATGACAGCGCCCCTCGTGCTGCTCGCGTTTTTCGCCGGCGCCCAGGCGATCGTCGTCCAGCTGGGTTACGGGACGACTTTCACCCGAATCGCGGTGTCGCTCGCAGCGGCGTGGACGATCATTCGCTTCGCCACGCAATTCATCTCCGAGCCGTACTGGGCCAAGCTCGCCGCCCAGGTCGCCTGGATCGGCGCGATCCTCAACATCTTCGGTCTTCTCGGTCCGCTTCTGTCCTGGCTCAACACCACGACGTTCGCGATTGCGGGCCAGCAACTGTCGATCGGGATCGTGATCCAGTCGGCGATCCTGGTCGTGCTGCTGCTGGTATTGGCGGGGTGGCTGTCGCGCATCCTCCGGCATCGGATCGATACGATTCCGAAGCTCGAGCCTTCGTTGAGAATCTTGTTCGGCACAACGATCCAAGTCGCGCTGATGGTGATCGCTGTGCTGATCGGCCTGTCGGTCCTCAACATCCCGCTGACCGCCTTCGCGGTCTTCGGCGGCGCGATCGGCCTGGGACTCGGGTTCGGTTTGCAGAAAGTGGTCTCGAACTTCGTCTCGGGGATCATTTTGCTGCTCGACCGTTCGATCAAGCCCGGCGACGTGATCGAGGTGACCGACAGCTACGGCTGGGTGAACTCCTTGGGGCTCCGCTACGCCTCGATCGTCACCCGCGACGGGCACGAGCATCTGATCCCCAACGAGCTTCTGATGACGGAGAAAGTCGTCAACTGGAGCTTCACCGACAAAGCCGTGCGGGTGAAACGCTCAATCGGGATCGCCTACGGTTCGGACGTGAACAAGGCGATCGAGCTCGTGATCGAAGCGGCCAAGGCCGCGCCGCGCACCGTCGCCCATCCGGCCCCCAAGTGCCTGCTCGTCGGCTTCGGCGACAGCTCGGTCGACCTCGAGGTGCGCTTCTGGATCGAGGATCCTGAGAAGGGCGTGATGGCCGCCGCGCACGACGTGCTCCTCAACGTTTGGAACGCCTTCAAGGAAAACGGGATCGAGATCCCCTTCCCGCAGCGCGACCTCAACTTCAAAGGCGGCGAACCGGTGGACGTGCGGGTCGTGCGCGAGGAGTAGCGGCCAGTCTACGCCCCCAGCGCCGCGGCGAGCCGTTCGTAGGCGCGGGCGAAGTCTTCCTTGAAGTCTTGCACCACCTGGCCGGCTGAGGTCGCCTGATTCATCAGCCCGACGCCCTGCCCGACCCAATAGGTCGCCAGCTGCTTTGCGCCTTCGTGACCGCCTTCGGCGAGCTTGTCGACTTTCCTCAGCGCCGGCTCGGAGACGAGCGATTGCAGCGGCATCGGCAACGGCGGCGGCGCGCCATCTCCCTCCCATGCGTCCGTCCACGGAGAACGTAGCTGCCGCGAGGGCTTGCCGGTGCGCGAGCGGGCGCGGACCGTGTCGCGCGATGTCGCCGCAAGCATCTTCTCTTTGACGATCGGATTGGTCTCCGCCTCGGCCGTCGTCAGCCAGACCGAGCCGCACCAGGCGCCCGCCGCGCCCATCGCCATCGCTGCGGCCATCTGTTCGCCGGTGACGATGCCGCCCGCGGCGAGCACCGGCGTGTCGTTCCCCATCTCGGCCAGCATCCGGCAGACCTCGGGGATCAGCACCATGGTGGAGATCTCCCCGCAATGCCCGCCCGCCTCGCCGCCCGCAGCGATCAGGATGTCGACCCCGGCCTGGACCTGCGCCAGCGCATGCTCCTTCGCGCCGACGAGCGCGGCGACCGCGACGTCGTGCTCCCTGCCCATGTCGATCATCACCTTGGGCGGCACGCCGAGCGCATTGGCGATCAGCTTGATCGGATGACGGAAGGCGACCGCAAGGCTGTCCGCCGCGCCTTCCTCAGTCAGGTTGCGCGCGGTGACGAGCTGTTTATCGAGAAAGCTCGCCAGATCGTCCGCCTCGACCCCGTATTGCTTGAGCACGCCCTCGACGAAAGCAGCGTATTCGACCGGCACGGCGGCGCGCAGCGCCTCGGCGTCGATCGCCCCGCCTTGCCGGCCTTCCATCTTGGTCGGCACGATCAGGTCGACGCCGTAAGGCTTGCCGTCAACGTGATCGTCGATCCAGGAGAGCTCTTCTTCGAGTTCGTCCGGCGTCAGAATGACCGCGCCGAGCACGCCGAAGCCGCCCGCCCGCGACACAGCAGCCACGACATCTCGGCAGTGGCTGAAGGCGAACAGCGGAAACTCGACGCCGAGCCGCTGGCACACGGGCGAGTTCATCATGACGAGGCTCCTTCGGCGGGCGTGATCTCGGCGATGACCTCGCCGGCGGCGATCTGCGCGCCGGCAGACGCCAGCGTCTCGGCGACGCTTCCATCGATCTCGGCAAAAACTTGAAGCTGCATCTTCATCGCTTCGAGCACGGCGACCGCGTCGCCGGCCTTCACCGCGTCGCCGGACTTAACCAAGAGCTTGATCAGCTTGCCGTGCATCGGCGCAACCACCCGGCCGCCGCCCGCCCCCGCCGCGTCCGCCGCTGCGCCGCCGGAGAGGTCGACCAAGCGCGCGGTATGCGGGCCGATCGCGATGTCGAGCGCGCGTTCGCGGTCGGCGAAAAAGATCGGGCGGACGACGCGTCCGTCGACACGGATCGACGCGGCGGTGTCGTCTAAATCCAGGACTTCTAGAGCCATCGTTCCGCCGCCGACCGTCACCTCGTAGGACGAACGCCCGAGCGCCCGCACCCGCGCTTCGACTCGAATCTCGCCACGAGCATAGAGACGCACGGTTTCGAGCGCGCCCGTGCTCGACCAGCCCAGCAGCTCCTCATTCACGGCGACCGACGCGGCATGCGAGCGACGTTGCGCCAACGCAGTCTGCACCACGGCGGTGACGGCGAAGTCTTCGTCCGTTGGCGGCGGTGGAGCGAAGCCGGCGTCGCCCCCCTTCTCAGCATAGGTCTCAGCGATGAAATCGGTCGTCGCCTCGCCTCTGACGAACGTCGGCTGCTCCAATGCGTCGATGAGAAAGTCGCGGTTGGTCGCCGGACCAAACAGAGCGGTCGCTTCGAGCGCGTCGATCAAGCGCCGGCGCGCTTCGTCCCGCGTGTCGCCCCAGGCGATGATTTTCGCGGCCATCGGATCGTAGAAGGCAGACATCTCTCCGCCGGTCTCGACGCCCGCGTCGACGCGAACGTCATCTCCAACAGGCGATCCCCAAAGCTTGATCGCGCCCGTGCTCGGCAGGAAGCCAGCCGCCGGGTCTTCGGCATAAAGCCGCGCCTCGATCGCATGACCAAGCATCGCGACGTCGTCCTGCTCGATTCCGAGCGGCTCGCCGCGCGCGACTTTGAGCTGCAATGCGACGAGGTCGAGACCGGTCACCTCCTCTGTCACCGGATGCTCGACCTGCAGGCGCGTGTTCATTTCGAGGAAGTAGAAGTTTCCGTCCGCATCGAGCAGGAACTCCACCGTCCCCGCGCCGCTGTAGTCGACCGCGCGCGCCGCTTCAACGGCCGCCGCACCCATCGCTTCGCGCAGCTCCGTGGTCATCCCCGGCGCGGGCGCTTCTTCGATCACCTTCTGGTGGCGACGCTGAACCGAGCAGTCGCGCTCTCCCAAGTGGACGACGTTTCCATGCGCATCGGCGAGCACCTGGATCTCGACGTGTCGCGCCTTTGCGATCGTCCTCTCTATGATGAGATCGCCTGAGCCGAAGGCGTTCTCCGCTTCCGAGCGGGCCAACTGGATCGCGTCGGCGACATCCTTCTTCTTGGTCACGAGACGCATGCCGCGCCCGCCGCCGCCAGCCGCCGCCTTGATCATCACCGGCAAGCCGGTCGCTTCAGCTTCGGCGATCAATCTGTCGTCAGACTGATCTTCGCCCTGGTAGCCCGGCACGCACGGCACGCCAGCGGCGAGCATCGCCTCTTTGGCGCGCGCCTTGTCGCCCATGATCTCGATCGCATCAGCCGGAGGCCCAACGAACACGAGGCCGGCCTTCTCCACCGCGCGGGCGAACGCCGCGTTCTCCGACAGAAAACCGTAGCCCGGATGGATCGCCTCGGCGCCGCTCACCTTCGCTGCGGCGAGAATGTTCTCGATGCTGAGATAGGACTCCGCGGCCGACGCAGGCCCGATACGAACCGCATCGTCAGCGGCCTTGACGTGCAGCGCGCGCGCGTCGGCGTTGGAATAGACCGCGATGGTTCGCAAGCCCTCTCCCCGCGCGGTGTCGATGATCCGCACCGCGATCTCGCCACGGTTGGCGATGAGGAGCGAGGTGAAGGGCGTCATCGCGCGCCTCACAACCGCGCCACGCCGAAGCTGTTCGGCCGCACCTCGCGCGCCCGCGCCTCCAGGCAGGTCTCGAGACAAAAGCCCAGCACCTTGCGCGTGTCCCGCGGATCGATGACGCCGTGATCGAGCCCGCGGCCTGAGGTGTAGAAGGCGTCCTCTTGCGCCTCGAAGTGGCCTGCGATCGCGTCTTCCTGCGCCTTCAGAGTCTTCTCATCGATTTTGTCGCCGGTGCGCGCGGCGCGGGCCTCGGCGACTTGGCTCATGGTCTTCGCGGCCTGACCGCCGCCCATGACGCCGGTGCGCGCGTTCGGCCAAGCGAAGAGGAAGTCCGGATCATAGCCGAGCCCGCACATGCCATAGTTGCCCGCGCCGAAGCTCGCGCCGATGTAGAACGTGATCTTCGGCACACGAACGTTCGAAACCGCCTGGATCATCTTCGAGCCATGCTTGACCATGCCGGCCTGCTCGTACGCCGTGCCGACCATGTAGCCGGTGGTGTTGTTCAAGAACACGAGCGGCATGTCCGCCTGATCGCAGAGCTGCATGAACTGCGCGGCCTTGTTCGCGCCTTGGGTGTCGATCGGCCCGTTGTTGCCGATGATCCCGACGGCGATCCCCATCACCGAGGCCTGTAGGCACACGGTCGAGGCGCCGAAGCCGGGCTTGAAGTCGTCAAAGTCCGAGCCGTCGACGATCCGAGCGACCACTTCGCGCACGTCATAGGGCACGCGATAGTCGACCGGCACGGAGCCGGCCAGCTCGTCCGGGTCGTAGGCGGGCGGCTCATAAGGCGTCGGCTTCTCGATGTGGGCGTGTTTGTTCCAGCCAAGTCGTCCGACCACGTCGCGCGCGGTGGCGATCCCGTGCGCGTCGTCCTCTGCGAGATACTCGACGAGGCCGGAGACGGTCGCATGCATCTCGCTGCCGCCGAGCTCGCGCTCGTCAGCCACCTCCCCCGTCGCCGCGCGCGTCAACGCCGCCCCGCCGAGCGCAGCGAGGCCGTTTCGCTTGACCCCGATCACATAGTCCGAGAGGCCCGGCATATAGGCGCCGCCGGCCGTCGACGGACCGTGCAGCACGGTGACGACCGGAATCCCCGCCGCGCTCAGGCGCGCCAGGTTGGCGAACAGACGGCCGCCCCGCGCCCAACCCTCGACCTTGTACTCCATCAGGTTGGCGCCGGCGCTCTCGACCAGATGGATCAGCGGCAGCTTCTGCTTGAGCGCCATCGCCTGTATATTCATACACGCCTCGCCGCCGCCCGGCGTATTGGCGCCCGCGCGCACGCCGCTGTCGTCCGCCCAGATCATGCAGCGCGCGCCGTTGACGAACCCGATCCCGAGGATCACCGATCCGCCGGGAACGGAGGTTTCGGGGTTGGGATCCTGCAGCAGATAGTTGGCCAGCGTATGCAGCTGCACGAACGGCATGCCGGGGTCGAGCAGCCGCGTCACCCGCTCGTGCGGCGTCAGCTGGCCCCGCTCTTCGAACCGCGCGCGGCGCTTCTCCGAGGCGGCGACGGCGCGGGCTTCAAGCGCGCGCAACGACTCTACGCGCGCGAGCATATCGGCGCGGTTTTGCGCGAAGGCATTGGACGTCGGAGAAATGAGGGACTGAAAGCGCGCCATCAGAGAGCCTCGGCGATTGAGCGCGGCACGGGGATCTCCGCCGCGAGCAGGATTTGGGCGTAGCTCTTGCCCTGCGGGTCGTTCCTGAGGCTCGCCACGCCGCCGCCGCCTAGGACATCGTGGAGCAGGAAGTTGATCGCGCCGGTTCCGGGTAGAAAGAAGCGCTCGACCGGGCCTTTGAGAATGTGCGCGAAGCGGCGCGCGACCTCGTCCTCGGTGAGCGCCGCCCAGATCCACGGCGCATAGGCTTTTTCGCGCGGCAGGACGCCAATGTTGGCGTTGTCGCCCTTGTCGCCCGATCGCGCCCAGGCGAGGCGTGACAACGGAACCTCGACCAGCGTTTCGTCTGTATCGGGAAGCTCCGGCGGCGCCGGGCGCTCGATCGCGCGCACGTCGAACGCGACGCCCGACGAAACGGCAGCGGCTTCTCCACGCGCACCTGCCGACACGACCGCCTCCACCTCTGATTTCGAAACGAGAAATGAGAACAGCCGCACCACCGGGCTCGGCTTGGGCCTGCCGCCGGCGAACATGGTCAGGCCCGGCGGGGTCGCGAGGCCCATTCCGGTCAGCTCCTTCAGCACCAAGCCCGCCGCCCGGTCGTCGACGTGCTTGACCGCGACCTTCACCGCGACCTCGCGCGGCGCGACGTCTCTTGCCGTCGCGCCGTAGCTGCTTTCGTCGCCGACGACCTCGATCAGCGTTTCCTCGTAGTCGGGTGCATTGAGCGCGCGCAGCTTGCCGCGCGCCCGTTCAACACCAGCGCCGGCGAAGACGCGCGCCTTGGCGGCCGCTTTCTCGCCCGCGAAGAAGAACACCGCGCCGGCGCGCCAGCCGTCCATGTAGGTGGCCGACACCTTGTAGCTGTCCGGCGCGGCCCGTCCTTTTGCGCCCGCAACGCGGACCTGATCGGCGCCGGTCTGCTCGAGCGTCACCTTGGAGAAGTCGCAGACGACATCGGGCAGCAAATAGGCTTGCGGATCGCCGATCTCGTAGAGCAACTGCTCGCCGACCGTTCCGACCGTCACCGCGCCGCCGGTTCCCTCCGGCTTGGAGACGACGAACGACCCATCCTCGGAAATCTCTGCAATCGGATAGCCGATCTCGTCGATGCGCTCGGCGACCGCTTCCCAATCGGTGTAGTTGCCGCCCGTCGCCTGCGGCCCGCATTCGAGGATATGGCCGGCGAGGCTGCCGCCGGCGAGTTTGTCGAGATCGTCCGCGCCCCAGCCAAACGCGTGGATGCACGCCCCCAAAGTGACCGCGCTGTCGACGCACCGACCGGTGATCACGATGTCGGCCCCAGCCCCAAACGCAGCCGCGACCGGAAAGGCGCCGAGATAGGCGTTGACGCTCGCAACTTTTGCGGGATCGGGAAACGGCGCGCCGGTGAACATCTCCGTCACGCCCGCTGCGGCGAAGTCTTTCACGCGCGCGGCGAGGTCGTCGCCCGTCACAACCGCGACCGTGAGATCAAGCCCCTGCTCTTCGATCAGCGCTCGCGCCGCCGTCGCGCAGGCCTCAGGGTTCACTCCGCCGGCGTTCGAGACGATCTTCACGCCCTGGCGTGCGATCTCTTTCAAGTTGGGCTTCAGCGCCGCCGTAACGAAGTCGGTCGCATAGCCGAGGCTCGCGTCCTTGGCCCGGGCGCGCGCCATGATCGACATGGTGATCTCGGCCAGATAGTCGAAGACGATGTAGTCGAGCCCGCCGGCCTTCAGGAGCTGCGGCAGAGCCATGTCGGACTCGCCCCAGTAGCCGCTCGCGCCGCCGACCTTGATCGTCCTCGCCTGCGCCAAGTTCTCCTCCGGCGGCCGCCGCTCCAGCGCTGCCAGGCGCCCGGTTGATCCGGGCGTCGTTCGAGCGGCCGTTCAAGCCCCGAGCAGACCCGGTTGCGTTTGACAAATCAATCTCCTTGCGACCTCTTTCAGTGAAGGCGCGCAAACAAGATCAAACGCTTGCGCCGGGGAGGATCGCCAAGGGATGAAAAGCCCGTTCGAGACCGAGGAGCGGACCGCGTTTCGCGAGGCGATCCGCCGTTTCGTCGAGACTGAAATCAAGCCTTATGCGGACGAATGGGACGAAGCGGGGGAGTTTCCCTGGGAGTTGCACGAGAAGGTCGGCGCGCTCGGCGCCTTCGGCTTCGGGATCGAGGAAAAATACGGCGGACTGGGCTTCGATGACGCGTTCATGCGCGCCGCCTTCACCGAAGAGATGGGCAAGTGCGGGGCGAACGGCGTGCCCGCGGCGCTCGGCGCGCGGTCGATCTCGCTCGGCCCGATCCAGGCGCTGGCGAACGAGGACATCAAGGCGAAGGTGCTGCCCGAGGTGGTGTCGGGGCGGAAAAGCTCCTCGCTCGGGATCACCGAGCCGTCGGGCGGCTCGGACGTCGCCAACCTCAAGACCACGGCGCGCAAGGACGGCAACCACTACGTCCTGAACGGCTCGAAGACCTTCATCACCGGCGGGATGAAGAGCGACTACTTCGTCATCGGCGCGCGCACAGGCGGGCCGGGCCTCAAGGGCATCTCGCTCTTCTTCGTCGAGGCGGACGCCGAAGGTTTCACTCGTCAAGCGCTCGAGCGGAAGATGGGCTGGTGGTGCTCGGACCAGGCGACGCTGTTCTTCGATGACGTCCGCGTGCCGGCGACCAACATGCTCGGCGAGGAGGACCGCGGCTTTCTTGCGATCATGAACAACTTCAACCTCGAGCGCGTCGGCATCATCGCCCAGGCGCTGGGGATGATGAAGCTGTGCCTCGAAGAGTCGATCGGCTGGGCGCAGGAGCGCGAGACCTTCGGCAAAAAGCTGATCGAGCACCAGGTGATCCGGCACAAGATCGCCGACATGTCCGCCGAAGTTGACGCCACGCAAGCTTACCTCGATCACATCTGCTGGGCGGTGAACGAAGGCGACATGCCGGTCGCGGAGATCTCCAAGGCGAAGGTCTTCGCCACCAAGGCGCTCGAGCACGTCGCCTCCGAAGCGCTGCAGATCTTCGGCGGCGCCGGCTACCTGCGCGGCAACCTCGTCGAGCGGGTCTACCGCGAGGTGAAAGTGCTCGCGATCGGCGGCGGCTCGGAGGAGATCATGCGCGACCTGGCGGTGCGTCAGATGGGACTTTGAGTTTCCTCCCCGCGGGAGAGGAGAAAGATGAACGACACGACCGCGAAAACGCGGCGAGCGAAGGGGAATGACATGGGACTGTTTGGTGGAAAGAAGAAAGCCGAGACCGCCAGGACGCCGAGCGCGCCGGCTGCGCCAGCGGCGGCGCCAGCGCTAAAGGTCGCGCCGACACCGTCGGCGCCCTCCTCGCGGCGACCCGGCGTGGTCGTCGACTGGATCGCCGGCAACGTCTCGGCGCGGCCGGACAAGGTTGCGACGATCGATCTGCACACCGGCCGGCGGCACACCTATGCGCAGATGCACGAACGCGTCGCGCGGCTCACCGGCTTCATGAAGGCGCAGGGCGTGCAGAAGGGCGACCGGGTGTGCGTGCTGTCGCTGAACTCCACCGACATGCTCGACATTCAGTACGCCTGCTGGCGCATCGGCGCGATCTATCTGCCCCTGAATTTCCGCCTCACCGCCCCCGAGCTCGTCTTCATCGTCGGCGACGCCGCCCCCGCGCTCGGCTTCCTCGACGAGACTTTCACT
>JASFUX010000050.1:0-15748 GCA_050050115.1 Maricaulaceae bacterium | reverse complement strand
TCGGCGAGACGATCGAGCGCGGCGGCGCGGACGGCTTCGTGACCCGCTACGACGCCGACGGCATAGAAGAGTGGACCCATCGTCTGGGCGGGATCGGCGCCGACGCGGTCAACGCGGTCGCCGTGGCCGCGGACGGAACCACCTACATCGCCGGCAAGACCACGGGCTCGCTGACCGGAAACGTGCACGGCGGCGGCTCGGACGCCTTCGTGCGCGCGATCGACGCGGATGGGGACACGCTCTGGACCCGGCAGTTCGGCGACAGCGACGACGAGCAGGCGACAGCGCTCTCGATCGCCGACGACGGCGACCTCATCGTCGGCAGCGTCGAGGACGGCGTAGGCTACGTCCGCAAGTATTCGTCCGCTGACGGCGTGTCCGCATCGCTTTGGGAGCATGTGATCGGCGATCTCGACGCCGGCGCGATCAACGCCATCCACGCCGACGCGACCGGCATCTACATCACCGGCGCGGCGCGCTCGGGGCTGACGCTCTCGGGCGCGCTGGTCGCCCATTCGGGCGCGCGCGACGCCTTCCTGATCGCCCTCGACGACGGCGCGAGCCCCTCTGTACGGTTTCAGACCTTCCTCGGCTCGGCGTCCGAAGACGTCGCCGCCGACGTCACCGTGGTCGACGGCGCGGTGTTCCTCGCCGGCTATACGGACGGGGCGCTGCCTTCGGGATCGGGCCAGCTCGGCACGCGCGACGCTTTCGCGGCGAAGTTCGACGCGACCACCGGCGCGCTCGACTGGACGACGCAGATCACTGGCCGCTCGGGGGTCTCCCAAGGCGCCGCGCTCGTCGTAGACTCAGCAGGTTCGAGCGATCTCGACGCGTTCGGTCTGCCCACCGGCGAGCTGATCTTTCAGGACGACCGCGCGATCGCGCAACGCACCACCGCGCGCGCGGGCGATCATTTCTATATTTCCGTCGACGGCGGCCGGAAGATCAAGATCGCGATCGATGCCGACGACACGCTGCGTGCACTGACGTTCAAGATCAACACTGCGTTGGTCCTGAACGGCGAGTCGACGGTGGCGCGCAAGGACGGCGCCGACGCGCTGCGGATCACGCCGGAGCCGGGCGTCACGCTCGAGCTGTTCGCCGGCGGGGAGGGCCAGGACCTGCTCGCCGCGCTCGGCCTTGAAGCGGGCAAGGTCACCGCACCGCCCAAGGCCGACGAGGACTCCGACGTCGAGGAGAAGAAGTCGTTCGAGTTGAGGCTCGCTTCGGACTTCGGCGTTTCGAGCTTCGAAAGCGCCAAAGAAGCGCTCAGCATCATCGAGACGGCGATGGCGGCGGTGCGCTCGGCTTATCGGCACATCACCCGTGACCGCTCGCTCGACGATCTCGCGCAAGGACCGGGCAAGCGGGGCGGTCAGGTTCCCGCTTATCTCCTCGCGAAGATCTCCAACTATCAGGACGCTCTGGCGCGCCTCGGCGGCATTTGAAGCCTGTCGGCGCGCCCCGGCGCCAAGCTGTGAAAAACGCCGAAAAGCGCAGCAGCGCGGAAGCGCTCGCGGCTTGCTGATCGGCGCTTGGGTGCTAGAACCGGAACACCCCGGGCGCCGGGATGGTTCGCGACAAAAAAACAGCGAGCCGGCCGGCTCGCTGTTAAGGGGGCGAACATGGGTCGGGCGAAGCGAACGGTCAGAAACGCCGCCCGGCCAGTTCGCGGAGAAATTATCCGCTCAACGATTTCCCGGCAATTCGACGACCAACTCTGTCGAGGGGGAAACGCCCGCTTATCCACAAGCGCGGCGGGCAATCCGTCACAAGATCGTCAAGTAAACCCCGTTCAGGGACGAACGGGACGCTCAGGATGCGTCACAAAAGTGTCCTAGATCGCCGCGCGCGATGCTCTATGCGGATTGATCGAGCGTGATCGCCGCGCCGGCGCGATTCGGCGCGAGCTTGGCGCCGGGACCGTAACCGGTTTCCGCCATCCGCGATTGCGCCACGTAGTCGGCGATCGACTTGACCAGGCCCTCCGAAAGCTCCTGCAGCGTTGCGATCGCTTGGCCGTGTGCGTCGAGCGCGGCGTGGAAGGCTTCGGTCGTTTCCGACAGCTGCTTGCGCAGCGCTTCGGGCGCATCGGCGATCAGTGCGGGCTCGCGCGAGATCCGCGCGGTCTCCTGGCGGTAGATGTTGGCGAGCTTGGCCTTCTCGTCGCGGAACGGCGCAGCCTCGAGCGGGCGGCGGGCGCGGAACAGCTCGGTCTCGCGTTCGATCAGATCGGTCAAACGCTTCGTGAGCAGAATAAGTTGTTCAGCGCGGTCGGCGCTGTCGCGTGCTTCGAGCGACATCAGATGTTCTCCTCAGATTGAAGCGCTATGATTTCGGCCTTGAGACGATCGGCGAGGCCGATGCCGCCGGCGCGGACCATGGCTTCGGCGTAGGCCTCGTTCAGGAACGATTTCCAGGCGGTCTCGCCCGAGCCTCCCCCGAACGGCGCTTCGGTCGAGAGCCCTTGCTGCAGGGTCTCGAGCACCTGGGAGAGGAAGAATTTCTCGAAGTCGCGCGCGGCCGCTTCGGGATCTTGCGCGGCCGAGATCTGCGGACCGCTCGACGCGGACCGTCCGGCGAGCGCGGCGTCGAGGAACGACTGGGCGGCGAAGGCGTCCGGTCCCATCAGAGCACCTCGATCTCGGCTTGCAGCGCGCCGGCGGATTTCAGAGCGTGCAGGATCGAAATGAGATCGCGGGGCGACACGCCGAGCGCGTTGAGGCCGTCGACCAGATCGCTCAAGGCGATCGTTCCGTCGTCGAAGTAGGCGAGGCCGCCTTCCTCGTCGACCACCTCGACGTCGGTGCGCGGCAGCTCCACGGTTTCGCCTTGCGGGGCGAACGGCAGCGCCTGGCTGACCACCGGCGCTTCGCGCACCGAGACGGTGAGCGAGCCCTGGGCGATCGCGACGGTCGAGACCCGCACGTCCTCGCCGATGACGATGACGCCCGAAGCTTCGTCGACGACGACGCGGGCGGGCAGGTCCGGGTCGACGGTCAGCCGCTCGATCTCGGTCAAGAGCGCGACCATGTCGCCGGCGTAGTCGTAGGGCCGGGCGACTTCGACGATGGCGTTCGATGTCGGCCGGGCGATGTCGGAGCCGATGTAGGCGTTGATCACGCCGGCCATCTCGCTCGCGGTGGCGAAGTCGGGGTTCCTCAGCGCCAGACGAATGCTCGCCTGGCCGGCGAGGTCGTAGTCGATCTCGCGTTCGACCAGGGCGCCGGCGGAAATGCGCGCCATCGTCGGCACGCCCTGGGTGACGCTCGCCCCGTCGCCGCCGGCCGAAAAGCCCGCGATCGCAACCTGACCCGCGCCGACGGCGTAGACCTCGCCGTCCGCGCCCAGAAGCGGGGTGGCGAGCAGCGTACCCCCGGCGAGGCTCGAGGCGTCGCCGAGCGAGGAGACCGCCACGTCGATCCGCGAGCCTTGCATGGCGAACGCCGGCAAGTGGGCGGTGACCATGACCGCGGCGACATTGCGGGTGTTGGCGTTGGCGTCGCGGGTGTTGACCCCGAGCCGCTCCAGCATGGCTTCGAGGCTTTGCTGTGTGAACGGCGAGTTGCGCAAGGAGTCCCCGGTGCCGTTCAGGCCCACGACCAAGCCGTAGCCGACGAGCTGGTTCTCGCGGACGCCTTCGATGTCGGCGATGTCCTTGATGCGCGAAGCGGCGCCGGACGGGGCGGGAAGGGCGCAAAAAACGAGCGCGGCGCAGAGCGAGGCGAACAGGCGGGTCATATCTCTTCAGTCCGGACACGAATGATCGTTAAGGCTAATGCGAGGATCGGGCCGTTTTAGTTTTGAAAAAGATCAAATAAAATCAGCGTGTTATGGGAAGGCTATCTCGCCGCGCCTGCTCCCGGCGGCAGACTTGGCCGGGCATTTGTTGCCGCGCGAGTCCGCGCGAAACGCTTCATTAACGCCAATCCTGCGACATGGGTGGGACCGCTTCGCTTGAGCGCCCATAGAGTTTTCCGTGAGGGAGCGTGACCCGCGCGATGAAGATCACCGGCCCCCGCCCGTCCCAATCCACCTCGACCGCGCGCCGGTCGTCGAAGGCCCGCGGCGCGGGCTTCGTCCCGGCCGAGCCCGCCGCCGCCGAGACGCGCAGCGCGCCCGCCGTCGCCGCGCCGGCCGGGGTCGGCTCGGTCGATGCGTTGATGGCGCTGCAGGGCGCGCCCGACGCGACCGACCCGCGCAAGCGCTCGGCCGCCCGCGCCGGGGACATCCTTGACGCGCTTGAAGGCGTGAAGCTGGCGATGCTGGAGGGCGCTTCGCCCGCCGCGGCGCTAGCGCGGCTCGCCCAATCGGCGAAGCAGGCGCGCGAAAAGAGCGCCGATCCTAGACTTGAGGCGATTGTGGACGAGGTCGAGGTTCGCGCGGCGGTGGAATTGGCCAAGCGCGCGATCGCTTGAACAATTGCCTCCGTCTTTTCAAAGATTTGAGACTATCTGGACTTTCGCGTTGAAGCCGAGCCGCCTTTGACTATACTCCGCGCCGCTTTGGGCTCGGGGGCGTCGTGGGAGTGCGCGATGAGTGTCGCGGAAGACTTCAGAACCGAACTGCCGAAAAACTATAAGCCGAAACAAAAAGAAAAATATATGAACCCGAAAATGCGAGAGTATTTTCGGCGCAAGCTTTTGACTTGGAAGCAAGAAATTCTTGATGAGAGCAAGGTGACGCTTGCAAATCTGCAGGCGGAAACCGACCCGGCGGCCGATCCGGTCGACCGCGCCTCCTCGGAGACCGACCGGTCCTTGGAGCTGCGAACCCGCGACCGCCAGCGCAAGCTGATCGCCAAGATCGACTCGGCGCTGCGGCGGATCGAGGACGGCTCCTACGGCTATTGCGAGGAGACCGGGGAGCCGATCGGCATCGCCCGGCTCGAAGCCCGGCCGACCGCGCTCCTCTCGCTCGAAGCTCAAGAGGCGCACGAGCGCAACGAGCGGATCCACCGCGACGACTGACCGTGACGATCGATCGGGGCACGGCGCCGGTCAAACCGAGTCCCGCGCCGCCAGCCGCGCGATCTGCAGCTCGAGCCGCTTGAGCTCGCGCAGCAGGGCGTTGGTTTGCAGCTGCATGAAACTGAGGATCCGCACGATGCTGAGGATCATCAGGAAGACGCCCGTCGTCGCCCCCCAATAGAGCAGAGGCCGCAACTCGGTCGCCGTGAAGAATTTCCAGCCCGTATAGAACGTGATCGGCGCCAGGATGAGCGCGAACACCACGAACATGATGAAGATCCATCCCAGCGGCCCGCTGAAGATGCCGAACATTTGCTGAAAAGCGTTCGGCTCCTTGTCGAACTGCGAGAGGAACTCCGCGTCCTCCTCCGACAGCGCCTCATGGATGGCGTCGTCGAGCTTGCTCATGTCTCGTCTCCTTCGAAATGCCGGCGCAGCGCGCGCCGGGCGTGGAACAGGCGGGTCTTCACCGTGCCCGCGGGAACGGCGAGGGCCTCGGCGATCTCGGTGACCGTGAAGCCGTCGCGGTAGAAGAGGGCGATGGCGGCGCGCTGATCGGGCGGCAAGGCCTCGAGCCCGCGCCTCAGATCGTGCGTGCTGTCGGGATCGCCGACGGGCGCTGCTTCGATGTCGTCTTCGAGCGCGCCGGCCTTGGTGCGCACGGCGCGGCGCTGGATGTCGCGGCAACGGCGGGTGACGATCGCATAGGACCAGGCGGGAAAGCGGGATGGATCGCGCAGCCGGCCGATACTCCTCAGGATGCTCACCCAGGCGTCCTGGACCGCGTCTGCCGCCTGGTCGGGAGCGCCCAAGAGCCGGCGCGCATGGGCGTAGTGGCGCGGCCGCCAACGGCTCGCCAGCCGCTCAAGCGCGCGCGCTTGGCCTCCCGCAGCGAGGAGGACGAGCATCTCGTCATAGACCTGGCCAACCCGGCGAACCATGCGCGCCTCGTCCGTTCATGACCGATTAGTCGGCCGGAACGGGGCAATGGTTCAATGTCCGAGGGAGATGGGGAGGAAGGGTCTCAGCCGGCGAAGCGGTTGCGCAGCCAGTCGCGGACGACGTAGCCCGCCAGCCCCGCGACGATGAACGTCTCGGCGATGATCCGCATTGCTACGATGCCGATGCGCGCGCCCATGGGGTGCCTCTCATCCTGATCCGGATAAAGATTAACGCAATACGGATTAAGGTTCCGCTAACGCGAACTCGCGCGGACGCGTGGTCAGAACGGCGCGATCACACCCCAGGCCTCTTGGCCATAGCGCGGTCCCTGGACGTCGGAGATGACGCCGCGGCCGCCGTAGGAGATGCGCGCCTCGGCGATCTGGGTGTGGGCGATCGTGTTGGTCGAGGTGATGTCCTGCGGCCGGGCGACGCCGGTGATCAGCAGCTCGCGCACCTCGGAATTGATGCGGACTTCCTGGCGGCCGGCGATGACGAAGTTGCCGTTCGGCAGCACCTGGGTGATCTGCGCGGCGACCGTCAGGTTGATCGTCTCCGAGCGGTTGACCGCGCCGGTCCCGGACACGTCGCTGTCCGAAGCGAGGTCGACCGCCGTAGACGGAGAGAAACCTGCCGGCAACACCTGGCCGAGCGCGCCCTCAAGCCCCAGGAATGCATTAAGCTCGCTCGTTTCGGTGTTCGCGTGCGAGCGCGAGGTGGTGTTGGACACCTGCGCCTCGTCGGCGATGGCGATCTCCACGGTGAGGATGTCGCCCACGCTGGAGGCGCGCTGATCGTCGAAGAACGAGTGAGCGTCCGAGCGCCACAGCGAGTTGGTCCGTCCCGCGTCCACAGCGCGGTCGGGCGAGGGCATGATCACCGGCTGGTAGCCGTAGATCGCACGCGGATCCTCCATCGGCGCGAGGTCGGGCGGATGGCCGACGTCGGCGAGACGGTCGCGGGTCTGCGCGCAGGCGCCGAGCGCGAGCGGGGCGAGGGCGGCGGCGAGGGCGATGCGGCGTGCGCGGCGGGTCATCGGATGGGTGCTCCCGAGGTGCTGGTCTGAACGGTGAGGGGCGCGCCGGCGACGAGCCAGGCTTCGCCCGGGCCGATCGCGACGGCGTCGACCACGCGGTTGGACTGCAGGTTGACGAAGCGGCCTTGCTCGCCTTCGGCGACGTCGGAAAGGGCGCGGGCGCGCGCGGTCAGCGCCAGGGCGCCGCGCTCGAAGCGCACCACCACCGTGTCGCCGCGCGCGATGACGTTCGGCCGGTCGAGGTCGAACGGGCGGATCGCCTGACCGGCGCGCAGCGAGCGCTTGGCGGCCATGCCGATCGCTTCGCCCGGATCCATGACGGCGTCGCCCGGCGCGCGACTCAGCGGCGTGCGGACCGAGGTCAGGTCGCTCATCGAGATGACGTCGCCGCGGCTGACCGCGCGGGCGAGCACGATCAGCTCGATCGCGGGCTCGGCCCGCCCGGCGACGCGCTCGGCCGTCGCGCCGGGGTAGAGCGAGACGTTGGCCGTGAAGCTGTTCGAGGACGGATCATAGGAGAGAGCGTTGACCACCGGCGAGAGCGCCGCGTCGATCGGAGCGTGCAGCATCCGCGCGCCCGACAGGGTGACGGCGTAGTCCTCGTGGTGCTGCCGGGCGAGCTCGTCGGCGATCAGCTCGCCGATCATGTCCGCCGAGATCGTCTGGCTGGCGCGGCGCACCGAGACGCGGCGCACGTTCGTTGCGTTCGGCCAGTCGAGACCGGCCATGCGGGCTCGCTCGCCGAGCCAGACCGGATCGATCGTTACGCTCGCGCCGGGGGCCGGGGAGCGCGCGATGTCGGAGTCCGCGCCCGCCGGCACGCCGTCGAACAGATCCGAGAAGGCGATCGTCTCGCCGGCGACCTCGAGCGAGGGCCGCAAGGTCACCACCGCGTCGGCGGCCGCGGGCAAGGCGGTCAAGCCGGCGGCGAGAAGGCCGAAGGCGGCTGGAGCAAGGCGCTTGAGCGTGGCGATCATCATTCAGTCCCTAGCGAACGTTGGTGCCGGCCTGCAGCATCTCGTCGGATGCGGTGATCACCTTGGCGTTCATCTCGTAGGCGCGCTGCGCCTCGATGAGCGCGGTGATCTCCTGGACCGCGTTGACGTTGGAGGTCTCGAGGAAGCCCTGCATCACCCGGCCGAAGCCGACCCCGCCGGGCACGCCGACGTTGGCCGCGCCCGAGGCGGCGGTCTCGAGGAAGAGGTTGTCGCCGGTCGCTTCAAGGCCGGCCGGATTGATGAAGGTGGCGAGCTCGAACTGGCCGACGGTTTGCGGCGTCGGATCGCCGTCGAGCAGGACCTGGACCTGACCTGACTCGTTGATGGCGACATCGCGCGCGCCTTCTGGAATGGCGACGCCCGGGCCGACGACGTAGCCTTGCGGCGTGACGATCTGGCCGTCGGGTCCGACCTGGAAGGAGCCCGCGCGGGTGTAGGCGTCCTCGCCCGAAGGCAGCTGGACGCGGAAAAAGCCCTGGCCGGAGATGGCCAGGTCGTAGTCGTTGTTGGTGATGGTGAGATCGCCCTGCTCGGAGACGCGATAGACTGCGCCGGCGCGAACGCCGACGCCGACTTGCACGCCGGAGGGTACGATTGTTCCCGCGTCCGACGAGTCCGCGCCGACGACCTGCAGGTTCTGATAAAGCAGATCCTGAAAGTCAGCACGCTGACGCTTGAAGCCCGTCGTATTCATGTTGGCTATGTTGTTCGAGATGACCTCGACATTGAGTTGTTGGGCCAACATGCCCGAGGCCGCGGTAGAGAGCGATCTCATCTCAGTCTTCCCTTTCACCCACCTCAGCGGACGCCGGACAGCTTGTCGATGGCGCGCCGCTTCAGTTCCTCATCGCTCGAGAGCATGCGGGTGACGGACTCGTATGAGCGCGTCACGTCGATCAGCCGCGTGATCTCAGCGATTGCATTGACGTTGGATTTCTCGACGTAGCCCTGAGCGATCTGGGGCGCGTCGACCGGCAGGCTCGGCTCGTCGGTGCGATAAAGCCCGTCGCCGGTCTTTTCGAGCGCGCCCAGGTTGTCGAAGTCGACGACGCCGATCCGCCCGAGCGCTTGTCCGTCCACGGTGATCGATCCGGACTGATCGATGACCAGACCGTCTGCGCCCGCTGGCAGCACGATCGTCGCGCCGCCGTCGTCGAGCACCGGCCGGCCGTCGGCCGTCGAAAGCTCTCCGTCGGCGTTCAAGGCGAAGCGGCCGTCGCGGGTGTAGAGGATCTCGCCGTTTTCGGTCTCGACCTGGAAGAAGCCCTCGCCGCGGAGCGCCACGTCGAACGGGCGCTGGGTCGGCTCGAGCTGGCCGGGCGTGAAGTCGCGCGCCAGACCCCAGTTGGACACGAAGGTGATCGGCCCGCCGTCATCGGCCTGCGCAGGGCGGTCGGCGGCGATGTCGTTCAGCAGCAGCCGCTCGAACTTGAAGCCCGAGGTGGACATGTTCGCGAGGTTGTTCGCCGTCACGTCCATCTCGCGGCGCAGCGTCAGCTGGCGCGAAAGGCCTATGAGCACGGCGTTGTCCATCTTCGCGAAGTCCCCTGCGACTGCATGTTTCCGGACTACGCAAAGCAACCTCGGGGCCACATCGAGGTTGAATGAAATCAACGGCTTATATGGTTAATCAAACATTCCGGGCCGGCCGGGTGGGCAAGCTTCTCGTCATGCAAGGCAATTGTTGCCGCGCGCTGAACCAATCTTTAACCGCGCGGCCCCGAAATAACGTCGAATCAACGATGTGCGCGTGCGGAGACCGAGCATGGCCGAGGAACCCGAAGCCGAAGGCGAAGACGCCGAGGGCGAAGACGGCGAAGAGGGCGGGAAGAAAAAGGGCAAGCCCAAGCTGATGACGCTTGTGCTGTTCGCCGGCCTGCCTGCGCTTGTCCTGATCCTCGGCGGGGCCGCCGCCGCGATGTTCCTCCTGGGCGGGGGCGAAGACGAGGCCCACGTCGCCGAAGCCGGCGAGCACGGCGAAGCCGCCGAGGGCGAGCACGGCGCGGCGAGCGACGCCCACGCCGGCGCGGCGGCTCACGACGTCGTCTTCTACGAGCTGCCCGAGATCCTGGTGAACATTCAGTCGAGCGACGGCCGGGCGTCGTACCTGAAGCTGTCGATCAGCCTGGAGCTCGACTCCGAGGAGACCGCGCACCGGATCGAGCCGGCGCTGCCGCGGATCATGGACCGATATCTGAGCTTCCTGCGGGAGCTGCGGACCGAAGAGCTGGTGGGCTCTTCAGCGAACTACCGGCTGCACCTCGAGCTTCTGCGCCGGGTCAACCTGGCCGTTGCTCCCGATCGGGTCCAGGCCGTGCTCATCGAAGACATGCTGATTCAGTAAGCGGACCGAAATGGCGGACGAGAACGAACAAAACGAAGCTGAAGCCGAGGCCGGCGACGGAGAGAGCGCCGTCGCGGCCGAAGTGGAGTCCATGGTCGAAGGCGAGGCTGCGCCTTCGAGCGGCTCGGCCGAGCGCGTTCTCAACCAGGACGAGATCGACAGCCTCCTCGGCTTCGACGCCGGGGACGAGGATCCGGCCGAGCGCTCGGGTCTCAGAGCGATCATCAACTCGGCGATGGTCTCCTACGAGCGTCTGCCGATGCTCGAGATCGTCTTCGACCGGCTCGTCCGGCTGATGACCACCAGCCTCAGAAACTTCACCTCCGACAACGTCGAGGTCAGCCTCGACAACATCTCTTCGGTGCGTTTCGGCGACTATCTCAATTCCATCCCGCTGCCGGCGATCCTGGCGGTCTATCGCGCCGAGCAGCTCGATAACTTCGGACTGCTGACGGTCGACTCCAACCTGATCTATTCGATCGTCGACGTGCTCTTGGGCGGCCGGCGCGGCACCTCGGCGATGCGCATCGAAGGCCGGCCCTACACGACGATCGAGCGCACGCTCGTGCAGCGGATGATCGAAGTGGTGCTTCAGGACGCGCGCGCCGCTTTCGCGCCGCTGACCGCCGTAGACTTTACCCTCGACCGGATCGAGACCAATCCGCGCTTTGCGGCCATCGCGCGGCCCGCCAACGCGGCGATCCTGGTCAAGCTGCGGATCGACATGGAAGACCGCGGCGGGCGGATCGAGCTGCTTTTGCCGTATGCGACGCTCGAGCCGATCCGCAAGACGCTGCTCCAGCAGTTCATGGGCGAGAAGTTCGGCCGCGACAACATCTGGGAAAGCCACCTCGCCAGCGAGCTCTGGACCACCGGCATGGACGTGCGCGCGGTGATGGACGAGCAGCAGGTGCCTTTAAGCCGGGTGATGGACCTCAAGGTCGGCGACACCCTGATGCTCAACGCCGGTCCCGACAGCCCGGTCGAGCTGCGCTGCGGCGCGGTTCGTCTGACCAAGGGCCGAATCGGGCGAATCGGCCATCACGTCGCGGTCCGGCTCGAAGAGCCGCTCGAGCAAGTGGCGAAAGACGCTTTGACGAGGTTTCAATGAGCCTGTTCTCCCTAGTGTTCGAAGGCGCCGTCGCCGTCGTTCTCGTGCTCGTCGCCAGCCTTTGCTGGCGGCTTGATCGTCGTCTGACGGCTTTGAAATCCGGTCAGGACGGCGTGCGGCGCACGGTCGTCGAGCTGGCCGAAGCCACCGCCCGGGCCGAGGCGAGCGTCAAGGCGCTGCGCGCGGCGGGCGACAGCGCCGGACGCGAGCTTGACGAGAAGGTGACCCGCGCTCGCGCGCTCGCCGACGAGCTGAGTTTCCTGATCGCCAACGGATCGGAACCCGGCGCGGGAAGCGGGGCGGGCCGCCGGGCCGGCCGTGGGCGCGCGCGCGCACCCGAGCCGGTTGAGCCTGCGCGGCCTGAACGACGCGGTGCAGGGCGCGCAGACGCCTTCGCCGAGCTGCTTGCGGAGTCCGATGCGCCCGCTGACGTCGAACAGCTCCGCCGCCGGCTGAGGGGCGTGCGATGAGCCAAGGCAAGTCGAGTTTCGGCAAATCCTCCCGCATCTTCGCGTTGGTCGCCGTTTCGGTCGGCGGCCTGGCGGCGCTGAAGTCGCTCGACGTGACCAACGGCGCGATCGAGCGGCTGCTGCTCGGCGAACCGGCTTACGCCGCCGAGGCGGCCGGCCACGGCGAGGCCGATGATCATGCGCAGGCGGCGGACCCGCGCGGGCCGCTCGACCTGCAGGTCGAGGACGAGATGCACGCGGAAGTCACGGAAACCGCCGCAGTTGCATCGCACACGGAGAACGCCTGCCCAGCGACGACGACCTTTGCAGACCGCTCGGGAATGTCGCGCAGCGAGCTTGAGGTACTTCAAAGCCTGTCCCAGCGTCGTCGCGATCTCGACGCGCGCGAAGGCTCCATCGTCGAGCGCGAAAGCCTGCTCGCCGCCGCCGAGGCGCAGATCGAAGACCGACTGGCGGAGCTGCGCGGCCTCGAGGCGCGGATCGGCGATCTTCTCGGCCAGCTCGACGAGGCCGAGGAGACCCAGATCATGGAGCTGGTCGGGCTCTATGGACGGATGGGCGAGGACGAGGCGGCGGCGATCTTCCTCGAGCTTGACGAGGACGTGCTGCTCGACGTCGCTTCGCGGATGAACGAACAGGCGCTCGCGCCGATATTGGCGGAGATGCCCGCGTCCGAGGCGGCGCGCTTGACCATGCAGCTGGCCCGACGCCATCGCGCGCCGCAGACCCTCGATGCGCTCGAGGCGCGCGTCGAAGGCACGAACTGACCGCGGCCGTGCCGGCGCTCGGCGGACATCTGTTGAAGCGCGCATCGCTCGGCTTGCGGCTGTGCGTCGCGGTGTTCGCCGTGGTGTTCGCCGTGGTCGTATCGACCGCCGCGGCGGCGCAGGACGCCGTCGGGCTGACCGCCCAAGGGCGGGGCGACTATGTCCGCATCACGCTGACCTGGCCGAACGCGGCGGGCGACGCCGATCTCAATCCGCGCGCTGAAGTCGTCAACGGGGTTGCAATCCTGCGCGTCGATCGGGCGATGGCGCTCGAGCTTGAGGACCTGACCGAGGCGCTGCCGCGCCTCGTCGCCGCGGCGCGGATCGATCCGGACGGCCGGACGCTGCGGATCGCCCTGACCGCCGAAGCACGGGCGCATGTTTCGCGCTCTTTCAACGTCGTCGCGCTCGACCTCGTCCGCCCTGAATCGCCCGATCCGCCGGACATCGTCAGCGATCGCCAGGTGCAGGAGACGCGCGCAGCTGAAGAAGCCGAGGTGCTCGCCGCGGAGGAGGCGGCCCGCGCCGCCATTCCGCCGCCGCGCCTGCCGCTGCAGGTGCGCGTCGCCCAGGCGGCCGAGTATGCGCGCATCGTCTTTGACTGGACCGAGCCGGTCGCCTTCGATCTGGTCGAGACGCCGCGCGGCGTCGAAGTGCGCTTCGAGCGCGACGCTGCGCCGAACCTGGCGCGTCTGCGCGTCGATCCGCCGAACGGCGTGACCACCGTCGAGGCGCGTCACGACGGCGACCGCCTGCAGGTCGAGTTCGTGCTCGACCCCGAAATGACGGCGCGGGCCTGGAGCGACGGCGCGCGGGTGATCGTCGACGTGATGGAAAGCTCGGCGAGCACGGACTCGGTCGAGCAGCTCGCCGCCTTGGCGATCGCGCTGCGCGCCGAGAGCGGCGCCAGCCCGCCGCCGCCGACTCAATCGTCGGGTTCTGAGCCGAACGAAGCGGAAGCTCCGGAAGGCGCGGAAAGCAGGGCGGCGGCCGCATCTGTCACGACCGAGCCTGAACTCGATCCGTTCGAAGACATCCCGCTCACCCACACCCGCGCGCTGGACGCCTCCGGAGACGTCGAGGCGTTCACGCGCGATCCTTTCGAAGGCGTCGAGCAAGAAGATCGCGAGCCTCCGCCGGCGGTCGCCAACCCGGTCCCGCAAAGCGGCGTGGTTCGCGCAGCCGTCGCGCCGGTCGGCGGCGACGTGCATGTGACCTTCGCCTGGGACGCGCCGATTGGCGCGGCGGCGTTCCGGCGCGGGGACGCGGTCTGGCTGGTGTTCGACGCCGCGGCTGATCTCGATCTGGCGGAGATCCGCCGCAGCGGCATGCGCCATTTCGACAGCGCCGATGCGCTGCGCGGACCCGGCTATGCGGCGGCGCGCCTGGGCGTGCCGGCGTCGATCCAGGTCTCTGTGCTGCGCGACGGCGCCTCGTGGACGTTCCAGTTCAGCGAAGCCGCCGCTGCGCCGCCGCGCCCCGCCGGCATCGAGCGCCGCGGGGACGAGTTCACCGCGCCTTATCTCTTCGCCGCGCTGCCGACGGTCACCGCCGTTCATGCGGTGCCGGACGCCGAAGCCGGCGACACGCTCAACGTCGTCACCGCCTTGGGGCCCGCTCAGGGCCTGCCCGCGCGGCGCACCTTCCTTGAGATCACCGCGCTGCCGTCCTCGCACGGGCTCGGCTTCGAGCGCGCCGCGGACGGCGTGCATTTTCGCGTGGCCGAGGGCGAAGGCGTGGCGATCGAGCGCGACCAGACGTCCTACGTCGCCGAGGTCGAAACGCCATGGGACGCCGAGTTCGAAGGCGCCGAGGAGCAGATCGATCCGGGCCTCATCGACTTCGCCGGCTGGAGCGCGCCGTCTACGGAATTTTTCGCGCACCACAACGAACTGGCGCGCGAGATCGCCACGGGACCCGACCCTGAGGCCGCGCGGTTCGAGCTGGCGCAGCTTCTGATCGGCCAGGAGCTTGGTCATGACGCGCTCGGCGTGTTGCGCGTCGCGCTCGAAGAGAACCCGCGGCTGCTGAACGATCCGCGGTTCCGGGCTCTGCGCGGCGTCGCCAACACGCTCGCCGGGCGCTTCAAGGACGCCGAGCGGGACCTGAACGTCGAGGAGCTGGCCGAAAGCCGCGCCGCGTCGCTCTGGCGCGGCTACGTGGCGACCCAGTTCTCCGATTGGCGCGAGGCGCGGCGGCAGTTCGAGGAGGGCGGAGACGCGCTCGACGAGCTGCGTTCGGATTGGCGCGGGCGGATGCTGGTGGCCTCGGCGAACGCCGCGCTTGAATTAAACGACCTCGCCGGCGCCAAGCGGTTCATCGACGAGGCCTACGCCGAAGAGATCCCGCCCGAGGTGCGCCTTGACGCGCAGCTCGCCGAGGTCCGCTACGACGCCGCCTCGGGAGAGCTGCGCCGGGCGATCAATCTCGCCGAGCGCATCTCCCGCGCAGGCTATGAACCCCAGGAGGTCGCCGCGCTCTACGAGCTGGTGCGGCTCAGGCAGCAGCTGGGCGAGATCACCCCGGCCGAGGCCGTCGAGGAGCTGGAGAACCTGCGCTATCGCTGGCGCGGGGATGCGATCGAGCTGGCGGTCGTGCGGGTGCTCGGCGACATGTATCTCGAGGCGGGCGACTATCGCCGCGGCATGCAGGTGATGAGCTCGGCCGCCTCGCGCTTCTCCGAGGCGCAGGACGCGCGCATTCTCTACTCGGACATGAGCGCGGCGTTCCGCGAGATGTTCCTCGACGGAGAAGCGGACAATCTCGATCCGATCGAGGCGCTGGCGCTCTGGTACGAGTTCAACGACCTGACGCCCATCGGCGCGGACGGCGACCGGATGCTGCGCCGGCTCGCCGACCGGCTGATCGACTTCGATCTGTTGCCGCAGGCCGCCGAGCTGCTCGCCCACCAGGTGGACAACCGCCTGCGCGGCGTCGCGCGCGCCCAGGTCGCGACCGATCTGGCGACGATCTATCTGCTCGACCAGCGTCCCGAAGACGCCTTGAACGCGCTGCGCGCCACGCGGGTGTCAGGCACGCCCGACGAGCTGGTCGCCGAGCGGCGGCTGCTTGAGGCGCGCGCGCTGGCCGACGTCAAGCGCTATGAC
>JASFUX010000049.1:0-16143 GCA_050050115.1 Maricaulaceae bacterium | reverse complement strand
CGACAAGCCGCGCCGCCCTTTCCCGCAGCTCCGGATCGATCAGCGCGCCTTCGCCCTGCTTTCGCGCCGGCGGCGCAGGAGCCGCCCGCGCCACGTAGACGCCCGAACCCGGCCGGGCGGTGATGTAGCCCTCGGCCAGCAGAAGCTCGTAGATCGCCGCGACGGTGTTGCGGGCAACGCCGTATTCGGCGGCGAAGGCCCGCGTCGAGGGCAGCCGCGCGCCTGGCTTGAGCCGCTCCTCGACGATCGCCTGGCGCAGCTGGCGATGGATGTCGCGCATCCGCGTCCGCGATCCCCTCGGCGGGATTTCGATGTCGATCGCGAGATCTGCGCTCATCTGCACTCCAAACCACTGGCCCGATAAAAATATCAATAAGCGGTGCTCTTACTGGTCCACAAGCTGTGGTGAACACAGAGGCGACTGCTGAACCCCAAAAGAAATCAGGGAGCCTCGCCATGACCGTCGCGACCGTGGAGCTTCATGAAGCCCCGCCTTTCGCAACCCAAGCCGACGACACCGACTGGATGGAGGCCGAGGAAGGCCAAGCGCTCAAGCTGCTGCGCATCCTCCCCGGCTGCACCGGTTACGTGGCGCTGTTGCGCGTTGATCCGGGCTGCGTGATCCCGCCGCATCGGCACACCGGCGTGGTTCACGCCTACCACCTGAGCGGATCGCGCCGCATCCACACCGGCGACGTGATCGGCCCCGGCGGCTTCGTCTACGAGCCCGCCGGCAATCTCGACAGCTGGGAAGTGGTCGGCGACGAGCCGTGCGTAATGCTGATCGTGGTCGAGGGCGAGGTCGAATACCTGACGCCCGACGGCGAGGTCACAAAGCGCTACACCGCCGCCGGCATGCAAGCGCTGCACGAAAGGTGGTGCGCCGCCGCTGGCGCGGAACCGTTCGATCTCTCCAGCGAGGCCAGCGCGCGGTGAGCAGTATGCGGCTCGTTCCCGTGACATCCGCGGCGCTGGCGGCGATCCTGGCGCTGACGATGACGGCGTGTACGGAAGACGCCGTCGCCGACGACACGACTTCTTCCGAGGCCGAAACTGAGCTCAGCCCGGCTGAGGCGCGGGTCCAGGCCGCCAGCGCGGCGCTGATCGGTCAGCCGGGGCCGGCGATCACGTTCGCTGCGCTCAACGGCGAAACGATCGACCTCGCGGACAGCTACGGGTCGCGGCCGGTCTATCTGAAGATGTGGGCCACCTGGTGCGTGGAGTGCCGCCAGCAGACGCCCCATCTCAAGGAGACCTACGCGCGGATCGCCGATGACTTCACCGTCGTCGCCGTCGCCACCGGGTTCAGTGAGACCGAGGCCGACGTGCGCGCCTTCATTGATGAGGCGGAGCTCGCCATGCCCGTGGCGATCGACGACGGGACCTTGGCGGCCGCGCTCAACCTGCGCCTCACGCCGTTGCACGTGGTGATCGGCCGAGACGGCAGGATCGCCCACATCGGTCACCTCGCCGATGACGCGCTTGAAGCCGCGCTGGTCGCAGCGGCGGCGCAGACCGGCTCCACGGTCGCCGGTCAGGCGCCGGCATCGATCGCGCCGCTCTCGATCCTCCCCGATCAGGTCCTGACCTTGATCGACGGCGCGACGATCGACCTTCGCCTGGAGACGGATTCGCGTCCGACGGTGCTCGTGTTCCTTTCACCGTGGTGCGAGAGCTATCTCGCCGAAACCCAGCCCCAACGCTCGGCCCGCTGCCGAGAGGTGCGCGAGGCGGTCGACGCCTTGTCGGCCGAGAGCGAGCTGCGCTGGATCGGCGTCGCCTCCGGTCTGTGGGCGGAGCAAGCGGACGTCGAAGCCTATCGCGACGGTTACGGCGTCGCCTTGTCCTTGGCGTATGACGAGACGGGCGACCTGTTCCGCAGCTTCGGCGTTTCGGCAGTTCCCGCGATCATCGTCGCAGACGCCGACGGCAGGATCGGCGCTCGGATCGATGACGCGACACAGGATCCGAACTGGGAGAGAGCATTACGCGATGCGCTCGAACGAGCGGCGCAATGAGGGCGAGACGCGTCGCGTCCCTCACCCCCTGGCGTTCAAGTAGAGGATGAGCGCCACCAGCGCGATCAACAACGCCGCCCAGAATATCGTCGTCACCCGGGTCGCGCGCTTGGCCGACAGACGTTCGAGCCAGGTGCGCGGCCGAACGCCCATCCAGAGGTAGACCGCCTGCGCCGAAAGATTGATGCAGACCACGTTCGCAGCGAGCAGCACGCCGGCGCGCGCGGCGAACCCAGGCTCCCCGCCCCCGGCGTAGAGCCCCATAGCGGCCGCGGGCGGGACCAGGGCGACGGCGAGCATCACCCCGACAAGCGATGACGACAGACCGCTCGACACAGACAGAGCGGCGGCGGCGCCCGACGCGAGCGCAATGATGATCGAGTCGAGCCCGATGTCGGTGCGCGCAAGCAGCTCCGGGCTCTGAAGATTGAGCGGCGCGACGAGCGAAACCGCGAACGCCGTGGCGACTCCCGCAGCAAGGCCGGCGAGCGCCGTCTTCGCCGACTTGATCATCAGATCGAGATCGCCCAGCGCCCCGGCGAACGAGAAGGCGAGCAACGGGCCCAGCAGCGGCGCGATCACCATCGCCCCGATCACCACCGCGACGTTGTTCGCGCTCAAGCCGATCGCAGCGACGATGGTGGAGAGGACCGTCAGGGCCAGGAAATCGCGCCCCAGCTTCGCGCCGGCGGCGACATCCTCGTAGACCTCCTCGCGCAGCGCCATGACCGCGCGCTTCTCCGTCGCCGCCTTGTCCGGCTCGGGCTGTTCGATCTTCGGCAGCGTCGCTTCGACCGGCAGCACGACGACGCGCCAGTCGCGCACGCCTTCAAGCCGCGACTGGAGCGCGTCCATCAGCGTCTGCGCCTGCTCGGGAGTGACCACCGCGCGCGCCGACCGCGACCCGGTCTCGTCCGCCGCGCCGATGCGCCAGTGCACCGTGTCGGCGTGTTCGAGCGTCCGGCGAATGTCGTCTTCAGATTGCGCTGGAAAGATCGTCTCGATCAGTCGCATGGCCTGGTCCGCTGAAGGTGCAAACGTTCTGGACAGCAGTTCAGAACGTTATCGGCTTTCCCGAAAGTGGAACACGCGCAGCATCACGAGGCGCTCGCCGTCAATCCTATACTGAAAGACGTAGATCGCGCCGGCGACGCTGAGCGCAATCTCGCGATACTCGTCTCTGTCGCCAAGCCGTCGACCAAGTCGCGGGTTGGAGGCGAGCAGCTCCGTTCGCGAAATGATCTCGCGACCGATGCGCGCGGAAAGCTGCGGATGATCACGCTGAAGAAACGCTGCGAAACGATCCAGGTCGGCAAGCGCGTGCGCCGACCATTCGATCTTCATCTGTCGCGCGAAGCGCGAAACTCAGAAGAGCCCCAAGTTTCAAGCCACTCCACGACCGCCTCGTGGGGCGCCGTCGCTTCGCCCGCCTTGACGGCGGCCCAACGACGCTCGAGTTCGGCGAGCGATCGCGCGTCTTCGGCTTCATCGCCAAGCCACGCCTCAAGCGCGCGGCTCACAACCGCATCGACGCTCTCTCCGCTTTCCTCCGCCGCGGCTCTAATCCGATCCGCAAGCGACGCGGGCAGATCGATTCTGATTCCATCGTCCGGCATGGATTTCCTCCGAAGCGGCACTCTACGCCGTATCCGCCGAGGACGAAATTCCCGCCCGCTCCAGCCCTTACGGCGCGAGACGATAGCCGCCGCTTTCGGTCACCAACAGCCGTGCGTTGGCCGGATCGGGCTCGATCTTCTGGCGAAGGCGGTAGACGTGGGTCTCGAGCGTATGCGTGGTGACACCAGAGTTGTAGCCCCAGACCTCGTGCAGCAGCTCCTCCCGCCCGACCGCCTTCGCGCCCGACCGGTAGAGATACTTCAGGATCGAGGTTTCTTTCTCGGTCAGCCGCACCTTCTTGTCGTCGGAGGTGACGAGCAGCTTCATCGCCGGGCGGAACTCGTAAGGCCCGATCTGGAAGGTCGCATCCTCGGAGGCCTCATGGCTGCGCAAGTGCGCGCGCACACGGGCGAGCAGCACCTGGAACTTGAACGGCTTGACGACGTAGTCGTTCGCCCCCGCCTCGAGTCCCAAGATCTGATCGGCGTCGGTGTCCTGGCCGGTGAGCATCACCACCGGCGCGGCGACGCCGCTCTTGCGCATCAGCTTGCAAGCTTCCCGGCCGTCCATGTCGGGCAGGTCGACGTCGAGGATGATGAGGTCGACGCGATTGGATTTCGCAAAGCGCACGCCCTCGCCCGCGGTTGCGGCGTCCTCGACCACGAACTCCTCGTGAATCTCGAACTGCTCGCGCAGCGTCTCGCGCAGGTCGTCGTCATCGTCGACGATCAGAAGGGACTTTTTCGCAGCCATCGGCGGAAGATATGCACTCGCCCGCGGGTGCAATCAACGACGCTTCGCGCGCCCCGCCTCACGAAGGCGATAACGCTCGATCACGCGCAATCACGCCGGCTTTAGCCTTTATTCCGCGCCGGCTGTCGCCATCGCGTGAAAATGGCTTAGAGTGCGGACGATCTCGCGCACCAAGCGCCGCCGGCGCGAAGAGAACGAGCGGCCCGCGCGCGACGGCGAGGATGGGGAGGCGCAAGCCATGGGGGAAAAATCCCGCGAGGAGCATGAGACCGAGTCCGCACCGCCGCAGGCAGGCCGGCGGCTGAACGGCTCGACCCCGCCGTCCGACCTGCCCCAAGCCGCTGCGCAAGACGCCGATCCGCCCGAGCTGCAGCCCGACGCGCCCGCGGCCTTCGCTGAGCCGGCGAACGAACCGGACGGATCGCACGGCGGAGTTCGAAACGATTCTCAAGGCGGCTCCGGCGCCTATTGGCGCGCGAACATCACGATCGTGCTCGTCCTGCTGGCGATCTGGGCGACCGTGTCCTTCGGCTTTGGCATCTGGCTGCGCGAGCCGCTCGACGCTTTCTCGATCGGCGGCGCGCCATTGGGTTTCTGGTTCGCCCAGCAAGGCGCGATCTACGTCTTCGTGGTGCTGATCTTCGTCTACGTCTTCCTGATGGAGCGCCTCGACGCCAAGCATCACGTCGAAGACGAGAGCGAGATGCGCCGGCATCACCATACTGAAACTTCCAGCTCCTAGAGGCGGCGCGCATGGACCCCCAAGTTCTGTGGACGGCTTTCTTCGTCATCCTGACGTTCGGCGTCTATATCTCGATCGCCATCTGGTCGCGCGTGGCGACCACCGACGAGTTTTACGTCGCCGGCCACCACGTTCACCCGATGGTCAACGGCATGGCGACGGCGGCGGACTGGATGTCGGCCGCCTCGTTCCTGTCGATGGCGGGGTTGATCGCCTTCCTCGGCTACGCCGGGTCCTATTATCTGATGGGCTGGACCGGCGGCTACGTGCTGCTGGCGCTGCTGCTCGCGCCGTACCTTAGGAAGTTCAACAAGTTCACCGTGCCGGACTTCATCGGCGACCGCTACTATTCGAACATCGCGCGCGTGGTCGCGGTGATTTGCGCGATCTTCGTCTCCTTCACCTACATCACCGGCCAGATGAACGGCGTCGGCATCGCCTTTTCGAGCTTTCTCGGCATCGACGTGCGGCTCGGCGTGATCATCGGCGGGATCATCGTGCTGTTCTACGCGGGCCTCGGCGGCATGAAGGGCATCACCTACACCCAGGTCGCGCAGTACTGCGTCCTGATCTTCGCCTACATGGTCCCGGCGTTCTTCATCTCCTTCATCATCACCGGCGCGCCGGTCCCGCAGCTCGGGTTCATCGGCGAGTTCAAGGACGAAGGCGTCTCGGTGATTGAAAAGCTCGACCGGACGCTCGTCGACCTGGGGTTCACGGAGTATACGCAGAACGTCACGTCCAAGCTCGACGTGTTCGCGATCACCGCCTCGCTGATGATCGGCACCGCCGGTCTGCCGCACGTGATCATCCGCTTCTTCACCGTGCCCAAGGCGTCTGACGCGCGGCTGTCGGCCGGCTGGGCGCTGTTGTTTATCGCCATCCTCTACACCACCGCCCCTGCGGTCGGCGCGTTCGCGCGCTTGAACTTCATCGACACCGTCAACGAGACCACCTACGTCGCCGGCGAGAACCACGAGGCCGACGCCGCGGCGGTGACCGCCGCCGGCGGGACGCCCTCCCCGCAATGGTTCTCTGACTGGGAGCGCACAGGCCTTATCGGCTTTGAGGACCAGAACGGCGACGGCGTCATCCAGTACCGCGGCCCGAACGCGGCGGATGGTCTCGCTAACGAAGTGATCCCGCTCAATCGGGACATCTTCGTGCTCGCCAATCCGCAGATCGCGCAGCTGCCCGCCTGGGTGATCGGCCTCGTGGTCGCCGGCGGTCTCGCCGCGGCGCTGTCGACGGCGGCGGGACTGTTGCTGGTGATCTCCTCATCGATCAGCCACGACCTCTGCCGGCGGGTTCTCTTCAAGAACATGAACGACAAACAGGAGCTGCTAGCCGCCCGTATCGCCGCCGTGGCCGCGGTGAGCGTGGCGATCTACGCGGGCATGAACCCGCCCGACTTCGTCGCGGCCGTCGTCGCCTTCGCCTTCGGGCTCGCCGCGGCCTCGTTCTTCCCGGCGATCTTCCTCGGCATCTTCTGGAAGCGGATGAACAAGTGGGCCGCGATCATCGGCATGGTCGTCGGCTTCACCTTCACAGCGGCTTACATCGTCCATTTCAAGCTGGCCGCGATTCCCGGCTTGCCCGCCGGTCAGGACGCCTGGCTGTTCGGCATTTCGCCCGAGGGCATCGGCCTCCTAGGCGCGCTGATCAACTTCGCGCTGGCGATCCCGATCGCTCTCGTCACCGCACCGCCGCCGAAGGACGTGCAAGACCTCGTCGAGGAGATTCGCATCCCGAGAGAACGACCTCCCGCGCCAGCGACGGCCTAGCGCGCTCTAACGGCGATAGACGGGTTTCGATTGCCGCGCGTCCGCCCTCGCCCTATCGACAGAGCAAAGACCAAGGGAGGGACTTGGGATGGGCGTCTTCAAAATGCAGACTGTGATTTTGGCTGGCGGCAGCGTGGGCGCGCTTGCGCTCGCCGGCTGTACGGGCTTGGCGATGAACACCGCGCCGACGTCGCACACCATGGCGGCGCACGACGCGGGCCTGCCGATCGCCGCGCCCGAAAGCGTCGGTTTCTCCGAGGCGGGCCTCGACGCGCTCAGCGCCGAGTTCCAGGGCCTCGTCGACGAGCAGCAGCTTGCCGGCGTGACCACCCTGCTCGCCCGTCACGGCCGGGTCGTGCATTTCGAATCCCAGGGCTACGCCGACGCAAGCACTGAGGAACCGCTCGAGCCCGACGACATCTTCCGCATCGCCTCGATGACCAAGCCGATCGCCGGCGTCGCCATGATGATCCTCTGGGAGGAGGACAAGTGGGAGCTCGACGATCCGGTGTCGATGTACATCCCCGAGTTCGAAGGCCTCATGGTCGAGGCCGAGGACGGCTCGCTGGTCCCGCAGGACCATCCGATGACCATGGCCGAGCTGATGAGCCACACCGCCGGCTTCGATGTCTCGGCCGGCTACAGCGACGACAACCTGTCTGAGACCGATCTGCAGGGCATGATCGACAAGCTCGCCGCGCTGCCCCTGCCCGTCCAGCCGGGAACCGACTGGCGCTATGGGCCGAGCGTCAACATCCAGGGCTACATCGTCGAAAAGCTGTCGGGCCAGAGCCTCGACGTGTTTTTGACTGAGCGCATCTTCGACCCGCTTCGCATGGAGGACACCGGCTTCTGGGTCGAGCCCGCAGACGCCGATCGCGTCGTGCGCATTCATACGTATGACGACGAAGACCGCATCACGGCTTTGGGCGAGCGCAACAATGTGCGCACCGAGAGGCCGGACTTCCTGTCGGCCTCAGGCGGGCTGATGTCGACCGCGGCCGACTACTGGCGTTTCGCGCAAATGGTCGCGAACGGCGGCGTGCTCGACGGCGTGCGGATTCTCGAGCCTGAGACGGTCGAGCTGATGTACACGAACGTTCTACAGCCCGGCGTCGCGGTCGACCTCTACGGTCCGGACATGCCGGGGATCGGCTTCGGGCTCGATTTCGCGATCGTCATGGATCCCGAAGCGCACGGCACCGGCCAAGGGCTCAACACCCACTATTGGGGCGGCGCCTACGGGACTTGGTTCTGGGTGGACCCGACCAACGACGTGGTCTTCGTCGGCATGATCCAGAATCTGAACGGCTCGCGCCCCGACGGCGGGACGCCGGCGACGCGGCAAATCTCGCCCGAGCTGGTCTACGGCGCGCTGGTCGATCCGGCGCGCTAGATAACGGGCAGGCGCGCCCGCTCCCCCGATCGGGGGAGCGGCGGCGTCGATCACCGCGATCTAGTCGGCGCGGTAGGCGTTGTATTCAGCCGCCGAGACTTCGCCGTCGCCGTTGGCGTCCATGGCGTTGAACTCGGCTTCGTACGGGTTGGCGGCCGCCGGCGTCTCCGCCGATCCGGACTCGCTGGTCGCGGCGGTTTCCTCGCCCGATCCCCCGCACGCCAGCAGGAACGGCGCGATGCTGCAGGCGGCCAGCACGCCGCGAAACTTGGTCGTCATTCGTTCGTCTCCTCGCAAACCCCAAAAATGCGCTACGGCCGCGTAGCATGTTTAACCATGTCCCGCACAGTGTCGAGACGTAGGCCCGTTCAACTCGTTCGCGCGCCGAACAAGGCAGTCCCCACCCGAACGCTGGTCGCGCCGTGCCGGACGGCGGTCTCGAAGTCGCCGCTCATGCCCATCGAGAGCTTTGAAACGCCGCAGTCCCGGGCCAGCTCGGCAAGCAGCGCAAAGTGCAGCGCCGGCTCTTCCTCAAGCGGAGGAATGCACATCAGGCCTTCGATCTCGAAGCCGTAGTCGGCGCGCATCTTCTCAACGAACGCTTGGGTTTCAGCCGGCGTGACGCCGGATTTCTGCGCTTCCTCGCCGGTGTTCACCTGCACATAAAGCCGGGTCGCGGTGCCGGCTTTGTCGATCGCCGCCTTGAGCGCCTTGGCGAGGCTGTCGCGGTCGAGCGTCTCGATCACATCGAACAAAGCGACGGCGTCGGCGGCCTTGTTGCTTTGCAGCGGGCCGATCATGCGTAGCTCGAGATCAGGGAACCGCGCGCGTCGATCAGCCCAGCGCGCCTCGGCCTCCTGCACGCGGTTCTCGCCGAAGACGCGTTGACCGGCGGCGAGCGCCGCGTCGATCTTCTCTTCGGGCTGGCGCTTGGCGACGGCGACCAAGGCGACGTCCACAGGCGATCGCCCCGCCGCCTTCGCGGCTTTGGCGATACGGTGCAAAATGTCTTCTCTCGCCTGGGAAAAATCGGAGATGAGATCGGTCATGGGGGTCACCGCCTACGACGACGTCGACGCGCTGTCCACAATCGCCGCGGAGCTGCACGCGGCGTCCGGCGCGCCCGAAGCGCTGCCCGCCCTCTTCGCCCTGACCGATCCCGACCGCACGCCCGACGTCGTCGGCTTCGCGCGCGGTCTGCCTGAAGGCGCGGGGCTGATCTTGCGCCACTTCGGCCAGCCTGCGCCGCGAATGGCGTCGATGGATCTGGCGACGGTCGCGTCCGAGCGCAAGCTCGTCTACCTGATCGGCGCGGACCCGGACCTCGCCGCCGTCGTCGGCGCGAAGGGCGTGCACTGGCCCGAGCGGATGCCGGACGAGGCCGCCTCCTACCGCCGCCATCAGCCCGAGCGGATGATGACCATTGCGGCGCACGGTCCTGAAGGTCTGGCCAAAGCGAAAGAAGCCGGCGCGGACGCGGTGTTCCTGGGGCCGGTGTTCGAAAGCGCCAGCCCGTCGGCGCGCGAGCCCTTGGGGGTTGCGCAGTTCGCCGAGCTGGTCGCCTCGACCGACCTGCCGGTCTATGCGCTCGGCGGCGTGACGGCCGAGACGGCGAAGGAGCTGACCGGCACCGGCGCGTGCGGCATCGCCGGGATCGGGGTGTTCGCGCCCTAGTCTGTCCTCCGAAATCTGGGTCGCTTGTCCGACCGATAGCCGAGCGGCGCGAGATGCTCGCGATGCTCGGCGGGCGGGATGCTTGTCCTCGCCAACCGCATGCTCGGACGGCTCGATCCGATACTCGCGCTCGCCGGCCCTAGCCGGCGTGGCGCTCCTGCCGCGCCGCATCGAGCGCCTTGGCCAACATCTTGGCGACGTGCACGCGCTCTGCGGTCGGCAGAAAGTCGCCGACGATGGTCGTGCGGCCGTGCGAGCTGAGCTCGATCTGGCTGGCGTGCCGGACCGGCTTGTCGATCCGCACCCGCGTCCAATGAGCCGGCAGCTGCTCGGCAGCGTCCTCGCCTTTGATCGAGCGGCGAACGATGTCGACGTGGTCGGCGGTGACGCGCACGAACTCGGCCCGCCGCGCCTGACGGTACGACGCGCGGAACGCCAGCCAGAACAGCAGCACGTCGAGTCCGAAAAAGCCCGTCACCGGCCAGAAACCGCGCGAGACCCAGAAGACGCCGGCGACGAAGCTCACGCCCGCGACGGCGCTCATCAGCACGATGAAGCCCGCGCGCGACAGCGAGCGATGGGGCCGCAGCTCCAGCTCGAGATAGACGCGGGGGCGCTCGGTCTCCGGAACGGTCATCGGCAAAGCTTAGACGATCGGCGCGACGAGTCGATCCGCGACGATCGCGAGGCACCGTAACGCCCGGCACAGCCGGGATCGCGCTTGGCCCGGTCGCGCAAGCTCGCTATCGATATCTCATGCCGAGCCGCGCCGCCTCCCCCGTAAAACGAACTGTCAAGCGCCCCGCCAAGAAGCGCGCGCCGCGCGGCCTGACGCGCGCCGAAGTCGAGGAGGTCTTCAAGCGGCTCTCCGCCTCGCGCCCCGATCCGAAGACCGAGCTCGAGTACAAAAATCCGTATACGCTTCTGGTTGCCGTCGTACTATCGGCGCAGGCGACCGACGTCGGGGTCAACAAGGCGACCAAGGCGCTGTTCGAAGCCGCCGACACGCCGGCGAAGATGCTGGCGCTCGGCGAGGCGAAGGTTCGCGACTACGTCAAGACCATCGGGCTGTTCCGCAACAAGGCGAAGAACGTCGTCGCCCTGTCGAAGATCCTGGTCGAGGCGCACGGCGGCAAGGTCCCGGCCGATCGCGAAGCGCTCGAGGCGTTGCCGGGCGTCGGCCGGAAGACCGCCAACGTGGTTCTCAATGAAGCTTTCGGCGAGCCGACGATCGCCGTGGACACGCATATCTTCAGGGTCGCCAACCGCACCGGCCTGGCGCCGGGATCAAATCCCCGCGAGGTCGAGGATCGGCTATTGAGCGTGGTTCCCCCCGCCTACAAGAAGGGGGCGCACCACTGGCTGATCCTGCATGGACGCTATGTCTGCAAGGCGCGGCGGCCCGAGTGCTGGCGCTGCGTGATCGCCGAGATCTGCCGGTTCAAGGACAAGACGCCCCCGCCCTCAGGCTGAGGGCCGGCCCGACGCCGCGTGCAGACGCGGCTCGCCAGATTAAAAGTCAGTTAAGCGCAGGTTCATCACCGACGGATGTAAGCTCAACCTCCGTTTGATTACGCGATGGTCACAAGCGATCGGCCCGGGAAGTATGATATCTACGCGGCGACTTCAGGCTCTGGACTTCGGAGAAAACCTTTGAGCGGACTGTTCTCACGCCCGGTGATCTTGGGCGCGGCGGCGATCGCCGTCGCTGCGGTCGGCTATTTCTTCGTGAACGGCATGTCGAGCGACGGCGCCGATCTCGATATCGAGACCGCCGAGGTCAGCACGGGCAACATCCGCCGCACGGTGTCGACCTCCGGCGCGGTCAGCGCGATTTCGACGGTCGACGTCGGCTCTCAGGTCTCGGGCCAGATCATTCGCCTGCACGCCGACTACAACTCGGTCGTCCGCGCCGGCGACCTGATGGCGGAGATCGACCCCGAGTCGTTCGAAACCCGCGTCGAGGATGCGCGCCTTGCGCTGCAAAGCGCCGAGGACCAGCTCGCCCTGCAAGAGGTTCAGGTCGACCGCGCACGCTCCGATCTCACGCGTGCTGAAAGAGAGTTCGCGCGCAACACCGAGCTTCATGACCGCGGCACGATCTCCGACGCCGCGTACGACCAGGCGCAGTCGACCGTCGAGTCCGCGCGCATCTCCGTGCGCTCGGCCGAGACCCAGCTGCGCAACGCCACCACCAGCGTCGGCCAGCGCCAAGCGGCCCTGCGCGAAGCGGAAATCGACCTCGAACGGACGACGATCCGCGCGCCGATCGACGGCACGGTGCTCGCCCGGCTGGTCGATCAAGGCCAAACCGTCAACGCCAATCAATCGGTGCCGACGCTGTTCACGCTCGTGGGCAGCCTGGAGCGCGTTCAGATCGAAGCCCAGGTCGATGAAGCGGACATCGGCCAGGTCGAGGACGGTCAGACCGTCACCTTCTCAGTGGACGCCTACTCCGACCGCCAGTTCAGCGGCGAAGTCGTCCAAAAGCGGCTTGAGCCCAAGACCGAGTCCAACATCGTCACCTACACGGTGGTGATCCATGCGGACAATCCGCGCGAGATGCTGCTGCCCGGCATGACGGCGAACCTCGATATCATCACCGGCGCCCGCCAGAACGTGCTGACGGTCGACAACCGCGCGCTCCGGTTCGAGCCGCGCGGGCCCGCCGAAGCCATTTTGTCGGCCCAGGGCCGGGAGCTGCTCGAGCGTCAACGCCAGCAATCGCAGGGCGGCGGCTTCCCGGGGGGCGTGGTCATCGTCGGGCGGCCCGGCGGCGGTAACTTCCGCGGAGGCGGCGAGCGCAACGGCGGCAATCCGATGGTCGAGCAACTTACGCGCGACCTCGATCTGACCGCAGCGCAAGCGCGTGAAGTCCAGACCGCCATGCAGTCGGTCTTCCAAAGCATGCAGCAAGGCGGCGGACCAGGTGGCGGCGGCGGCTTCGATCGCGAGGCGATGCAGACCCGCATGCAAGCTGCGATCTCCGAAGTTCTGACACCTGAACAAGCCGAACGCTTCGCCGAGATGGAGTCACTGTTCGGCGGCGGTCGCGGCGGCCGGCGCGGCACGGTCTGGGTACGCAACGCCGCCGGCCAACTTGAACCGCGCCAGGTGATGCTCGGCGTCGCCGACACCAGCGTGACCGAAATCGTCGGCGGCAATCTTGAAGAAGGCGAGCAGGTCATCCTGCGCGTGCGCGAAAGCCTCGGTTGACGATGACCTCGCTGGTTCAGGCGCGCAATCTCGAACGCGAGTACGTGATGGGCGGGGGCGTCGTGCGCGCGCTCGCCGGCGTGACGACGGAGATCGACGAAGGCGAATACGTCGCCGTCATGGGCCCGTCAGGCTCGGGCAAGTCGACCTTCATGAACTTGATCGGCGCGCTCGACCGGCCGACCGGCGGCGTTCTGATGATCAACGGCCGGGACACCGGCTCGATGAGCGGCGACGACCTCGCCACCTTCCGCAATCAAACGATCGGCTTCGTCTTCCAGCAGTTCAACCTGCTGGCGCGCACCAGCGCGGAGGAGAACGTCGAGCTGCCGCTCGTCTACGCCGGCATGAAGCCGGCCGAGCGGCGCGCGCGGGCGCACGAGTGTCTCGAGATGGTCGGCCTCGGCGATCGCGCCGACCACCACCCTTCCCAGCTCTCGGGCGGCCAGCAGCAGCGGGTGGCGATCGCCCGCGCGCTGGCGAACAAGCCGCGGATCCTGCTCGCCGACGAACCGACAGGCGCGCTCGACACCAAGACGACCGAAGAGATCCTCGACGTCTTCGGGAAGCTCAACGATAGCGGCATCACCGTGATCCTCGTCACCCACGAGCCTGAAGTCGCCGAGCGCGCAAAGCGACGACTGCACTTCCGCGACGGGCTCATCGAGGAGGACGAGCGTTGAACTTCGCCGCCTCCATCCCCGTCGCCTTCAAGGCCCTGAGGGTCAATGCGCTGCGCAGCCTGCTGGCGATGCTCGGCGTGATCATCGGGGTCGGCTCGGTGATCGTGATGGTCTCGATCTCCGACGGCGCGGCCGCCGAGGTCGAGCGGCAGATCTCCTCACTCGGCGCGAACACGCTGATGGTCCGACCGGGGTCATCGAACCAAGGCGGGCGCCGCGGCGGCTGGGGCTCGGCCGATCCGATGACGGACGACGACGTCTTCGCGATCTTGAACGAGGTGCCCGGCGTCGCCCGCGCTTCGGGCGAGCTGTCGACGAGCGCGCCGCTCATCGTCGAGGGCGCGAACTGGCAGAGCCGGATCTACGGCGTCAACGAGCAGTTCGCCGACATTCGCGAATGGCAGGTCGTCGACGGACGGATGTTCAACGAGGACGAGGTCGCCAGCTCGCGCAAGGTGGCGGTGATCGGCCACACGGTTTCTGAGGAGCTGTTCGGCGGCTACGGTGCGATCGGCCAGACCATGCGCATTCGCAACGTGCCGTTCGAGATCATCGGCATCCTCGGCGAGCGCGGCGAGGCGGCCGGCTTCGGCGGCGATCAGGACGACGTGGTGCTGGTGCCGGTCGACACGGTGCGCACGCGGTTGTTCTCGAACTTCCGCTCAGTGCCGAACGCCGTGTCGATGATCCACGTCAAGCTGCTGCCCGAGGCCGACACCGAAATCGTCACCGCCGAGATCACCGACCTGATGCGCTACCGCCGCAACATCCTGCCCGGCGAGGAGGACGACTTCGGCGTGAACAATCCTTCCGACTTCGTCCGGGCGCGCAACGAAACCCAGTCCCAGCTCTCGCTGCTGCTCGCCTGGACCGCGGCGATCTCGCTGGTCGTCGGCGGGATCGGGATCATGAACATCATGCTCGTCTCGGTCACCGAGCGCACGCGCGAGATCGGCCTCAGGATGGCGCTCGGCGCCCGAGCGGCGGACGTGCGGGCGCAATTCCTGACCGAGAGCATCGTGCTCTGTCTGTCGGGCGGCCTCCTGGGGCTCATGGGCGGGCTCATCGGCTCTTATCTGTTCTCGCTCTCGGGCGAGTTTCCGGTGACGGTCAATCCGACCGTCGTGCTGATCGCCATCGTCTCGTCACTGTTCGTCGGCGTCGCCTTCGGCTTCTACCCGGCGCACCGCGCTTCCAAGCTCGACCCGATCATGGCGCTCCGGCACGAATAGCGGCGCCCGGCTTGCTTGAACCGGCGAGACAAGGCTAGAGCGGGACCGCTCCAGCCCCCGCCTCTCCGCTTAAGGAACGCCGCTCATGTCCGACGCCCCTTCCGCACGATACGACGTCCTCGGCCTCGGCAATGCGATCGTCGACGTCCTCGCCCGCGTCGAGGAGTCGTTCCTGACGGAACAGGATATCGCCAAGGGCGGGATGACGCTGATCGACGAAGCGCGCGCCGAAGAGCTCTACGCGGCGATGCCGCCCTCGGTGGAGGTCTCCGGCGGCTCGGGCGCGAACACCATCGCCGGCGTCGCCAGCTTCGGCGGTGCGACGGCCTTCCTCGGCAAGGTCGCCGACGACCAGCTCGGCGGGGTGTTCTCCCACGACATCCGCGCGGGCGGGACAGCGTTCGACACGCCGCCGCTCTCGGGCGGACCGGCGACGGCGCGCTGCCTGATCGTGGTCACCCCCGACGGCGAACGCTCGATGAGCACCTTCCTCGGCGCCTCGACCCTGTTCGCTGAAACCGACGTCGACGCCGAGAAAGTGGCGGCGGCGAACATCGTCTACCTCGAGGGCTATCTGTTCGACCGCGAGTCCGCCAAGGCCGCCTTCGTGCGCGCCGCCGAGATCGCCCGCGCTAACGGCCGCCGCGCGGCGCTGACCCTCTCGGACGCGTTCTGCGTCGACCGCCACCGCGACAGCTTCCGCCATCTGGCCAAGCAGCACGTCGACATCCTGTTCGCCAACGAGGCGGAGCTGCTGTCGCTCTATGAAACCGAAGACTTCGCCGGCGCGCTCGAGCAGGTGCGCGGGGATGATCTGACCGCGTTCGTCACGCGCTCGGAGAAGGGCTCGGTGATCCTCGCCGGATCCGAGACGATCGAGGTTCCCGCCGTCGCGCCCGATCCGGGACTCGTCGACTCGACCGGTGCGGGCGATCAATACGCTGCGGGCGCTCTCTTCGGCCTCTCTCGCGGCATGGAGCTGGCCGAGTGCGGCCGCCTGGGCTCGATCGCGGCGGCCGAGGTCATCT
>JASFUX010000048.1:0-16194 GCA_050050115.1 Maricaulaceae bacterium | reverse complement strand
ACCTCTACCGCCGGGTGATCAACCGGAACAATCGTCTAAAGCGCCTCATCGAGCTGCGCGCGCCGGACATCATCATCCGCAACGAAAAGCGGATGCTGCAGGAGTCCGTCGACGCCCTGTTCGACAACGGCCGCCGCGGCCGTGTGATCACGGGCGCGAACAAGCGGCCGCTCAAATCCCTGTCGGACATGCTCAAGGGCAAGCAGGGCCGGTTCCGTCAGAACCTGCTCGGCAAGCGCGTCGACTACTCGGGCCGCTCGGTCATCGTGGTCGGGCCCGAGCTGCGTCTGCACGAATGCGGTCTGCCCAAGAAGATGGCGCTCGAGCTGTTCAAGCCGTTCATCTATTCGCGGCTCGACGCCAAGGGCCTGTCGGGCACCGTCAAGCAGTCCAAGAAGATGGTCGAGAAGGAGCGTCCCGAGGTCTGGGACGTGCTCGACGAGGTGATCCGCGAGCACCCGGTTCTGCTGAACCGGGCGCCGACGCTGCACCGTCTCGGCATCCAGGCGTTCGAGCCCAAGCTGATCGAGGGCAAGGCGATCCAGCTTCACCCGCTGGTCTGCGCGGCCTTCAACGCCGACTTCGACGGCGACCAGATGGCCGTGCACGTGCCGCTGTCGCTCGAGGCGCAGCTCGAAGCGCGCGTCTTGATGATGTCGACGAACAACATCCTTTCGCCGGCGAACGGCAAGCCGATCATCGTTCCGTCCCAGGACATCGTCCTGGGGCTCTACTACCTCTCGGTGATGAAAGAAGGCGACAAGGGCGAGGGCATGATCTTCGGCTCGATCGCCGAGATCGAAGCCGCGCTCGAAGCCGGCGTCGTCTCGCTGCACGCCCCGATCAAGGCGCGCTATGAGACGGTCGACGAGGAAGGCGAGCCGCTCGTCAAGGTGATCGACACGACGCCGGGGCGGATGAAGATCCTCGAGCACCTGCCGCGCGATCCGCGCGTCGATCCGGATCTCGTCGCCAATCTCCTGACCAAGAAGGAGATCGGCAACCTGATCGACGTCGTCTACCGCCACTGCGGTCAGAAGGCGACGGTGATCTTCGCCGACCGGATCATGGGCCTCGGCTTCCGCGAGGCCTGCCGCGCCGGCATCTCGTTCGGGAAGGACGACATGGTCATCCCCGAGGCGAAGAAGGACCTCGTCGCGGAGACCCGCGCGCTCGTCTCCGAATACGAGCAGCAGTACCGCGACGGTCTGATCACCAAGGGCGAGAAGTACAACAAGGTGGTCGACGCCTGGGCGAAGTGCACCGACAAGGTCGCCGACGCGATGATGGAGGAGGTCTCCAAGCCCGTCGAGGACATCGCCGGCGGCGGCGGGGACGTCAACTCCATCTTCATGATGGCCAACTCCGGCGCGCGCGGTTCGAAGAACCAGATGAAGCAGCTCGCCGGCATGCGCGGCCTGATGGCGCGTCCCTCGGGCGAGATCATCGAGACGCCGATCATCTCGAACTTCAAGGAAGGCCTCACCGTCCTTGAGTACTTCAACTCCACCCACGGCGCCCGGAAGGGCCTCGCGGACACCGCGCTCAAGACCGCCAGCTCGGGCTACCTGACGCGCCGTCTCGTCGACGTCGCCCAGGACTCGATCGTGGTCGAGGACGACTGCGGCACGTCCGAAGGCATCCTGATGTCGGCGATCATCGAGGGCGGGGAAGTCGTGCAGTCTCTGGGCGCGCGCATCCTCGGACGCTGCGCGGCCGAGGACGTGATCGACCCGAACACGAACGAAGTCATCGTGCCTGCGGGCGACTACATCGAAGAAACCGCCGTCGCCGAGATCGAAGCGGCGGGGGTCGTCTCGGTGCGCGCCCGCTCGCCGCTGACTTGCGAGACCCGCTCGGGCGTCTGCGCGACCTGCTACGGCCGCGACCTGGCGCGCGGCGAGATGGTCAACATCGGCGAGGCGGTCGGGGTCATCGCGGCTCAGTCGATCGGCGAGCCGGGCACCCAGCTGACGATGCGGACCTTCCACATCGGCGGCACGGCGCAGGTCTCCGAGCAGTCGTTCATCGAAGCCACGCACGAGGGCAAGCTCGAGTACCGTAACGCCGCGACCGTGAAGGCCTCGGACGGCGCCTTCATCGTGATGAGCCGCAACATGCAGATCGCGGTCGTCGACAAGTCGGGCAACGAGAAGGAGTCCTACAAGCTCCAGCACGGCGCCCGGCTGCCGGTCGCCGACGGCAAGGCGGTCGAGCGCGGCCAGCGTCTCGCCGAATGGGACCCCTACACCACGCCGATCGTCACCGAGGTGGGCGGCAAGGTGAAGTTCATCGACGTCGTCGACGGCGTTTCGGTCCGCGATGAGACCGACGAAGCCACCGGCATCTCGTCGAAGGTGGTCATCGACTGGCGGGCGAGCACGAAGGGCGGCGATCTTCAGCCGGCGATCGTGATCGAGACCCCGTCGGGCGATCCGGCGCGGCTCTCGAACGGCAACCCGGCGATGTACATGCTGGCGGTCGGCGCGATCCTCTCGGTCGCCGACGGCGACAAGGTCAAGCCGGGCGACACCATCGCCCGGATCTCGACCGAGGGCGCGAAGACCCGGGACATCACCGGCGGTCTGCCGCGGGTGGCCGAGCTGTTCGAAGCGCGGCGTCCCAAGGATCACGCGGTCATCGCCGAGATCGATGGCACGGTCGAGTTCGGGCGCGACTACAAAAACAAGCGCCGGATCAAGATCACGCCGGAGGACGAGAACGCCGAGGCGGTCGAATACCTCGTGCCCAAGGGCAAGCACCTCACCGTGCAGGAGGGCGATACGATCGCGCGCGGGGAATATCTCCTCGACGGCAACCCGGCGCCGCACGACATCCTGTCGATCTTGGGGGTCGAGGCGCTGGCAAACTACCTCGTTGCGGAGATCCAGGAGGTCTACCGGCTCCAGGGCGTGCCGATCAACGACAAGCACATCGAGGTCATCGTCCGGCAGATGCTGCAGAAGATCGAGATCAGCGAGCCTGGCGACACCGGCTTCCTCATCGGCGAGCAGGTCGACCGTTTCGACCTCGCCGAGGCGAACGACCGGATGAAGGCCGAGAAGAAGAAGGGCGCTTCGGGCGCTCCGGTGCTGCTCGGGATCACAAAGGCCTCGCTGCAGACCCGCTCGTTCATCTCCGCGGCGTCGTTCCAGGAGACCACGCGCGTGCTCACCGAAGCCTCGATCCAGGGCAAGGTCGACATGCTCGAAGGCCTCAAGGAGAACGTCATCGTCGGCCGGCTGATCCCGGCGGGCACCGGCGGCGCGCTGAGGAAGTACCAGGCCGTCGCCGACGAGCGCGACGCGGTGCGCATCGCCGAGCGCAAAGCGGCCGAACCCGAAGCCGAAGCGCTGCCTGAGGACATCGCCGCAGCGGCCAAGGCCGAAGAGGAGGACGCTTCGGCGTAACGCCTGCTTAAAATCGGGTTGAACGTCCCGAAAATCGGCCGTCGGACATGAGTGTCCGGCGGCCTTTTTCGTCCGCCGCGATTGCTTGACGAAATGGCGAATTCCGCCCTTGACCCGCAACGACTCGGTGCGTAGGTTCCGCGCCACTTTTGGGGACCGGCTGTGGGCCTGCTCGCCTCGCCCAGACGCGGATCCTTAAAATGTCGAACAGGTGCGAGCGTTTTGGTCCCGAGGTTTCGGCGTCGGGACAGTTCGTTCGTTTAGCACGCAGCCAAAGCGGGCTCGCAAACTGAGCCCGAGACGGCGCGAAAACTTGAGCAGGCAGGGCGCATGCCGACGATCAATCAGCTGATCCGCAAGCCGCGGGTCGCGAAAGTGAAGCGAAACAAGGTGCCGGCGCTGCAGGCCTGTCCTCAGCGCCGCGGCGTCTGCACGCGCGTCTATACGACGACGCCGAAGAAGCCGAACTCGGCGCTTCGCAAGGTCGCCAAGGTGCGCCTGACGAACGGCCACGAGGTCGTCAGCTACATCCCCGGCGAGGGGCACAATCTGCAGGAGCACTCGGTGGTGCTCATCCGCGGCGGACGGGTCAAGGACCTGCCCGGCGTGCGCTACCACATCCTCAGAGGCGTGCTCGACACCCAGGGCGTCAAAGATCGCAAGCAGCGGCGGTCCAAATACGGAGCGAAGCGGCCGAAGTAGGCCGATCCCGGCTCAATCGGCGCTTTGCGCCTTTGGCCGGGATGACAGGAGAGAAAGAGAATGTCGCGTCGTCGTCGCGCAGAGAAACGTGAAGTTCACCCGGACCCGAAGTTCGGCGACGTCACGCTGACCAAGTTCATGAACTACCTGATGCTCGACGGCAAAAAGTCCGCCGCCGAAAGCATCGTCTACGGCGCGCTCGACATCGTCGAGGACAAGATCAAGCGCGAGCCGATCCGGGTCTTTCACGAAGCGCTCGAGAACGTCGCGCCGTCAATCGAGGTGAAGTCGCGCCGCGTGGGCGGGGCGACTTATCAGGTGCCGGTCGAGGTTCGTCCCGATCGGCGCAAGGCGCTGGCGATCCGCTGGCTGGTGTCGGCCGCCCGCGCCCGGAACGAAAATACGATGCGCGAACGGCTCGCCGGCGAGCTGCTCGACGCCTCCTCCAGCCGCGGCGCTGCGGTGAAGAAGCGTGAAGACACGCACCGCATGGCGGAAGCCAACCGCGCCTTCTCCCACTATCGCTGGTGACGGTCGAACCAAGGCTCTGAGTTAAGACGATGAAACGCCAATACGCCCTCGAGGACTATCGCAACTTCGGCATCATGGCCCACATCGATGCGGGCAAGACGACGACGACCGAGCGCGTCCTCTATTACACGGGCAAGAGCCACAAGATCGGCGAAGTCCACGACGGCGCGGCCACGATGGACTGGATGGAGCAGGAGCAAGAGCGCGGCATCACCATCACGTCGGCCGCGACGACCTGCTTTTGGCGCGACAAGCGCCTCAACATCATCGACACCCCGGGACACGTCGACTTCACGATTGAGGTCGAGCGTTCCTTGCGCGTGCTCGACGGCGCGATCGCGCTCCTTGATGCGAACGCCGGCGTGGAGCCGCAGACCGAGACCGTCTGGCGTCAGGCCGAGAAGTACAAAGTTCCGCGGATGGTGTTCGTCAACAAGATGGACAAGCTCGGCGCGGACTTCTACCGCTCAGTCGAGATGATCGGCGAGCGCCTGGGCGCGAAGGCGCTGGCGGTGCAGCTGCCGATCGGCGCCGAGAGCGATTTCAAGGGCGTCATCGACCTCATCAAGATGAAGGCGATCATCTGGGAGGAAGAAGGCCTCGGCGCCGCTTTCCATGAAGAAGACATTCCCGCCGACCTCGCCGATCAGGCCGCCGAGTGGCGCGAGAAGATGATCGAAACCGCCGTCGAGCTCGACGAGGGGGCGATGGAGAAGTACCTCGAGGGCGAAGAACCCGACGAGGCCACGCTCAAGGGCTTGATCCGCAAGGGCACGATCGATCTGGCGTTCCACCCGATCTTGTGTGGCACGGCGTTCAAGAACAAAGGCGTTCAGCCGCTGCTCGACGCGGTCGTCGACTATCTGCCGAGCCCGCTCGACATTCCGCCGATCAAAGGCCTCGACGTGAAGACCGGCGAGGACACGACCCGCAAGGCGTCGGACGACGAGCCGCTGTCGATGCTGGCGTTCAAGATCATGAACGACGCTTTCGTCGGCTCGCTGACGTTCTGCCGGATCTATTCGGGCACGGTCGAGACCGGCGTGACGCTCTTGAACACGGTGAAGGAAAAGAAAGAGCGCATCGGCCGGATGCTGCTGATGCACTCCAACAGCCGTGAAGACATCAAGGAAGCCGCTGCGGGCGACATCGTCGCGATCGCGGGGCTCAAGGACACGACGACGGGCGACACTCTGTGCGACTCGGCGAACCCGGTCATCCTGGAGCGGATGGAGTTCCCCGATCCGGTCATCGAGATCGCGGTCGAGCCGAAGTCCAAGGCCGACCAGGAAAAGCTCGGTGTCGGCCTGTCGCGGCTCGCCGCGGAGGATCCGTCCTTCCGCGTGTCGACCGACCAGGAAAGCGGTCAGACGATCATGGCCGGCATGGGCGAGCTTCACCTCGACATCCTGGTCGACCGCCTCAAGCGCGAGTTCAAGGTCGAGGCCAACATCGGCCAGCCGCAGGTCGCCTATCGCGAGACCTTGGGCGTGCCCACGGAAGTGGACTACACCCACAAGAAGCAGTCCGGCGGCTCAGGCCAGTTCGCGCGGGTGAAGATCCAGTTCGAGCCGCTCGAGCCGGGCGAAGGCCAGCTGTTCGAATCCAAGATCGTCGGCGGCAACGTGCCGAAGGAATATATCCCCGGCGTCGAGAAGGGCCTCAGGTCCGTCGCCGAGAGCGGCATCATCGCCGGCTTCCCGGTGATCGATTACAAGGCGACGCTGATCGACGGCGCCTATCACGACGTGGACTCCTCGGTGCTCGCCTTCGAGATCGCCGCGCGCGCGGCGTTCCGCGAGGCGGCCAAGACCTCTCAGCCCAAGCTTCTCGAGCCGGTGATGAAGGTCGAGGTGGTCAGCCCTGACGAATACACCGGCTCGGTGATCGGGGATCTGAACTCCCGGCGCGGGCAGGTGTCGGGCCAGGAGATGCGCGGCAACGCCACGGTGATCAACGCCATGGTGCCGCTCGCGAACATGTTCGGCTACGTCAACACGCTGCGCTCGATGACCCAGGGGCGGGCGAACTACGTGATGCAGTTCGACCACTACGAGCCGGTCCCCCAGGCGATCGCGGATGAGGTGAAGGCCAAGCTGGCTGGATAACCCGGAGGCCTCGTCCGCGAAGGGCGAGGCGCCGGGCGAGAAGTGGAAGTGAAGAAGTACGGGTTCCGGCTCAATCGCGGCTTCGCCGCCTTGGACGGGACGACAGGTTGAAAACAGAAGCCGTCGAACGGAGTAACGACGATGGGCAAGGAAAAGTTCGAGCGCAATAAGCCGCACGTGAACATCGGCACGATCGGTCACGTGGATCACGGCAAGACCACGCTGACCGCTGCGATCACGATGATCCTCGCGGAATCCGGCGGCGGGGCGGTCAAGTCGTACGACGAGATCGACAATGCGCCCGAGGAGAAAGCGCGCGGCATCACGATCAACACGGCTCACGTCGAATACGAGACCGAGAACCGCCACTATGCGCACGTCGACTGTCCGGGCCACGCCGACTACGTGAAGAACATGATCACCGGCGCGGCGCAGATGGACGGCGCGATCCTGGTGGTCAACGCCGCGGACGGCCCGATGCCGCAAACCCGCGAGCACATCCTGCTCGCTCGCCAGGTTGGCGTGCCGGCGCTCGTCGTCTTCTTGAACAAGGTCGACCAGGTCGACGACGAAGAGCTCCTCGAGCTCGTCGAGATGGAAGTGCGCGAGCTGCTGTCGTCCTACGACTTCCCGGGCGACGACATTCCGATCATCGCCGGCTCGGCGCTCGCCGCCGTTGAAGGCCGCGACGAAAACATCGGCAAAGAGAAGGTGCTCGAGCTGATGAAGGCGGTCGACGAGTACATTCCGACGCCCGAGCGTCCGATCGACAAGCCGTTCCTGATGCCGATCGAAGACGTCTTCTCGATCGCCGGCCGCGGTACGGTCGTGACCGGCCGGGTCGAGCGCGGCATCGTCAAGGTGGGCGACGAAGTCGAGATCGTCGGCATCCGTCCGACCTCGAAGACGACGGTCACCGGCGTTGAGATGTTCCGCAAGCTGCTCGACCAAGGCCAGGCGGGCGACAACATCGGCGCGCTCCTGCGCGGCGTCGAACGCGAAGGCGTCGAACGCGGCCAGGTGCTCTGCAAGCCCGGCTCGATCACGCCGCACACCAAGTTCGAGGCCGAGGTCTATATCCTCACCAAGGAAGAAGGCGGCCGTCACACGCCGTTCTTCACCAACTATCGTCCGCAGTTCTACTTCCAGACCACCGACGTGACCGGCGTGTGCTCGCTGCCGGAAGGCACCGAGATGGTCATGCCGGGCGACAACTCCAAGCTTAGCGTCGAGCTCATTACCTCGATCGCGATGGAAGACGGCCAGCGCTTCGCCATCCGCGAAGGCGGCCGCACCGTCGGATCGGGCGTTGTGACCAAGATCATCGAGTAGGAAACGACCAAGGAGGCGCCCGCATAAGGCGCCTCCTTTGATTTGCGAAAGCGAGTTCACGAGGACGCCATGGAACGGCAGAACATCAGAATACGCCTCAAAGCGTTCGACCATCGCGTGCTCGATCACTCGACGCTCGAGATCGTGAACACTGCTAAGCGCACCGGCGCGGACGTGCGCGGACCGATTCCGCTGCCCACGCGGATCGAGAAGTTCACCGTCAACCGCTCGCCCCACATCGACAAGAAGTCGCGCGAGCAGTTCGAGATCCGCACCCATAAGCGGCTTTTGGACATCGTCGATCCGACCCCGCAGACCGTCGCCGCGCTGATGAAGCTCGACCTCGCCGCGGGCGTCTCGGTCGAGATCAAGCTGGGAGCCTGATCATGGCGAGCGCAAACTCTCAATCGGCGGGCCCGGATCGGCGCACCGGCGTGATCGCTAAGAAGATCGGCATGACGCGGGTCTTCAACGAAGGCGGCGAGCACGTGCCGGTGACGGTGCTTCAGCTCGACGGCTGCCAAGTCGTCGCGCAGCGTACCGAAGAGACCGACGGCTACACTGCGCTTCAGCTCGGAGCTGGCGCGCGCAAGGTCAAGCGCACGACCAAGGCTCAGCGCGGCCACTTCGCTAAGGCCAAGGTCGAGCCCAAGCGCAAGCTGATCGAATTTCGCGTGGGCCCCGACAACCTGATCGAGGTCGGCGCGGAACTGGCGGCCGATCACTTCGCGCCGGGCCAGCTGGTCGACGTCTCGGGCGTCTCGGTCGGCAAGGGCTTCGCCGGCGGCATGAAGCGGCACAACTTCGGCGGCCTTCGCGCCAGCCACGGCGTGTCGATCAGCCACCGCGCGCACGGCTCGACCGGCCAATGCCAGGACCCCGGCAAGGTGTTCAAGGGCAAGAAGATGGCCGGCCACATGGGCGCGGCGCGGGTGACGACGCAGAACCTCGAAGTCGTGCGCGTCGATCCCGAGCGCGGCCTCGTCCTGATCCGGGGCGCGGTGCCGGGGCCGAAGGGCGGCTGGCTCGAAGTTCGCGACGCGGTCAAGGGCGCGAAGGCCGACGACCTGCCGCTGCCGGGCAAGCTGAAGGGCGACAAGAAGGACGAAGCGCCTGCGGCCGAAGCGGCGGGCGAAGATCAGACGCAAGACGATCAGGCCCCGGCCGAGGGCGCGGGCGACGCGCCTGAGAAGGCTGAGGGCGGAGAGAGCTGATGAAGATCGCGGTCAAGACACTTGCGGGCAAGGCCGCCGGCGACGTCGATCTCGACGACGCGGTGTTCGGCCTCGATCCGCGCGCCGACCTTCTGCATCGCGTCGTGCGCTGGCAGCTCGCCAAGCGCCGCGCCGGCACGCACGACACGCTCGAACGCGGCGAGGTGGCGCGCACGAAGACCAAGTGGGGCCGTCAAAAGGGCGGCGGCCGGGCGCGTCATGGCGCACGGACGGCCGGCATCTTCCGCGGCGGCGCCAAGGCGCATGCGCCCAAGCCGCGCGACTACGCCTTTAGCCTGCCCAAGAAGGTGCGCGCGCTGGCGCTCCGTCATGCGCTCTCCTCGCGGGCCAAGACCGACGCCCTGACCGTTCTCGACGACGCCAAGCTCGATGCGCCGAAGACCTCCGCGCTCGCAGCCGCGCTCGGCAAGCTCAAGCTCGAGAACGCGTTGATCATCGGCGGCGCGGAGTTCGACGAGAACTTCGCGCGCGCGGCGCGCAATCTGCCGCGGATCGACGTCCTGCCGGTGCAGGGGCTCAACGTCTACGACGTGCTCGCGCACGACAATCTGGTGCTGACCAAGGCGGCGGTCGACGCGCTCCATGCGCGCTTCGCCGAGAAGGCCGGCGCCAAAGCGAAGGAGGCGGCGTGATGGTCGCGGCCCGCCACTACGATACGATTTTGAAGCCGATCATCACCGAGAAGGCGACGCTTTTGTCCGAGCACGGCAAAGTCGTCTTCCAGGTGCCGCTGACGGCGACGAAGAAGGACATCGCCGAGGCGATCGAGGAGCTGTTCAAGGTCAAGGTCGAGAAGGTCAACACCCTGCGTCAGAAGGGCAAGACTAAGCGGTTCCGCGGAATCGTCGGCCGGCGCAACGACACCAAGAAAGCGGTCGTGACCTTGCAGGAAGGTCACACGATCGACGTGACGACGGGCCTTTAGGGAATTCGAGACGGAACGATGGCGCTCAAGACTTTCAACCCCACCTCCGCCGGCCGTCGCCAGCTCGTGCTGGTCGACCGCGCCGAGCTGCACAAGGGGCGGCCCGAGAAGTCCCTCGTCGAGGGGCTGACCAAGAAGGGCGGACGCAACAACACCGGCCGGATCACCGCGCGCCGTCGCGGCGGCGGGGCGAAGAAGCTCTACCGGAAGATCGACTTCAAGCGCACCAAGCGCGACGTCGTCGGCACGGTCGAGCGGCTCGAGTATGATCCCAACCGCACGGCGTTCATCGCGCTTGTCGCCTACCCGGACGGTGAGAAGAGCTACATCCTCGCGCCGCAGCGTTTGAAGGCGGGCGACGAGGTGATCTCCTCGGACCGCGCCGACGTGAAGCCGGGCAACGCGATGCCTCTAAAGGCGATGCCGGTCGGCACGATCATTCATAACGTCGAGTTGAAGCCCGAGAAGGGCGGCCAGATCGCCCGCTCGGCCGGCGCCTATGCGCAGCTGGTCGGTCGCGACCGCGGCTTTGCGCAAATCCGCCTGAACTCGGGCGAGCTGCGGATGGTCGACGACAAGTGCTTTGCGACCGTGGGCGCGGTGTCGAACCCTGATCACCTCAACACCAACCTCGGCAAGGCCGGGCGCAAGCGCTGGCTGGGCAAGCGTCCGTCAGTGCGCGGCGTGGCGATGAACCCGATCGACCACCCCCACGGCGGCGGCGAAGGCCGCACCTCGGGCGGCCGGCATCCGGTCACGCCCTGGGGCAAGCCGACCAAGGGCCGCAAGACGCGGTCGAACAAGGCGACGGACAAGATGATCGTCCGCTCGCGCCATCTGAAGAAGAAGCGTTAGGGACAAGCGATGCCGCGCTCGGTTTGGAAAGGTCCGTTCGTCGACGGATATCTCGTCAAGAAGGCGGAGAAGGCTCACGAAGAGGGCCGCAAGGCTGCGATCAAGACCTGGTCGCGCCGCTCCACCATCCTGCCGAACTTCGTCGGCCTGACGTTCCAGGTGCACAACGGACAGAAGTTCATCCCCGTGCTCGTCAGCGAGGACATGGTCGGTCACAAGCTTGGCGAGTTCTCGCCGACGCGGACCTACTACGGCCACGCGGCGGACAAGAAGGCGAGGCGGAAGTAGGCCATGGGCAAGTCCAAGAACCCCCGCCGGGTCGCTGACAACGAAGCGCGCGCAAAGCTTCGGATGGTCCGCATCAGCCCGCAGAAGCTCAACCTGGTGGCCCAGACCATTCGCGGCCTCAAGGTCGAGCGCGCCTTGAACGAGCTGACGTTCTCGAACAAGCGCATTGCGCGGGACGTCAAGAAGTGCCTGCAAAGCGCCATCGCCAACGCCGCGGAGAACCACGGTCTCGAGATCGACGACCTGATCGTCGCCGAAGCGTTCGTGGGCAAGAACCTCGTGATGAAGCGCTTCCGGGCGCGCGCCCGCGGCCGGGCGGCGCGGATCGAAAAGCCGTTTTCGGAGATCACCATCGTGGTGCGTGAAGTCGAAGAGCTGGAGGCGGCCTGATGGGTCAGAAAGTCAATCCCGTCGGGCTGCGTCTGGGGATCAACCGGACGTGGGAGTCGCGCTGGGTCGCGCCGTCGGCGGAGTACCCTGAGCTGCTGCACGCGGACCTCAAGATCCGCAAGCATCTGCGCAAGCGCCTCCAGAACGCGGGCATCTCCAAGATCGTGATCGAGCGTCCGCACAAGAAGTGCCGGGTGACGATCCACACCGCGCGGCCGGGCGTGGTCATCGGCAAGAAGGGCGCGGACATCGAGTCGATCCGCAAGGAGCTCGCCCAGATGGTCGACGGCGAGGTGCACTTGAACCTCGTCGAGCTGAGAAAGCCCGAGATCGACGCCAACCTCGTCGCCGAAAGCGTCGCGCAGCAGCTTGAAAAGCGCGTCGCCTTCCGCCGGGCGATGAAGCGCTCGCTGCAGAGCGCGATGCGGATGGGCGCGAAGGGCTGCAAGATCCAGGTCGGCGGCCGTCTCGGCGGCGCGGAGATCGCGCGGTCAGAGCGCTACCAGGAGGGCTCGGTGCCGCTGCATACGCTGCGCGCGGATATCGACTACGGCACGGCCGAAGCTAAGACCGCCTACGGCATAATTGGGGTGAAGGTCTGGGTGTTCAAAGGCGAGATCCTCGAGCACGACCCGATGGCGGCCGAGCGGCGCGCGCAGGACTCGGGCGAGGCGCGCGGCCGGCAGGAGCGCGATCGCCGCGCCCAGGCGGGCGCGCCGAACGCCGGCGTCGCGACGAGCGGAGCGTAAGTCATGCTGCAACCCAAGCGCACCAAGTTCAGAAAGGCCCACAAGGGTCGGATCAAGGGCCTCGCCAAGGGCGGCGCGGACTTGAACTTCGGCTCCTATGGCCTCAAGTCGCTCGAGCCCGAGCGCGTCACCGCACGCCAGATCGAGGCGACGCGGCGCGCCATCACCCGGGCGATGAAGCGCGCCGGCCGGGTGTGGATTCGCGTCTTCCCCGACGTGCCGGTGTCGAAGAAGCCGACCGAGGTGCGGATGGGCAAGGGCAAGGGCAGCCCCGAGTACTGGGTCGCCAAGGTCAAGCCCGGCCGGATCATGTTCGAGATCGACGGCGTGCCCGAAGAGACCGCGCGCGAAGCGCTGTCGCTCGGCGCGGCGAAGCTGCCGGTCAAGACCAAGATCGTCACGCGCGCAATGCGGGGTGAATGACGATGGCCGACAAGCTCACCTCCGAAGACGTGCGGCAAATGACGCCCGATCAGCTGCAGGACAAGCTGCTCTCTTTGAAGAAGGAACAGTTCAACCTGCGCTTCCAGCAGGCCTCCGGCCAGCTTGAGAAAACCCACCGCGTGCGCCAGGTGCGCCGCGACATTGCGCGGATCAAGACGGTCCTCGCGGAGAAGGGCGCCGCAAGCGCCCCCAAGAGCGCCGCGGGCGCCGAGGCGAGCTAGGAGAACGGCATGCCCAAACGCGTGCTCTATGGCGAAGTGGTGTCGGACAAGGGAGCCAAGACCGTGGTCGTGCGCGTCGAGCGGACCTTCCTGCACCCGCTTCTGAAAAAGACGGTGCGGCGTTCGAAGAAGTATCACGCGCACGATGAAGCGGACGCGCACAAGGTCGGCGACCGGGTGTCGATCCAGGAGTGCGCGCCGAAGTCGAAGTTGAAGCGCTGGGAGGTGGTCGCGCAAGGCTAGAGCCGGTCGACCGTCCGAATGCGGACGGACAAGCTCGCGCCCCGCGTCAAGGAGCACGAAGATGATCCAGATGCAGTCCAACCTAGAGGTCGCCGACAACTCAGGCGCCCGCCGCGTCCAGTGCATCAAGGTGCTGGGCGGTGCGAAACGCCGCTATGCGCACGTGGGCGACATCATCGTCGTGTCGGTGAAAGAGGCGATCCCGCGCGGCCGGGTGAAGAAGGGCGAGGTTCGCAAGGCGGTCGTCGTTCGCACCTCGAAGGACATCAAGCGCCGCGACGGCTCGGTGATCCGTTTCGACGCGAACGCCGCCGTTCTGGTCAACAACCAGGGCGAGCCGGTCGGTACGCGGATTTTTGGCCCGGTGCCGCGCGAGCTGCGCGGCAAGAACCATATGAAGATCATCTCGCTCGCGCCTGAAGTGCTGTGAGCGGAGCGAACGTGAAGAAGGCGCGCTGAAATGGCTGCGAAGATCAAAAAAGGGGACAAGGTCGTCGTCCTGACGGGCCGCTACCGCGGCGCGAAGGGCGAGGTGCTCAAAGTCCTGCCTAAGGAGTCCCGCGCGATCGTGCAGGGGGTCAACGTGGTCAAGCGCCATCAGCGTCCGACCCAAACGAGCGCCGGCGGCATTGAGGAGAAGGAGGCGCCGATCCACCTTTCCAACATCGCCCACGCCGACCCCTCGGACGGCAAGGCGACGCGCGTCGGCTTCAAGACGCTTGAGGACGGCAAGAAAGTGCGGGTCTCGAAGAGATCGGGAGAAGTGATCGATGTCTGAGGCGGCGACCAAAGAGCGGCCGCGCCTTCACAAGCGCTACGCGGACGACGTTCGCGCGCGCTTGAAGGAGAAGTTCGGCTACACCAACGAGATGCAGATCCCCAAGCTCGACAAGGTCGTGCTCAACATGGGGGTCGGCGAGGCCGTGGCCGATTCCAAGAAGGTGCAGTCCGCGGTGCGCGATCTCGAGCTGATCGCCGGCCAGAAGCCGCTGACCACGCGCGCGAAGAAGTCGATCGCGACCTTCAAGCTGCGCGAAGGCATGGTCATCGGCGCGAAAGTCACGCTGCGGCGCGACCGCATGTACGAGTTCCTCGACCGCCTGGTGACGATCGCGCTGCCGCGGGTGAAGGACTTCCGCGGCCTGAACGGCAAGTCGTTCGATGGCCGGGGCAACTATGCGATGGGCCTTAAGGAGCACATCGTCTTCCCCGAGATCGACTACGACAAGATCGATCAGATCTGGGGCATGGACATCATCGTTTGCACGACGGCGAAGACGGACGACGAAGCCAAGGCGCTTCTGAGCGAGTTCGACTTTCCGTTCAGGAACTAAGACTAAGGTTTGAAGGCCGTCCGGGAGCGCCCGGAGGCGGAGGAGAAGACGACAAATGGCAAAGAAGAGCGCCATTGAAAAGAACGAGCGGCGGCGGAAGCTGGCGACCCGGTACGCCCAGCGGCGCGCCGAGCTCAAGGCGATCGCCCGCGATCAGGAGCGCCCGATCGAGGAGCGCATCGAGGCGCAGACCAAGCTCGCCGAGCTGCCGCGCAACTCCGCGCCGTCGCGCTACCGCAACCGCTGCGGCGTCAGCGGTCGGCCGCGGGCGTTTTATCGGAAGTTGAAAATGAGCCGGATCGCGCTGCGCGAGCTGGCGAACCAGGGCCTCGTGCCCGGCATGGTCAAGTCGAGCTGGTAGGGACGAGCTGCATGGCGATCAACGATCCACTTGGCGATATGCTCACACGCATCCGCAACTCGCTGATGCGGGGGCGGACGAAGGTGTCATCGCCTGCGTCCAAGTTGCGCAAGCGCGTTCTCGACGTCCTCGAGGCCGAGGGCTACATCCGCGGCTACGCCGAGGTTGAGCATCCCAACGGCCGTCGCGAGTTCGAGATCGAGCTCAAGTACTTCGAAGGCGAGCCGGTGATTTCCGAGATCCAGCGGATCTCGACGCCTGGCCGCCGGGTCTATTCTTCGGTCAGCGATCTGCCGCGGGTCCGCAACGGGCTCGGCATCGCGATCCTGTCCACGCCCAAAGGGGTGATGTCCGACCACGTTGCGCGCGAGCAGAACGTGGGCGGAGAGATCCTCTGCCGGGTCGTCTAAGGGAGCGGTTTGATGTCCCGGATTGGTAAGCTGCCGATCGAAATCCCCTCAGGGGTGACTGCGTCGGTCGACGGCCGCGAGGTCAAGATCAAAGGCCCCAAGGGCGAGCTGTCGCTCACCCTGGTCGAGGACGTGACGGCCAAGCTCGAGGACGGCGCGGTCACCATCACGCCGCGCGATCAGTCCAAGAAGGCCCGCTCGATGTGGGGGCTGCAGCGCACGCTCGTCGCCAACATGGTCGAGGGCGTCACGAACGGCTTTGAGAAGAACCTCGAGCTTCAGGGCGTCGGCTATCGCGCCCAGCTTCAGGGCAAGGCGCTGAAGCTGCAGCTCGGGCTCAGCCACGACGTGGTCTACGACCCGCCCGAAGGCATCACCATTGCCGCGCCGAAGCCTACCGAGGTCATCGTCTCGGGCATCGACAAGCAGAAGGTCGGTCAAACGGCGGCGGAGATCCGCAAGTTCCGGCCGCCCGAGCCGTACAAGGGCAAGGGCATCCGCTACGCGGGCGAATACGTTCGGCGCAAGGAAGGTAAGAAGAAATGACCGCCAAGACCGCAAAGGCCGCCCGCCACAAGCGCGCTCAAAGCGTGCGCCGCAGGCTCAAGGCGCATGCGGGCGCGCGGCCGCGCCTGTCGGTGTTCCGCTCGGGCAAG
>JASFUX010000047.1:0-16265 GCA_050050115.1 Maricaulaceae bacterium | reverse complement strand
TCTGGCCTCAGGACCCGGGCTTCGCCGCCGCGCTCGCCGGCGGGGTGACGACGATGCAGATCCTTCCCGGTTCGGCCAATCTCTTCGGCGGGCGCGGCGTGATCGTGCGCAACATTCCTTCGCGGACGGTTCAAGGCATGAAGTTTCCTGACGCTCCGTACACGCTGAAAATGGCCTGCGGTGAGAACCCCAAGCGCGTCTACGGCTATGGATCGGGCGCCACGCCCGGCGGGTCGCCTTACTCGCGGATGGGCAATTTCGCCGAATATCGCGCAGCCTGGCAGCGCGCGCGCGAATACCAGCGCGCCTGGCATGAGTACGCCGCGGCCGTAAACGTGGGCGACCCCGACGCCGCGCCCCCCGAACGCGATCTTGAACTCGATACGCTGATGGGCGTGCTCGAAGGCGACATCCTCGTGCAGATGCACTGCTACCGCGCCGACGAGATGGCCCAGGTCCTCGATATGGCAGAAGAGTTCGGCTACCGAGTTTCAGCCTTCCACCACGCGGTCGAGGCCTACAAGATCCCCGACCTCCTCGCCGAAGCCGGGACCTGCGCAGCCGTCTGGGCTGACTGGTGGGGCTTCAAGATGGAGGCCTATGACGGCGTACGCGAGAACCTGCCCATGGTCCACGCCGGCGGGGCCTGCGCGATGATCCACTCGGACAGCGAGATCGGCAGTCAACATCTCAACCAGGAGATCGCCAAGGCGCTCGGCGACGGCAATCGCGCGGGGCTCGACATCTCCAAGGCCGACGCGTGGGCCTGGGTGTCCTCCAACCCGGCGCGCGCGCTCGGCGTCTTTGAAGAGACCGGCTCGCTTGAACCGGGCAAACGCGCCGACGTGGTGATCTGGTCCGGCGATCCGTATTCGACGTATACGCTCGCCGATCAGGTCTATCTCGACGGCGCGCTGATCTATGATCGCGCCGATCCCGCACACATTCCGGTGAGCGACTTCATGCTCGGCCAGCCCGTCGCGGAGGCGACGCCATGAAACAGCTAGCGACCGCACTCGCCTTCGCTCTCGCCTCGACCGCGGCGGCGACGGCCCAGCCCGTGGCGATCGTCGGCGGACGGGTCGTCACCAACGGTCCCGACGGCGTGCTCGACGGCGCGACAGTGGTGATTGACGGCGAGCGCATCGCCGCTGTCGGCGCCGACGTCGAAATTCCCGGCGACGCGATGGAGATCGACGCATCCGGCAAGTGGGTCACGCCGGGCCTGTTCGCCGCCTACGCCGAGCTTGGTCTCGTCGAGATCGGCGGGGAGTCGTCCACCGACGACCGCAACGCATCCGACGACGCGCTGTTCTCGATCGCGCTGCACGCCGAGGACGGCTTCAATCCGGCCGCGACCAGCGTCGCAGTCGCGCGGGGCGACGGCCTCACCCGCGCCGCGATCGCGACCGGCAACGGGTCCGGCGTCTTGGGCGGCCTCGGCGCGATCATCGAGACGTCCGGCGCAGCGGACTCCGTGACGCAGCCGTCGGCGTTCGTCGTCGGCTCGCTGACCCCGGGACAGCGCGCTTCGGCCGGCGGCTCGCGGCCGGCCGCCTTCGCATCACTGAGGACCGCTTTGGACGACGCGGCCGCCTGGCGCGACGATCCGGAGGAGTTCAGCGGCGATCTGCTTTCCGCCGCCGACGCCGAAGCGCTCGCCCCCGTGCTCTCGGGAGACATCCCGCTCGTTCTTTCCGCCGACCGGGCGAGCGACCTGCGCGCCCTGATCGAAATCGCACAATCGCGCGAAGGGCTCCGGCTGGTCATCCTCGGCGGCGCGGAAGCGCATCTCGTCGCAGACGCACTCGCTGACGCGGGGATCGGCGTCATCCTCGATCCCTCGCTGAATCTGCCCTCGTCCTTCGACCGCATCGGCGCCACCGTGCTGACCGCGAGCGCGCTCGATGCCGCGGGCGCAGACTTCGCTATCGTGTCCTTGAACGAGCCCTACGCCATTCCTGCACTCATGACCCAGAACGCCGGCCTCGCCGCCGCGCATGGTCTCGATCGCGAAGCGGCGTTCGACGCGCTCACCGGCGCGCCGGCGCGCATGTTCGGTCTCGAAGCCGACCTGGGATCGCTCGAACCGGGCAAGCTCGCCGACGTGCTGATCTGGGACGGCGATCCGCTGGAGGTGATGAGCGGTATCGAGCACGTCTTCATAGGTGGCGTCGAAGCGGACACGCGCTCGCGTCAATCCGACCTCCGCGACCGGTATTTGGCGCCGCGCGCGGCGGGCGACCTGCCCCACGCCTACCGCCGGCCCTGAGCCTATGTCTGGGCCCTCGCCTGAGGCCGCGCATTGACTTCGAACGGCCGGCCACTATGTTGCAGCGCGAAATCTGGCGCGACTCATGATGTTGTCGCGTCGTTGCCGGCCGGCGCCGGCGTTTGTTTTTCCGGAGACACATGAAATTCTCTGAACTCGGGCTGAGCGAAACGCTGCTCAAAGCCGTCGAGGACGCGGGCTACACAGAGCCCACCCCGATCCAAGCCGCCGCCATACCCCACGCGCTCAAAGGGCGCGACGTCTTGGGGGTCGCGCAGACCGGCACGGGCAAGACCGCTTCGTTCACCCTGCCCATGATCGAGATGCTGGCCCGCGGTCGCGCCAAGGCGCGCATGCCGCGCTCGCTGATCCTCGAACCCACCCGCGAGCTCGCCGCTCAGGTTGCGGACAATTTCGAGACCTACGGCAAGAACCACAAGCTCTCGATGGCGCTGCTCATCGGCGGGGTCTCCTTCGCCGACCAGGACCGCCTGCTGACCCAGGGCGTCGACGTGCTGATCGCCACGCCGGGCCGGCTGCTTGATCATTTCGAGCGCGGCAAGCTGCTGCTCTCGGGCGTTCAGGTGCTCGTCGTCGACGAAGCCGACCGCATGCTCGACATGGGCTTCATCCCGGACATCGAGCGGATCTTCAAGCTGACCCCGTTCACGCGTCAGACCCTGTTCTTCTCCGCGACGATGCCGCCCGAAATTCAACGGCTGACCACGCAGTTCCTTCACAACCCCGAGCGGGTTGAAGTGTCCCGACCGGCGACGACCGCGACGACCGTGACCCAGCGGAAGATCCGCTTGCGGTCGAACGATCCCAAGTCGAAACGCGCTGCTTTGCGCGCCGCGATCGACAAGTCCGGCGTTCGCACGGCGATCGTGTTCTGCAACCGCAAGCGCGAAGTCGACGTCGTCGCAAAATCGCTCGCCCGTCACGGCTACGCCGCCGCGCCGATCCATGGCGACCTGCCTCAGTCGGTACGCACCGCGACGCTCAAGAAGTTCAAGGACGGCGACATCAACATCCTGGTCGCCAGCGACGTCGCCGCGCGCGGGCTCGACATCCACGACATCTCCCACATCTTCAACTTCGGCGTTCCGCGCCACCCCGACGACTACGTCCACCGCATCGGACGCACCGGGCGCGCCGGCCGCTCAGGCGACGCCGTCACCCTGGTCTCGCCCGAGGACGCCAAGTCCTGGTCAGCCGTCGAGACGCTGATCAAGACCGAAGTGGCCGATTTCGAAGGGGTCGAGGTCGAGGCGGAAGCCCCGTCGGCGGCCGCCGAGGACGATCGGGCTCCGAGCGGTCGGTCGAGCCGCCGGCGAGGCGGCCGATCGTCTTCCAAACAGCCCACCCGCGAGGCTGCCGAAGAGGTCGCGGCCGTCCCCAAGCCCAAGGCCGAAACCGCGAAATCCGAGAGCCGGTCGAAAAATCGCTCCGAAGATCGCTCATCGGGCAACCGCAAGGACCGCAAGCGCGAGGTCGGGCTCGGCGAGCACACTCCGGCGTTCTTGCTTCGTCCCGGCGTCAACCGAAAGTAAACGCTTCACTGCAACGCTTGGAGATCATCGAATCGCGCCAGGTTCGCGCGATCGATCGCCTTTCTGCGCAGGGATTGCCGACTTGAACGCCGCCGCCGCAGACGTCCGCGCCAAGGATGGATTCGCCATCGCTCGCCGTGCTCTTGACGAGCTCGCGGGCCTGGGCGCGTCTCCCTCGCCCGTGAACATCGAGCTGTGGTCGGCTTATCTCAGCGGAGATCTCCTGGAACTAACGGCCGCGATCGACGATCTTAAGTCGCGCTCAGTGAACATCTCCGACGCCGTTCTCGCCTCGCTGCACGAAGATCATCTCAAAACGGCCGGTCCGGAAAAACAAATCCTTGCAATGAGCGACTCGATCGGCGCTCAGCTCGAACACGTCACCAACGCCCTCGCCGTCGCGGAGAACAACACCGCTCAATACGGCGCGGCGCTGGACGGCGCTTCCACGGCCCTGGCGACGCCGGGAAGCGAAAGCTCAATGCGCAAGCTTGTCGCCAGCCTCGTCGAGGCGACGAACAACATGCGCGAACGCACGCGCGACCTTGAAACACGCCTCGCGGTAACGAGCAACGAAGTGAGCACGCTTCGGCGCAATCTCATGCAGGTGCGCGAAGAGGCGCTGACCGACCCGCTGACCGGCGTCGCCAACCGCAAGCGGTTCGACGAGGTGCTCGAGGCGGCGCGCAAGAACGCCATCGACACCGGCTCCCCGCTGTGTCTGATCCTGTGCGACATAGACCACTTTAAGCAGGTCAACGACAACTGGGGCCATCACACTGGCGATCAGATCATCCGCTTCATCGCCGCGGCGCTGACGTCGGCGGCGAACGAAGGCCAGCTGGTGGCCCGCTACGGCGGCGAGGAGTTCGCCATCGTCGCGCCGTATACGTCCTTGGAGGACTCTCTGCAGGTCGCCGAGCGGGCGCGCGCGTCGATCGAGTCCAAGGTGCTGCGCCGCAAGAGCACGAACGAAAACCTCGGCAAGGTCACCGCATCGTTCGGGGTGGCGCTGTTCGAGCCCGACGAGCCGCGTTGGCGGCTGGTCGAGCGGGCCGACACGGCGCTTTACGAATCCAAGAACGCAGGCCGCAACCGGGTCAGCGCCAGCGCCGCATAAAGCGCGCTACTCGTTCTCGACTACCGGCGTGATGGTGACGCTTTCCCCGCAGCCGCAGGCGTCGGTCTGGTTCGGGTTGGCGAAGACGAACTTCGAGTGCAGCGGCGTGACCTCGTAGTCGACCGCCGAGCCGAGCAAAAACAGCACCGCCTTGGCGTCGACGACGATCTTCACGCCCTTGTCCTCGACCACCTCGTCAGGAGGCTCGGGCGCGTTGACGTAGTCCATGACGTATTCCATCCCCGCACAGCCGCCGTTCTTCACGCCGACGCGCAGATAGCCCGCCCCGCGCGCGGCCATCACTTCGCGCACGCGCGCCGCGGCGCGTTCGGAGAGGGTCAGAAGCTGAGGTCTCGGTCTGGCCATGGCTCTTAGGTGACTATGGTTCGTCGGGTTTACAACATGTTGAGTTCGAGCCGCGCCTCATCGGACATGCGCGACATGTCCCAAGGCGGGTCGAACACCATGTTGACCGTCACGTCTCGCACGCCCTCGACCTTGCGCACCGCTTCCTCGACCCACCCGGGCATCTCGCCGGCGACTGGGCAGCCGGGCGCGGTCAGGGTCATGTCCACCGTGACGACGCGGTCGTCGGAGACGTCGACGCGGTAGATCAGCCCGAGCTCGTAGATGTCGACCGGGATCTCGGGATCGTAGACGCTCTTGAACGCAGCCACGAGCGCATCGGTCATCCGTGCAAGCTCCTTCTTGGTCGGCGCTCCCTCGGGCGTCGCAGCCGGCGACGGCTTGCCGCTGACGTCGAGGACGTCGCGCGACGGGCTTTCGCCGCCGCCCGACCCGGGCTCGGGCGATTTCATCGTCTCATCCGTCATGCCAGGAGCTCCCGCGCCTTGGCGAAGCCTTCAAGGCAGCGCTCGACATCGTCTTCGGTGTTGTAGATGGCGAAGCTCGCCCGCGCTGTCGAGGTCACGCCGAAGCGCCGCATCAGCGGCTCGGCGCAATGATGGCCGGCGCGCACCGCCACGCCGGTCTTGTCGAGGATCTGGGCGATGTCGTGCGCGTGCGCGGCGGACGTTTGGAAGCTGACGATCGCGCCCTTGCCGTCCGCCTCGCCGAGAATGCGCACGTCGTTCCAGGCGCGCAGGCCGTCAGCCAGCTTCTGCGCCAGCATCGCCTCATGCGCCGCGGCCGCTTCGCGGTCGATCGCAACGATAAAATCGATCGCCGCGCCGAGACCGATCGCCTCGATGATCGCCGGCGTGCCGGCCTCGAACTTGTGCGGCGGCGCGTTATAGACCACCGCCTTCTTCGAGACCGTCTCGATCATCTCGCCGCCGCCCTGGTAGGGCCGCAGCCGATCGAGCCAGTCGCCCGCCGCATAAAGCGAGCCCGCGCCGGTTGGCCCGTAAAGCTTGTGGCCGGTGAAGACGTAGAAGTCGCAGCCGATCGCCTGCACGTCGACGCGGGGCAGGTGAACGGCCGCTTGGCTGCCGTCGAGCAGCACCGCCGCGCCGGCGGCGTGCGCGAGCCGGGTGATCTCGGCGACATCGGTGATCGTGCCGAGCACGTTCGACATATGCGTCACGGCGACGATCCTGGTGCGGGCCCCAAGCGCAGCGGCGTAGGCCTCCATGTCGAGCGATCCGTCGTCATGCACGGGGACCCACTTCAACACCGCGCCCCGACGCTCGCGCAGAAAATGCCAGGGAATGATGTTGGAATGGTGCTCCATCTCCGAGAGCACGATCTCGTCGCCCTCCGAAATGAGCTCGGCGAAGCTTGAGGCGACGAGGTTGATCGCTTCGGTGGAGCCGCGGGTGAAGACGATGTTGTCCGCCGACTGCGCATTCAGGAACGCAGCTGTCTTGCCGCGCGCCGCCTCGAACGCCTCGGTCGCTTCGTTGGCGAGGGTGTGCAGGCCGCGGTGCACATTAGCGTAGGAGGTCTCCATCACGGCCGTCATCGCGTCGATCACCGCGCGCGGCTTCTGCGCCGAGGCGGCGCTGTCGAGATACACCAGCGGCCGGCCGTTGACCTGCCGCGCGAAGATCGGGAACTGCGCACGCAGCGCGTCGGCGTCGAAGGCCGCCTTCGGCTTGAAAGCCGGCGCGTTCATGCCGTCCTCCCCAGCCACGCGCGAACGTCGCCAAGTAATGTTTCGCGCACGGCTTCGTCAGCGATCCGGTCAAACGCCTCGGCGATGAAGGCTTCGGTGATCAGCGCCTTGGCGTGCGCTTCGGAAAGCCCGCGCGCTTGCAGGTAGAACAGCTGCTCGGGATCGAGCGCACCGGCCGTATTGCCATGGGCGCACTGCACGTCGTCGGCGTAGATCTCAAGTTCGGGCTTGGCGTTGACGCTCGCGCGCTCGGACAAGAGGAGCGCGTGGTGACCCATCCGCGCGTCGGTCTTCTGCGCGCCGCGCGCCACGTCGAAGCGACCCTGGAACACGCCGCTCGCACGATCGCGCACCGCGCCCTTCACGGTCTGCCGGGTCTCGCATCCTGGCGCGGTGTGAGTGACGACGGAGGTGAGGTCCGCATGCAGCTCGTCCTCGAGCAAGTAGGCGCCGTCGAGCACCGCGCGCGCGCCTTCGCCCTCGTGGCGAACGTGGGTCTCGAGCCGCGCGAGCTTGGCGCCGAAGGCGAGGCTTGATTGGTTGAACTCTGCGCCGGACTTGAGCCCGACGTCTGCGGTAGAAATCACGACGTCGTCCGGCGCAGCATCTTGAAGCACGATGAGGTCGAGGCGACCTTTCTCATGCACGAAACCTTCGATGAAGGTCGACCCGAATCCAGCGCTTCCGCCTTCGTAGCTCTCAATGACAGTCGCCGAGCCGCCTTGCTCGACGATGATCCCGACCCGCGTCAGTCGCGCCGCGTCGTTGCGCTCAGACAAGAACCGCAGCCAGATCGGACGAGCGAGGCGGTCGGCGACGTTGAGGATGACCATCTCCGAGTCAGGCGCGAGCGCCGCGCTCAAGGCGCCGAACGGCAACGCGTCGATATGCAGCGGACGGTCCGGCGTCGCATGCTCGCGCACGATTGCATCCGCCTCCGGATCGTCTTCCGGCCACCATGCGAACCGGCCGTCAACGAAGATGATCTCGATCGGATCAAGATCACTGAAGAGCCCGCCGCGCGCGGGCGCCGTTCTGGTTTCAGGCAACACAAGCGCCTGAGAGGCGGCCCGGCGCACATCGCTCCAGCGCCAAGCCTCCATCCGGCGGTGCGGCAGTCCGGTGCGCGCAAACGCGTCCCACGCGGCGCGTCGGGCCTCGCTCGGCGCGTCGAGCGCGCCGAACGCTTCAGCCAGCGCCGTTTCGGCGGGCGTCGGTTTCGCGAGCGCGCTCACGCGTCCTCCAGATACTTGTCGTAGCCCTCGGCCTCGAGCGCGTCGGCAAGTTCCGGATCGCCGGAGTCAACGATCCGACCACCGACGATCACATGCACGCGGTCAGGTTTCACGAACGCAAGAAGCCGCGTGTAGTGGGTGATCACCAACATCGCGCGGTCGGGCCCGCGCAAACCGTTGACGCCCTCCGCAACGATCTTCATCGCGTCGATGTCGAGACCTGAATCAGTCTCATCGAGGATCAGGAACTTCGGGTCGAGCATCCGCGCCTGGAAGATCTCCAGGCGCTTCTTCTCGCCGCCGGAGAAGCCGACGTTGACCGGCCGCTTGAGCATCTCCGCATCGATCTTGAGCGCAGCCGCCTCAGCGCGCGCCTTCTTCAGAAACTCCGGCGCCGACAGCTCCTCTTCACCCCGCGCCTTGCGCTGCGCATTGAGCGCTTCGCGCAGGAAGGTCAGCGTCGCGACGCCGGGAATCTCGACCGGGTACTGGAAGGAGAGAAACAGCCCCTTCGCCGCGCGCTCATCCGGCGCAAGCGCGAGCAAGTCGGCGCCTTCGAACGTTGCCACGCCGTCGGTCACCTCATAGCCCTGCTTGCCGGTCAGCGCGTTGGCCAAGGTCGACTTGCCCGCGCCGTTCGGTCCCATGACCGCATGCACCTCGCCCGCCGGGATCTCGAGGTCGAGCCCCTTCAGAATCTCGGCGCCGGCTTCGGCGCGGACGTGGAGATTTTCAATCTTCAGCACTCAAGCCTTCTCCGTCGTTCAGTTCGCTGCGGCCGTCTCTGAGGCGCGGAACTCCAAGATCATCCCTTCTTCCGTAAAGAGACAGAGCCGATCGCCGAGGCGGGAAATGCGTGGGCTTCCGTACAGCAGCTCGACCATCTGCTCTTCGAGGTCCATGCGTTCAGGGTCGTCGCACAGCCTCATCGTGCGCACGATGTCGCCGTGAAGCACCAGCCGGCCGTCTTCCACGGCGTAGTGGTCGCCGCCGTCTTCGCCCGGTGAGGTGCCGTAGCCGTTGCAGGCGAGCTGGCCCCAGAGCGCGGCCTCTTCAGCCGCCATGGTGATCTCGGTGTCGGTCCACGCCTCGCCGTTGACCCGCTCAAGCGTCCACTGCCCGAGGATTTCCTCGGGCGCGACGCCTTGGCACGCCACGGGCGGCGGCGGCGCGAAACGGGCGCCGCAGCTCGCGAGAGCGAGCGCCGCCAAGAGTGTTAGCGCACGCATTAGCCTGCACCCCCTTCGTATTCGGCGATTACCTCGATCGGGCCGACGATGGCCGCGTTGAAAGCGTCAAGGTCCTCGGCGGGAATCCAATACTCTTCGTGCTCGCGTCCGCCGACGACCTTTCTTTCGAAGCGATCGAGAAACGCGGCGCTTACAGCGAACCGCGTGACGAACCCGCGCTTGTCATCGTTGAGGCGTGCGTTCCAGTCGCGCGCGATCTGGCGAGCATAGTTTTCGTTCGTAACCGGATAGAAGATCGGCTGCTCGGGCAAACGCGGCGGAAAAGCCGCAAAGCCTGACGCTTCGATCAGCGCGAGTTCCTTCGTGCCGACGGGGCGATACAATGTGACATCCTCAGTCATCTTGCCCCACTGTGTTTATCCACATTCGGAGGATCTTGAGACTCCGGGTCATCACAGGCACCCCGACGCATACATCGCTCCATGCGCCTCAGTTACTCGATCGTCGCGATCAAATCCGAGAACCACGTAGTAATCGAGGGAACACGCGACCATCGCGCCATCCTTGTGGAAGACTGCCGCGCTCTCATCGACCTCCAGAAAACGTAGCAGGGCTTCCCTCTCCGCCCTCGAAAAGCCATTCCGCGACAGTCGGGTTTCGGCGACTTCCCTCGCCTCGCCAGCGTCAAACTTGCTACCGACAAGATCCACGCGATAACCCCAGTCATGACCCTGGGATTTCGCCATGATCTCTCCGGTTATTGGGCTAATGCGATCACCCATCGTCGTGCAGCCGACCAGAGCTGCCGAAACAAGAATCGCCGTCGCCGACTTCGTCACCCCACGCTCCCTTCGAGGCTCACCTTGACCAGCGCCTGCGCCTCCACCGCGAACTCCATCGGCAGCATCTGCAGCACGTCGCGGACGAAGCCGTTCACCAAGAGAGCCACCGCCGCCTCTTCATCAAGCCCGCGCTGCATGGCGTAGAACAGCTGCTCTTTGGAAAGCTTCGTCGTCGTCGCCTCATGCTCGAGCTGGGCGTGCGGCGTCTTGCATTCGATGTAGGGCGTCGTGTGCGCGCCGCACTGATCGCCGATCAGCAAGCTGTCGCACTGGGTGAAGTTGCGCGCGCCCGCTGCTTTTGGGTGCACCGAAACCAGGCCACGGTAGGTCGAGTTCGAGTGGCCGGCCGATATGCCCTTGGCGATGATCCGTGAACGCGAGTTCTTGCCCAGGTGAATCATCTTGGTGCCGGTGTCGGCCTGCTGGCGGCCGTTGGTGATGGCGATCGAATAGAACTCGCCCACCGTGTCGTCGCCTTTCAAAATGCAGCTCGGATACTTCCAGGTGATCGCCGAACCGGTCTCGACCTGGGTCCAGGAGATTTTTGAACGATCGCCGCGACAGTCGCCGCGCTTGGTGACGAAGTTGTAGACCCCGCCTTTGCCTTCCTCGTCGCCCGGCCACCAGTTTTGCACGGTCGAATACTTGATCTCGGCGTCTTCGAGCGCGACCAGCTCGACGACTGCGGCGTGCAGCTGGTTCTCGTCGCGCATCGGCGCCGTGCAGCCTTCGAGGTAAGAGACGTACGAACCTTTGTCGGCGACGATGAGCGTGCGCTCGAACTGACCCGTGCCTTCGGCGTTCATGCGGAAGTAGGTGGAGAGCTCCATAGGGCAGCGAACGCCTTCGGGCACGTAGACGAAGGTGCCGTCCGAAAAGACCGCCGAGTTCAACGTGGCGAAGAAGTTGTCCGACTGCGGCACGACCGAGCCGAGATACTTCTTCACCAGCTCGGGATGCTCACGGATCGCCTCGGAGATCGACATGAAGATGACGCCGGCCTTGGCCAACTCTTCCCGAAAGGTCGTCGCCACCGAAACGGAGTCGAACACCGCGTCGACCGCGACCTTGGCCGCGCCTTCGACGCCGAGCAGCACTTCCTGCTCCTTGAGCGGAATGCCGAGCTTTTCATAAGCTTGGAGAATCTCGGCGGGCACGTCGTCGAGGCTCTCGTAGCGCGCGCCGGTCTTGGGCGCGGCATAGTAGTAGGCGTCCTGATAATCGATCTTCGGGTAATCGACCCGCGCCCAGGTCGGCTCCTCCATCGTCAGCCAGCGCTCGAACGCCTTGAGCCGCCACTCGAGCATCCACTTAGGCTCTTCCTTTTTCGCCGAGATGAAGCGGACGATGTCTTCGTTCAATCCCTTGGGCGCGAATTCGGTCTCGATGTCGGTGACGAAACCGGCGCCGTACTTCTCGGCCTTGAGCTCTTCGACCGTCTTGATGGTTTCCTTGGCGACAGCCATCGACCGCTCCCTCACGCCGCGCCGGCGACGCGCTCGGGCGCGCCGACTGCGCGTTCCGCCGCATCGAGATAGGCCGTCACGAAACGGTCGATGTCGTCCGCCGTGGTGGTCCAGCCGAGGCTGACGCGGATCGCGCTCGACGCGGTTCGTTCGTCCGCGCCCATCGCCGCGAGCACATGGCTGGGGCGCACCTTGCCGCTCGAGCAGGCCGCGCCGGCGCTGACCGACACGCCGGCAAGGTCGAGCGCCATCACCTGCGTCTCGCCGGAAAAGCCCGGCAACGCCAGACAGCTCGTCGTCGAGAGCCGCGGCGCCTCCGCGCCGAACACCCGTACGTCGTCACGCGCCGCCGTCACGCGCGCCTCGAGGTCGTCGCGCAGATCGGCGAGCTTGTCGTAGGCGCCGCGATCGCCGAGCGCCGCCTCGACCGCCGCAGCGAAGCCGGCGATCCCGGCCAGATTCTCCGTGCCTGCGCGCCGACCGCGCTCTTGTCCGCCGCCATGCTGGCGTCGCGCGATCGGCGCGTCGTCGGCGAGGATCAACGCACCCGCGCCCATCGGTCCACCCAGCTTGTGCGCCGACAATGCCAAGTAGTTCGCGCCCAAGGCTCCGAGGTTGACGTCGATCTTGCCGAACGACTGCACCGCATCGATCAACAATAGGCCGTTCGCTTCGCGCACTAGGCGCGCGACGTCTCCAGTCGGTTGGATCACGCCGGTTTCGTTGTTGGCGTGCATGACAGCGACCAGCGTCCGGTTCTCGCTCGGCTCTGCGAGCAAACGTTCGAGCGCTTCGAGGTCGATCACGCCTGAAGCCGTCACCGGAACGACGTCCGTCGTCGCGCCGCTGAGCGCGCCCGCGGCCTCGCGCACCACGTCATGCTCAATCGCCGAGACCAGCACGCGACCCACTACGCCCGACGCCACGGCTCCGCCGATCGCAAGGTTGAGCGCCTCGGCGCCGCCGCTGGTGAACACCACGCCTTCGGGCGCCGCGCCGACCGCGTCCGCCACGACATCGCGCGCATGATCGAGACGCGCGCGGGCGCGCCGCCCATCGGCGTGGACTGAGGACGGGTTGCCCGTCTCAGCCAGCACCTCGGCGAACGCCGCGCGCGCTTCGGGGCGCAGCGGCGTTGTTGCGTTGTGATCGAGATAGATCCGGGTCATTCGGCCGCCGCCCGCATCACCTCGCCGCCCCCGAGGTGCGACGATGCGCCGCCGCCCACGCGCCGCGCAACCACGTCTTCGAGGCTGACGCTTTCCAGGAACTCGTGGATCCGCTCGCCTAGCTCCTCCCAGAGGTCGTGCGTCAGGCAGCGCTCGCCGCCCGGCATGCAGCCCTCGGCCTTGAGCCCGGTGCAGCGGATGGCGCGCACCGGTTCGTCGACCGCCAGGATAATCTCGGCGATGTTGATGCTGCCCGCAGGTCGGGCGAGCTGATAGCCGCCGCCCGGCCCGCGCACGCTGGTCACCACGCCGCGCCGGCGCAGCCGCGAGAACAATTGTTCGAGATAGGACAACGATATCTGCTGCCGCGAGGCGATGTCGGCGAGGGTGACCGGCTTGTCCGCGCCGGCGCGAGCCAGATCGGCCATCGCCATGACCGCGTATCGGCCTTTTGATGAGAGTTTCATCGCCCTCTCCTCAAACCTCGCGACAAATCGAATGCTTATGTTATACCCCGCCGCCGTCGCTTGAGACGCGGCGGTTTCAGCGTTTCGCCTGAGACGTAGGTTACCTGACTATTTTGGTCAAGTATTCCGGCCGAGACCAGACGGCGCATGACATGCGTCCGCGGACACCAGCGCGGGCGAGACTAAAAGGATGATTGAATGCCGGACGTGATTTTCGTCGGACCTGAAGGCCGGCTCGAAGGCCGCTACCACCCCGGCCCCGACGACGCCGCGCCGATTGCGCTCGTGCTCCACGCCCACCCCAAAGGCGGCGGATCGATGAACGATCCGGTGGTGCTGTCGCTCTTCGACATGTTCAAGGAGCGCGACTTTGCGGTCCTGCGCTTCAACTTCCGCGGCGTCGGCCGCAGCCAGGGCGTGTTCGATCAGGGTATCGGCGAGCTTTCCGACGCTGCCGCGGCACTCGACTGGGTGCAGAGCTTCAACGCCAACGCGCCCTTCTGCTGGGTCGCGGGCTACTCGTTCGGTGCCTGGATCGGCATGCAGCTGCTGATGCGCCGCCCTGAGGTCAAAGGCTTCATGTCGATCTGCCCGCCGATGAACCTCTACGACTTCTCGTTCCTCGCGCCCTGCCCGGCTTCGGGCCTGGTGATCAGCGGCTCGGCCGACCAGGTGGTCCCGAACGAGGAGATCGAGCGCACGGTGGCGAAGATCCGCACCCAGAAGGACATCACCATCGATCATCAGAAGATCATGGGCGCGAACCACTTCTTCACCGAGCACCTCGACGAGATGACGACCCGCAGCGCGGCTTACCTCGACAAACGACTCGCAGTGCTGCGCGCCGAAGCCGAGACCTGACGGAGGCGGTCATGAGCGCGCACAAGTCGGCTCTGGTGAAGCTCCTCGTCGAGCGTGGCCATCTCTATCAAGCGACCGATCTCGACGCGCTCGACGCCGTCGCGGCGGGGCCCGAGCCGCTCGTCGGCTACATCGGCTTCGACTGCACCGCGCCCAGTCTGCATGCCGGAAACATGGTGCAGATCGTGATGCTGCGCCGGCTGCAGCAGGCCGGCGGCAAGCCGGTTGTTCTGATCGGCGGCGGCACCACGAAAGTCGGCGATCCGTCGGGCAAGGACACGACCCGGCCCGTGCTCACGTCTGCGGACATCGAGACCAACAAGATCGGCATTCGCCGCGCGTTCGAACGATTTCTGACCTTCGGCGACGGGCCGACCGACGCGATAATGGTCGACAACGCCGACTGGCTCGACACGCTGAACTACATCGGCTTCCTGCGGGACTACGGCCGGCATTTCACCATCAACAAGATGATCCAGCTCGAGAGCGTGAAGCGACGGCTCGAACGCGAGCAGCCGCTGACCTTCCTCGAATTCAACTACATGCTGCTGCAGGCCTACGACTTCCTCGAGCTGAACCGCCGCGTCGGTTGCCGGCTGCAAATGGGCGGCTCGGACCAGTGGGGCAACATCGTCAACGGCGTCGACCTCGTCCGCCGCGTCGAGGGCGCGGAGGCGTTCGGCGTGACGACGCCGCTGCTGACCACAGCCTCGGGCGCGAAGATGGGCAAGACAGCCGACGGCGCGGTCTGGATCGACGGCGGCATGCTGAGCCCCTACGAGTTCTGGCAATATTGGCGCAACGCCGAGGACGCCGACGTCGGCAAGTTTCTTAGGCTGTTTACGGACGTTCCGCTTGACGAGATCGCCAAGCTCGAAGCGCTCGAGGGGGCGGAGATCAACGACGCGAAGATCCGCCTCGCCAACGAGATCACCTCGCTGGCGCACGGTGCGGACGCGGCGAGCAAGGCCGAGGCGACGGCGCGGGAGACCTTCGAAAAAGGCGGCGTCGGCGCGGACCTGCCCTCGATCGAGCTGACGCGCGGCGACCTCGAAGCCGGGATCGCCAGCGCCGATCTGTTCCTGAAAGCCGGCCTCGTCGGCTCGAAAGGCGAGGCGAAACGACACGTCGCGGCGGGCGCGCTCAAGGTCAACGACGTAGTGGTTGAAGATGCGCAGCGCGCGGTCACGCTCGACGATCTCGACGCCGAAGGTCAGATCAAGCTGTCGGTCGGCAAGAAGAAGCACGCGCTCGTTCGGTCGCGGTAGTCCCCGCATTTCAGGATCGTTGTCCGCCCTTCGGCGCAGCTGCTTGTCCACGCCGTTTGGATGCTCGCACTGCTCGATCGACCGCTCGCGATGCTCACCGACCGGGCGAGGCTTGGGCGTCGGAAGCGGCTTCGCCGACCTCCGGCTCGATCGGCTCGAAGATGCGGCGCAGGAAACCCGGCGCGAGGGCCGAGAGCAGATTCACCGAGACCTGCGTGTTCGCGAACGGACCTTCGAGGGTGTAGGTCATGGCGAAGACGCCTTCGCCGCGGCGCGAGACGAAGATGTCGCCCAGCACGGGGATGACGCCGAGCACGGAGTTCATGCCGTAGGCGGGCACGAGGACGCCGTCGAGATCGAACGCTCGCGCTTCGAGGTCGATGACGCCGTTGACGGTGACCCCCAGCGCCTGGCCCGACGCGCGCGCCTCGTCGAGCGTGATCCGCCCTTCGCTCAGCTCAAGCGGCGCGTCGAGCGAGCCGAAACGGATGCCTTCGCCGGCCAGCGTGTTGCCGAGTCCTTCAAGAGAGGCGATCGAAAGGATCTGCGCCAGGGGCGGCGCGCCGACGAGCGTCAGGTTCCGAGCGCGCACGCGCAGCTCGGTCGGCGCCTCCTTCGGGCCTGCCAGCGGCGGCAAGGTCCCTTCGGCGCTCAAGCTGCCGCCGCGCACCATGTTGACGCCGAAGATTATCGCCACGGCCTCACCTGCATCAGCCGCGGCGAATTCGAGCGCGCGCGGCTGATC
>JASFUX010000046.1:0-16401 GCA_050050115.1 Maricaulaceae bacterium | reverse complement strand
GCTCGCCGACCCCAAGCGTGTCTTCAACGCGAGTCTTGAAGGCAATGCCCGCCGCGCGATCGACATCCGCGAGGGCGAGGAGGTCGACGCAAAGGCGTTCAAGGCGGTCGTCCGCGCGGCGGTGCGGTTGAACGAAGGCGGCTGACGAAGAGCGGTGCGCCTCGTGTCGCCCTGCCGCGCCTTGGATTTCCGCCCTCTCGGCCAGATCGTCGCGCACTCCCATTATCTAAGACGTCCCAGCGACCGAAAGACGTAACAATTTTTTTGCGCGATGCGCCGTTCGATTTTCTTCCCGGGCGTCGTGTGTTTGGCTGGCCGGCGCCTCACGACGGGGCGGGCTGGACGCTCATTGGGCGAACGATTTGTCGGGCATTCTTGAAGCATTCTTGGAGAACCAAGCCGCGATCCGGCGGATCATCGCGCGGCGGTTTTCGCGCGCCGAGGACATCGAGGAGCTGACCCAAGAGACGTTTTTGAAGTGCTTCGCCGCCGAATGCCGGTCCGAGATCTTCGATCCGAAGGCCTTTCTGCTGCGTGCGGCGAAGAACCTGGCGCTCTCGGAGGTCAAAAAGAAAGTCCATACGACGACGGATTACGCGGAGGATTCGGGCGGTTCGGACGTCTTTGAAGATGAGGGTCATGTGTCGGCCGAGGCTCGGATCGACAGCCGGCGCAAGCTCGCGGCGCTTTCCGAGGCGATCGCGAGCTTGCCGCCGCACTGCCGCAGGGCGCTTTTGATGCGCAAAATGGAGAATCTCAAGTTCAAGCAGATCGCCATGCGCTTGAACGTTTCGGTGAGCACGGTCCAAAAGCGCGTCGCCCACGCGCTCGCGCTTTGCGACGCCTATCTGCGCGCGAAAGGCTACGAGCCGGTCGAGTTCGGCCGGGAGGTCGGATCGTCCAAGCCCGTGGGCGGCTCGAAAGCGGCGGTGGTGGCGCTCGGCGGGCCGAGATCGCGAGAGGTCGAGTCTCGCGACGTGCAGGGAGCTTCCGATGAGTAGCTCGGACAAGGTCGTCACGTTTCCTGATCTGCACGGCGTCGAAGAGCAGGCGGCCGAATGGATCGTCCGGTTCGATGACGGCGAGGCCACCGCCGAAGATCGCGTCGCGCTTCGCGTCTGGCTCGATCAAAGCGATCATCATCGCGCGACGTTCGAGCGCTTGGCCGCGCTTTGGGGCGCGATGGACATTGTCGAGGAGCTCAACGACTACGCGGAGGCGGATGAGACCGCGGCGCTGAGGGAGGCGGACGACCGCCGCCGGCGCTCGACGCACGCTCGTCGGGCGGTCATCACCGCCGCTGCCGCGTCGCTGCTTCTCGCGGCGGCGGCGGGGGTTTCCTATCGCGCGCTCCAGTCCGCCCGCAGCCTTCATGAAGGTGTCTACGAGGCGGCTCTCGGCGAGCGCCGCGTCGTCGATCTGTCGGACGGCTCGTTCATCGAGCTGAACACCAACTCGCGCGTCGAGGTGTCCTATTCGCAGGATGCGCGAAACGTTCGGCTCGTGCGCGGAGAGGCCTATTTCGACGTCGCGCCGAACCCGCGTCGGCCGTTCTCGGTGTCGGCCGGCGCCGGGCGGGTGACGGCGGTCGGCACGGCGTTCACGGTGCGCCTGATCGATGAGACGGCGAACGTTGTCGTGTCCGAGGGGCGCGTTCGATTGTCCGCTAAGGTGGCTGATGCAGCCGAACCGGGCGATGCAGGCGACGCGCAACCTGACGCGGACCTGGGCGAGATCGGCGCCGGGCAGAACGCGGTGATTGGCGAAAGCGGGATCGAGCGGGTCGGGCGGATCGAGCCGGATGCGCTCTCGCGCGAGCTGTCCTGGCGCGAGGGGATGCTTGCGTTCTCCGGCGAGCCGCTGTCGGAAGTAGTGGAGGATTTGAGCCGCTATTCCGACATCTCCATAGAGTTCGCCGATGCGTCCGTTCAGAACCTGCCAGTCGCCGGCTACTTCAGGATCGGCGAAGTGGACGCGATGTTCGAGGCGCTCGAGATCATGGCGGACGTCGAAGTCGAGCGCCCTGCGCCGAACGTGATCCGCCTGTCGAGCGCGCGGGAGCAATGAACTCAAAGAAGCCGATCGCGATGCGCCGGCGCTTTGGCGCGCCGCGCCGTCGGTGTTTCGATCATGTGAAAAAAGTTGGAGGAGCTTTATGCGTTTTTCGAGTTCGGGAGTCTTCCTCGGTAAGGCCGGTGTGAAGACTTAAGATCGTGTGCTGATCGCCGCGCCAAGTCATGGGGAGGCGCTGAGATATAAAAGCATTCGCGCGCTCGGTCTTGCTTTGGCCGCCGCGGTGCTCCTCGTCTCAAACGCCGCGTCGCAGGACGTCGTCGATCGATACGACCTTCGTATCGAAGAGGACACGCTTGGCCGCGCGTTGGCCGCGATCGTCGAGCAGACGGACGCGCAGCTGCTCTATCCCTATGACATGGCGGACGCGGCGGGAGTCAATCCCGTCGTCGGTCAGTATACGATTGAAGAAGCGCTCGCAGTCCTGCTGCGCGGCACTGAGTTTTCCGGCGGTCTGACGCCGCGCGGGGTGATCGTCATCTCGCGCGAGCAGGAAATCAGGCTGCAAGAAGGGGAAAGCGAAGTGGCTGACAGGGGATTGAGAAGGTCGCTGCTGGCGAGTGTCGCGGCGGTGATGTTTGGCCAGACGGCTGTGGCGCAAGACGGCGAAACGGGTTCGGGAAGCGCGGCGCGCGATGACGTGATCGTCGTGACCGCCACGCGGCGCGAGCAGAATCTGCAAGACGTGCCGCTCGCCATCACGGCGCTTGACGGCGAAGAGATGGCCTCGCAGGGGATCGAGAACTACGAGGACTTCGCCCGCAATGTCGCGGGTCTCAACATCGTGCAAGGCGGCCAGCAGTTCAGCCGCTTCACGATCCGCGGCATGCAGACGACCACCGCCACATCAAGCAACGGCGAGCAGAAGCTGGCCGCGGTGTACATCGACGAAGTGCCGATCTCGTCGTTCTCGGTGGTCACGCCCAATCTGCGTCTTGTCGACATCGAGCGCGTCGAGGTGCTTCGCGGGCCTCAAGGGACCTTGTACGGCTCGGGATCGCTCTCGGGCGCCGTCAGGGTGATCACCAACAAGCCCATGCTCGGCGAGCATGACGTGCGCGGCTCGGTGGATCTGGGCGTCAGAGACGGCGAGATGCGCCAGCGCTACACCGGCGTGGTCAACATGCCGATCGCCGACAACGCCGCCGTGCGCGCTGTCGGCTACTACCGCGACGAGCCGGGGTATCTCGACAACCAAGACCCGCAGATCGGGCGCGAGAACTTCAACGGCAGCGAAGAGTGGGGCGGACGCCTGGCCCTGCGCGTGCAGCCGACGGACCGTCTGATGACGACGTTCATGGTCATGCACGACGAGGTCGAAAGCGGCGGCTACAACCTCTTCAACCCGGACCTTGGCCTGCACCAGGCGAGCCTGGCGTTCGACAACACCGCTGAAGTCGAGTTCACCAACTACAACGCTACGATCGAATACGATCTCGACTGGGCGACGTTGACTTCGTCGACGACCTATTCGGAGTCGCTCCACGACTGGGAGTTCGACTCCGGGCTCACCCCGCTTGGCGTCGCGACCATCGCCGGCGTCTATTCCGAAGTCAGTGATCAAAAGGCGATCGTGGAGGAGGTTCGGCTGGTCTCCTCAGGCGATTCCGCGCTGCAGTGGCTCGCGGGCGCCTTCTACATGAACCGTGACACCGATTGGAACGGCGTCATCGGCTATCGGAACGAGAGCCCGGACGACCCGAACATCGACGGCGTCGCCGACTTCAACATCACCGGCCTGCCGATGACGATCTCTGAAGGCGTCGAGCCGTTCGCGTCGTTCGCGGATCGGAACTTTCGCGAGCAAGCGGTGTTCGGCGAGCTGTCGTATCGGCTGACGGACGAGCTGACCGCCGCCGTCGGGTTGCGGTACTCGGGCACGCGTTTCGTGGACACCATCACGACCGAGGGCTACAGCGCGTTCACGCCCTTCTTCACCGCGTTCTTCATCGGCGGCGGAAACATCAACGTCGACGACTACCGCCGGACTGAAAACTCGATCATCGGATCGGAAGATCTCGAATATACGCTCACCAAGCGGTTCTCGCTGACGTGGGAGCCCACCGATGATCAGACCTTCTACGGCGTCATCGCCGACGGTTTCCGGCGCGAGCATCCGAACACCGGCGGCTTCGTCAACGGCGGCGTCAGCATCACCGATCCGACCAACCCGGTGATCATCCCGCAGCTCGCGCGATCGGACTCTCTTTGGAATTACGAGATCGGGATGAAGTCCGACTGGTTGGACGGCCGTTTGCGGAGCAACGTCGCCGTCTACTTCATTCCGTGGGAGGACATGCAGATCGGGCTGGCGCGGCCCGGCGACGGCACGGTGTTCACCGGCAACGTCGGCAAGGCGGAGCTGCGCGGCGTGGAGGCCGAGTTCTGGGCGCTGCCCACCGACGAGACGGAAATGGGGCTTAGCGTCACGCTGCAATCGGGCGAGGTCACCGAGCTCAACGCCGAGGACGCGCTGCTGTCCGGCGCCGTCGAAGGCGCCAAGTTGGCGGCGCCTGAGTTCCAGATCGCTGGCTACGTTCAGCGCAACTGGAGCTTGGGCAATGGGCAAGACGTCTTCGCTCGAGTGGATGCTCAGCATGTCGGTTCTTACCCGAACGGCTTTCCAAACGCGTTGGCCACAGGCTTGCCGAGCCCGAACTTCACCGACGTCGAGTCCTACGAGAACGTGAACGTCAGCGTCGGCTGGCAGAACGACAATTGGAATCTCACGCTCTACGGGCAAAACGTCTTCGAGAACGAGGACTACATCTACATCTCGCCGGCCAGCGTTCCGCAAAGCCATGCGACGCTGCCTCCGCGGACGATCGGCGTGCGCGCGTCCTGGAGACGGTAAAAGGCGCGACGGTACGGGGGGAGCCGTCGGGCGGGGCGTTGCTTCGCCCGGCGGTCTCTTCCTACAAGTGACCCGAACGGCGTGTAAGGAGACAGACATGCGGATCAGCATCCTTGCCGCGGCGGTCGCGACGTCGCTCCTTCAAACGTCTTGCGCCTTGCTCGCGCCGGCCGACGGACCTGTAGAGGCGCGGACGTCGCTGGGGGTCCTAGTCGGCGAGCGGGCGGACGGCGTCGCGGTCTTCCGGGGCGTGCCTTTCGCGGCTGCGCCGGTCGGCGAGCTGCGCTGGCGGCCGACGGCGCCGGCGGCGTCCTGGGAAGGCGAGCGGTCCGCGACGGCCTTCGAGCCCGCCTGCATGCAGCCCGCGGGCCGCGAGACCGACTTCTACTACGCAGACCTGCCGGGGATGAGCGAGGATTGCCTTTACCTCAACGTCTGGACCGGCGCCGGTTCGAATAGGGACCTCGCCGCCGGCGCGCCCAGGCCTGTCATGGTTTGGATTCACGGCGGCAGCCTGGTCACCGGCAGCGGCGCGTCGCCGCTCTTCGATGGAACAGCGTTGGCGCGCAAGGGCGTCGTCGTCGTGACGATCAACTACCGCCTCAACGTCTTCGGCTACTTGGCGCACGATGAGCTTGTCGCGGAGTCGCCGGTCGGCGCGGCGGGCAACTATGGAACGCTCGACCAGATCGAGGCGCTCCGGTGGGTGCGGGACAATATCGCGGCGTTCGGCGGGGACCCGGACAACGTCACCGTTTTCGGCGAGTCGGCGGGCGGGCTGAGCGTGTCGCATCTCATGGCCAGCCCCCTGGCGAGCGGGCTCTTCGACAAGGCGATCATGGAAAGCTCGTACATGCCGCCCAGCCGCCTGATGACCGAGCCCAGCTTCGGCCGGCCGGCGGCCGTGGCGTTCGGCGAGCAGCTCGAAGCGGCCGCCGGCGTCGAGTCGCTGGCGGGTCTGCGCGGTCTGTCGGCTGAGGAGGTGCTGCAGGCGGCGGTGCAGATCGGCTTCTACCCGGAAACCGTCGTCGACGGCTACGTGTTCGAAGAAGACATCTCTGAGGTGTTCGCCGCGGGCGCGCAAGCGGACGTGCCGCTGGTCGTCGGCTTCAACAGCGGCGAGCTCTATTCGTTTGAGCAGTTTGGCTCCATTCCGCCGGTTCCCGAGAGCGAAGAGGCCTATGTCGCCGAGGTCCGCGCCCGCTACGGCGCGCGAAGCGATCAGTATCTGGCGCTCTATCCGCCGACGGATCTGCGCGGCTCGGTCTTCGCCGCGCCGCGGGACGGCTTCTACGGCTGGGCGGCGGAAGGGTTCGCCCGCGCCATGTCCGACACGTCCTCGAACGCTTACCTCTACCTCTTCGACTACGCCACGCAGGATGCTGTCGACCAAGGCCTCTACGCCTTCCACGCCTCCGAGCTGCCTTACGTCTTCGACAACGCGCGTCCCGAGACCGTACCGCCGAACTGGCCCGGCTACGGCGATTTCTCTGACGCGAGCGCCATGGCGAACGTCGTCTCCGACTATTGGGTGAGCTTCGCCGAAGACGGCGCGCCCGCGCCTGAAGGCCGACCGGCGTGGCCCGCGTTCGGTTTGAGCGAGCGGCGATACATGCATTTCTCGGACGGCGAAGCGACGCCCCGCGATCGGCTTTACCCGGGCATGTTCGAATTCCACGAAGCGATCGTCCAAGAGCGACGGGAGCGCGGCGACATGGCCTGGTGGTTTGAGAACATCGGCCTGTTCGCGCCCGTGCTCTCAGACGACTGATCTCTTCTAAAGCCGGTGCGTTCGGGCTTCGCACTCGGCGACGAAAAGCAGGCCGCGGACTTTCGCTTTGTTCGCGATGGTCGCAATATGAGGCGCGGCGATCGCAGTGAATGCGTCGCAGACGGCGTTTCATCCGGCGGGCTTGGATGCCTCGACGAGACAAAAGATCAAAGACGCAAAACCGCCCGGCGCGCGGCGTCTTCGCCGTGTTTCAAGAGAACGAATCCATTCTGAAGGGCTTCATACGCCGCAATTCGCCCTCGTCAGTCGATGTCGAAGACATCACGCAGGAGACTATTCTGCGGGCGCTTCAGGCCGAGCGGGAGCGCGAGATACGCGAGCCGCGCGCTTATCTTTTCTCGATCGCGCGGAATGTCGTGCGGGACGCCCTCGACCGAAAATCGCGGTCGATCATCGATTTCATAGAGGATTTTGGCTCGCAAACCGACATATCAGATGAGCCGCTTGTCGACGAGCAAGTCGACAGCCGTCAACGTATGCGTTTGTTCTGGGAGGCGGTGGCGACGCTGCCTCAACAGTGCCAGCGCGTGTTTGTGCTGAAAAAGGTCTACGGGTACTCCCATCAAGAGATTTCAAAGGAACTCGGCATATCGATCAGCACGACGGAAAAGCACGCCGCGGCCGGGTTGAAGCGTTGCAGCGAGTTTATGGACCGCCGCATGCAGGCCGGTTCGACGAATCCGGGCGATAGGAGCGTTGAAAACGCGCCGCCCAAAGCTGGACCCAAGTCGGTGAAGTGAGGAGACCCGACGCGACGATGACGACGGATGACCAGCCCTCCAGCGCATCTGACGTAACGTCCGAAGCGTGCGCCTGGATCGCTCAGCTTGAGACCGGCGAGCTCACAGAGCAGGACCTCGCCGCGTTTCGCGAGTGGGTTGAGCGTAGTCCGCGGCACTTCGCGGAGGTTCGACGTCTTGCGCGTTTGTCTGGCGATATCAACGTCTTATCAGAAATGTCGGGCCCACTGAGAGAGGCCGCCGACCGGCGGCGCCCGCTGCTGCGATCACGCAGCGGGACGGCTGCGCCGGTCCTTCGCGGCGTCGTCGCCGCGGCCGTCGCTGCGTTCGCGGTCATCGCGGTCGTCATGTTCGCAACGCAGCGCGCGCAGCTCGGCGCGGAGCGGCCGTACATGATCGCCACGGCGGTGGGCGAGCTTCAGGAGGCCGCCTTGTCGGACGGCTCGAACGTCAATTTGAGCACGGACAGCCTGATCGAGGTGGACTTCGATCGCACCCAGCGGCGAGTCCGCCTGCTTCAGGGCGAGGCCTACTTCGATGTCGCCCACAATCCGGATCGCCCGTTCGTCGTCTACGCCGGCGACATGTACGTGACCGCGGTCGGCACGGCGTTCGCCGTGCGATTGACCAACGATGATCTGGTGGTGACCGTTTCGGAAGGGCGCGTGTCGCTGGACGAGGCGCCGTCCGACATCGGCTCGCCGGCGCAAAACAGCGAAGCGAGCGCGTCTCGCCCGGCGGCGGAGGCGAGTTCCCCGCCGGCGCCGCGCGCCTTTCTCGATGCAGGACAGCAGATCAAGATCTCGAGCGGGGCCGAAGACCTCGCCGTGCGGGATATCTCCGAACGCGAGCTGACGCGCGCCATGTCCTGGCGCACGGGGTATCTCGAGTTCGACGGCACCCCTTTGGGCGACGTCGCGCAGGAAATGGGCCGATACAACGGGATCGACATCGAGATCGCCGACGATGCGCTGCGGACGCAAACGTTCGGCGGCATCTTCCGGATCGGAGAGACCGAGGCGTTGTTCGACGCGCTCGAGCTCTCGTTCGACGTCGAGGTGATCCACGTCAGCGACGATCATGTGCTTCTGCGCCGCGCGCCGAGCTGAGCTCCTGCGAAGCGCCGTCGCGCGCGGACCGCTGCGTTCTTTCCGCATCAACTGGACGACGCGCGACACGGCGTCAGGCGGAGCTGCTCCGAGGCGGGGCGCCGACTCAGCGGAAAAGTTACTCGCGCGTGAATTTTCTATAGCGGGTTTTTCGCGCCCAACCGACTTCCCTCACATGGCCGCCAGAGATGGCGTTCGATGCCCGCCATGAGACGAGGGAGGCGAGGGGACATACGATTGCTTGGGTGGGGCGCGCGTCTCGCGATTGTCCTCATGATGCTGACGGTTTCGCAATTTAGCGTTGCGACCGCACAGGAGAGGTTTGACCTCGAGATCCCGTCCTCGCCGGTGGCTGAGGCGATCAGGTCGCTCTCCTTTCAGACCGAGCATTCGGTGCTGTTCCAGACCGACGACGTCGACGCGGTGCGGACAAACGCGATTTCCGGGCGTTATTCGTTGCGGGAGGCGCTCGACGCGCTTCTCGCCGGAACACCTCTCTCGGGCGGCCTGACGGAGAGCGGGGTCATCACGATCTCGCGCGCAAGCGCCGCGGGTCAGCGCGAGGAGGGTAATGTGACGACGGGTCGAGTTAGAGGTTCACTATTGGCGGGCGTGTCGGCGCTCTTGTTCGGTCCAACCGGAGCCTACGCGCAAGACGAAGCGGCCGAGCCGCGCGACGTGATCGTGGTCACGGCCACCAAGCGCGAGACGAACCTGCAGGACACTGCGTTGAGCATCACCGCGATCGGCGCCGAGGAGGTCTCGCGGCGGAACCTGGTGGGCGCGGAAGATTATCTTCGGTCCGTGCCGAGCGTCGGCCTGATGAAGCAGGGCGCCGGCTACAGTTCCATCGTCATCCGCGGCTTGGCGATCAACGCCGAGCAGGACGGCAGCACCAGCGGGCCGATCACCGGCATGTACTTCGGCGACACGCCGCTCGCGGGGCTCGGGGTTTTCGGCAACAGCGCCGACATCAAGCTCGTCGACATGCAGCGCGTGGAGGTTCTCAAGGGTCCGCAAGGCACGCTCTACGGCGCCGGCGCCATGGGCGGCGTGGTGCGCAACATTCCGGTCGCGCCGGATCTGTCGGATTTTTCGGGCCGCGTCTCTGTCGGCTACTCCGACACCGCCAGGCTCGGCGGCGCGAACTCGAACGTGCAGGCGGTCTTGAACGCGCCCATCGTCGAAGACGAGTTCGCCGTGCGGGCGGTCGTCTACCAGTTCGACAACTCCGGCTACTACCGCAACCTCGGCGGCGCCGATCCGGTGGTGTCAGGCATCGCCGACGACTTCGGCGGGCTCGCGATCACGAACGACGACGTTGGCGCGTCGACTTACACCGGCGCGCGCATCAGCGCGCTGTGGGAGGCGACGGACAATCTGACGTTCACCGCAGGCTTCCTGCGTCAAGACATCGAACAGGACGGATGGGCGCAAGACGACATCGGCTTCGGCGGCTCGTACGACCAAACGCGCTTGCAGATCGTGCGCGGTGTGGAGCCGTCCTCGCTCAGTGGGCCGCAAGACAGTGAAGGCTTCGACGACGAGCTGACGATCGGACAGTTCGGCGTGGAGGTCGATCTGGGTTGGGCGACGCTGTCCTCGTCGACCTCGCGGGTCGAGCAGGACACGCTGTGGCTGCGGGAAGGGGCGTTCTTCTTCGCCCCGCCGATGCCCTGGAGCCAGAACATCTACTCCAGCGGTGAGAACACGACCGAGGAGCTGCGCTTGACTTCGCAGCTCGGCGGTCCGCTGGAGTTCGTCGCTGGCTACTACTACGAGGATCTGTCGGCCGGCTTCTTCGCCTTCAACGTTTTTGGCGGCGATCCGGCGCTGCTGCCGGGCGGCGCCTTCAACGACATCAGCTATCAAGAGATGCGCAGCCTCGAGCATCAGGCGATCTTCGGCGAGGTGCGTTATGACGTCCTCGATCGCGTCACGCTCGTCGGCGGCGGGCGGTGGTTCGATCAAGACCGTCAGACGGACACCTCGCTCGCCTTCAACGGCGGCGCTTCGAGCGACCAGTCGCATTCGGCCAGCGTGTCGGACGTGTCTTGGAAAGCGGGCGTCGAAGTTCGGCCTACGGATGATGCGCTTCTTTATGCGAACTGGAGCCAGGGCTTCCGTTTGGGCGACGTGCGCCCGGCCGTCGACCCCGGCAACTTGCCGACGTGCGACGCCGACAGCGACGGCTTCTATGATGATTTCCCGACCATTCCCGTTACGGCCAGCCCGCTCGACAGCGACACCGTCGACAACTACGAGGTTGGCGGTAAGCTGACGAGCATGAGCGGGCGCCTCAACATGAGCGCCACCGGGTATCAGATCGACTGGGAGAATATCCCCGTCACCTTCGGCACGTGCGGCATCGGCGTTCTGATCAACGCCGGCCAGGCGCGCAGCCGGGGCCTCGAACTCGAGGCGGCCTATCAAGCGCCCAGCGGGCTGACGCTTGATCTCGCCGCGTCGTTCCTCAACGCCGAGCTCGTGGGCACATCGGCTGTTCTCGGACCGCTCGGCAACCCGGGCGATCGCCTGCCGGGCTCGCCCGAGCTGACGGTGCGGGTCGGCGCGCAGTACGACTTCTCGCTGTCGGGTCACGACGCTTTCGTGCGGGGCGATTACAGCCACATCGGCGACTACTACATCGATCTCGCACAAAGCCGGAACAAGCTCGGCGACTACGGACGGCTTGATCTCAACGCCGGCGTGGACATGGGCGACTTCGACGTGTCGGTGTACGCGCACAACGTCACCAACGAAGACGCGCTGACGTCGGAAGCTTTCTTCTTCATCCCGCGCGGCACGCGCCTGCAGCCGCGTACGGTGGGCGTGCGCCTAGGGTACGATTTCTAGGCATCGCAACGTGTCCATCTACTCCTCGCGGACACGGCGCGCCGGCCCGCATGCGCTAAAACGCATGCGGGCTGAGCGCGTGTTCGCCCTCGTCGAAAATCTGCTCAGATGAGACCGCCGTCCGTCGATCTGACGGCTTGGCGGAAGATCGCCTACGCGGCCCCGCAGCTCTCGGTCGCGATGATGTTCAATCCGATCTACGTCATCCAGGGCGTCTACGTGAAGCACTACGGCTTCTCGATGGCCTCGATGGCCGCGATCTTGCTCGCCTCGCGCATCTTCGATGCGGTGACCGACCCGGCCGCGGGAGCGTTGTCGGACTGGTGGAAAGCCCGAACCGGCGGACGCAAGAGCTTCGTCGCGATCGGCGTGCTGATCTTCCTCGTCGCGGGGTTCTTCATCTACATCCCGCCCGTTCGCCCCGGCGTCGCCTACTTCACGTTCTGGCTGTTCGCGTTCTATCTTGGATTCACGATTTACTCCGTACCCCACTTGATCTGGGGCGGTGAGATCGCGCCCGAGAGCGATCAGAAAAAGCGGGTCTTCGCGTTTCACACCGCCGCCGGCTACACCGGACTGGTGCTGTTCTACGCTCTGCCGCTCCTGCCCATTTTCGAGACCTCCGAGATCACGCCGGACACCATGCGGCTGTCGATGATCGTCGGCGCGGTGTTCATGGTTCCTGCGCTGCTCGCGTGTCTGCGCCTCGTGCCCGAGGGGCCGCGCCTCGTTCACCAGGCGCCTGGCGAGAAGGCCCAGCCGAAGGTGCTCTCGTTTGAAAGCCTCAAGATCCTGGCGGGCAACCGCATGTTCGTCATGTTCATCGCCGCCTCCTGCGTCGCCGACCTCGGGCTCCTCGTCTGGTACGGGATGATCTTCATCTACACCGACATCTATCTCGGGGTCGGCGAGCTTTTTTCGCCTCTCTATCTTCTCTCCTTCGGCATCGGGATCGCCGTCGCATTCGGCTGCGCGCACCTGGCCAGATGGATCGGAGCAAAGCGCACCTGGCTCACCGCCATGGCGTGCAGCCTGGCGGCGGTGCTGGGGACCTCGCTGCTTTCGCCCGACAACGCGCGCGCCGCAGCGATCTTTCCGACCTTCCTCGGCACCACGATCGGCTTTGTGTGCACATGGACCGTGGGGCGGGCGATCCTTGCCGAGATCGTCGACTATTCCATCCTCAAGGACCGCATCAATCTCGGCGCCAGCTACTTCGCGATCTGGGTGTTCCTTGAAAAGATCATGATCGCCATCGGCGGCGCGCTCGGGCTTGGCCTAGCGGCGTACCTCGGGTTCGATCCCGAAGCGGCGACGCAGACCGCGGCGGGCGTCTTCGCGCTCGATGTCGTCATGTCCTGGCTGCCCGCAGCGATCCTGGTCGTCTCATTGATCCTCATCCAGCTGATACCGATGAACGAGCGGCGCCATGCGATCGTGCGCAAGCGCCTCGATCAACGCTTGGCGCGCGCGGAGAAGGGTGTCGCTTGATGGGCGCGCTGGTCACGCCGCCCGGCGTGCTGGTTGATGTCGGCGGACATCGCCTTCATTTGAAGCAAGCCGGTCCCGAGCCGAGCGCGAAGGCGCCGACGTTCGTGATCGAGGCGGGCTGCGGCTGGCACTCGGCGATGTACGCTTGGCTGCAACATCGCCTCTCGGAGACGACCCGGACGCTGAGCTATGATCGCGCCGGGCTTGGCTGGAGCGATCGGCTGCTTGCGCCCAAGGACGCCGAGGGGGCGGCGGCGCGACTCGGCGCGCTGCTGCGCCGAGCCGACGTCGCCGGACCTTTGTTTTTGATCGGACATTCGATCGCGTCTCTCTACTTGCGCGTCTTTGCGCACGCCTATGACGGCGAGATCGTCGGCGTGGCGCTGCTCGACCCCAGTCATCCCGATCAGGAGGCGGTGCTCAAGCAGTCCGGCTTTCCGCCAGGTCTGCGTCGACACTACCAGCGGATGGCGCTCTACGCCGCGTCTGGCTTGGCGAGCGTGCTGCCGCCGACGGGCGAGCTGCGAGCTTCGGGATTCGAGACGTTGCCGGAAGCTGCGCGCATCCAGCTGCGCTATCTCCTGCGGCGACCTCAGACTTTTCTGACCCCGCTGGAGGAATCCGATGCGTTCGCGACTGCCGCGCGCCAAGCCAAAGCGGCTGGAGACCTCGGCGACACGCCGCTGCTGGTGTTGTCCGCGACCGAGCCGGTGGAGGCTCCCGGTGCGGACGCCGCCGCGCTTCGCCAGCATCTGCGCGATTTTACGGCGTTGCACGAGGACTTGCTGAGCCTCTCAACAAACAGTCGCCGCATCTCGGTCCCCGGCGCCAATCACGGATCGCTGGTGACGACCGAAGCCTACGCCGGCATGGCGGCGCGGGAGATCATCGCGGTCGCGGGCGTCGCAGCCTGCCGCCGGTGTTGAGGCGGAACGCGCCATGCTGTCGACCTTCGACCCGCCGATCTACGTCGGCTCCTGCGCGCCCAAGATCGCGGCGCTGCGGGATGAGATGGAGCGGGAAGGGCTCGACTATCTCATCGTCCCGCACGCCGACGAGTACCAGAACGAGTTCCTCGCCGCCCACGCCGAGCGATTGGCGTGGCTGACTCATTTCACCGGGTCGGCGGGTCTGGCGATCATCGGACAGAACACGGCAGATTTGTTCGTAGACGGTCGCTATGTCGAGCAAGCGATCGAGGAGACCGACGCCGGCGCCGTGACGGTTCATCACGACGCCAAGTCGCCGCTGCAAGCCTGGCTGCGCGCGAATCTGACAGTGAACGATCGCTTGGGCGTCGACGAGACCCTGCACACCGAACCGCAGATTCGCGAATTCGAAGCGATTTGCGCCGCCGCGGCCGCGGAGCTGGTTTTCTGCGAGGACAACCTGATCGATCGCATTTGGACGGACCAGCCGGCGCCGCCGCGCACGCGGCTTCGGCCGCATCCGCTGGAGTTCGCAGGACGCTCTTCATCAGCGAAGAGAAACGACGTCGCCCAAGAGCTGCACCGCGCTGGCGACGACGCTCTCATTGTCTCGCAAACCGATGCGATCGCCTGGTTGTTCAATATCCGCGGCGGCGACATCCCCGTCGCTCCACTGCCGTTCGCGCGGGCGATCCTTCACGCCGACGCGACGGCCGAGTTGTTCGTCGAATCCGAACGCGCAACGTCGAGCTTAAGAGATCACCTTAGCGCGGAGGTCGCCGTTCACCCGCGCGCTGGGTTCGCGGACCGCTTGAGCGCTCTCGGACACGATGGAAAGACCGTGCGCGCCGATCTGCGGACATGTCCCGGCGATATCGTGCGTGCACTGAGACGCACCGGCGCGCGCGTGCGCGACGCTGAAGATCCGTGCCAGGCGTTCAAAGCGGTCAAGAACGCCACGGAGATCGAAGGCGCCCGCCGCGCCCATCTCCTCGACGGCGTCGCGCTGACCAAGTTCCTGGCGTGGTTTGCGCGGGAGGCGCCGAAGGGCGGCCTCACCGAGCTTTCGGCCGCCAAGAAGCTGGCGGACTTTCGTCGCGCCTGTCCGGAGCTCGAGGACCTGGCGTTTCCCTCGATCGCCGCTGCGGGAGAACACGCCGCGGCGGCCCACCATGTGCCGACAGCTCGCACCGACCGGGCGATCGGCGCGAACGACCTCTTCATGATCGACTCCGGCGGCCAGTACCCCTTCGGCACGACGGACGTGACGCGAACGATCGCCGTCGGGGAGCCGACAGCGGAAATGCGCCGCCGCTTCACGCAGGTGCTCAAAGGAAGCATCCGGCTGGCGCAGACCAGGTTCCCGCCAGGCGTGACGGGATCGCAGCTCGACGGACTGGCTCGGCTGTCGCTCTGGGAGGACGGCGTCGACTACGACCACGCCACCGGGCACGGGATCGGCAGCTACCTCAATGTGCACGAAGGCCCGCACGCGATAGCGCGGCGCAGTACTCATCCGCTCGCGGCGGGCATGCTGGTTACGAACGAGCCGGGCTACTACAAGTCCGGCGCTTTTGGCCTGCGCATCGAGAACGTGATGCTGATCGCGCCCGCTCCGTTGACTGAGGGAAGGGTCGGCAACGTTCTGTGCTTTGAAACCCTGACGCTTGCGCCGATCGACGCCGTGCTGATCGATGTCGCGCTGCTTGACGATGAGGAGGTTCGCTGGCTTGACGGCTACCATGAGCGCGTCCAGCGCACCCTATCGCCGCATCTCGACCCCCTTGAGGTCGAGTGGCTGGAAAAAGCGTCAGCGCCGCTGCGCGATCGATAGACTCGTTGCCCTTAAATCTGCAGCGTCGACGATTCTCTACAACGCATCGAAATATATGGCGCACCGGCGAGGGTGGAGGTGGGTACTGGCGGGTGGTGCGGCTGTAGACGATCTGAGATCGATCGGGCGATCCGCTTCTGGCCCTTTGCAGACACTCGCAACTTCAGCAGAATTCGCTGATGAGCGTGCTGCCACCTCCCACAATATCGACGGTGCCATCTCTTCCTGAAGGCTGGCATGTAATCAGCTTCAAGGTGCTCGCCGGAGCGCGATTGGCTCTAGTCGGAGCAAACGCCGACCTGCGTGCGGCTTGGCGAAGCGACCGAGCGCACGAGACTGTGAGCGAAGCTTGGCGTCTTGCCACTCGCGCGACGGGCGGAGTGTGGGTGTTTCAAGACGACCAATTGATTGAGGGCGTTCAGTTTCGATTGCTTGAGCCTTTTCCTATTGTCGAGCAGTTCCCGGACGGTCGGTGGCTGGTCGTCAACGCCCGTTCAATGGGCCAAGGGAACGCTCGGATACTGGGAGCAGACGGCGTCGAGGAAAGGCGCATTGAGCTGGGCGATGGCATAGAACACCTCAAGATCGATGATCAAAACCGTGTCTGGGTGGGCTGGTTCTGACCTGCCCCCTTCAACCGCAGCCGTTTTGGACGCAACAAAGCGGAGCGAAGAAGGAGGTTGGGCATGGCGCGGAAGCGGTATTCGCCTGAAGAGATCATTG
>JASFUX010000045.1:0-16408 GCA_050050115.1 Maricaulaceae bacterium | reverse complement strand
GATGATCTTGGTCTTCGGGCTCTCCTTGCGCAGCACGCGGCCGACCCCGGTCAGCGTGCCGCCGGTGCCGTAGCCGGTGACGAAATAGTCGAGCGACTGGCCTTCGAACGCCTCGACGATCTCCCGAGCGGTCGTCCGCTCGTGCATCGCCGGGTTGGCTTCGTTCTCGAACTGGCGGGCGAGGAACCAGCCGTGGGTCTCGGCCAGCTCGCGCGCCTTGTCGACCATGCCGGTGCCTTTCAATGCCGCCGGCGTCAGCACCACCTTCGCGCCCAGGAAACGCATCAGCCGCCGCCGCTCGACCGAGAAGCTCTCCGCCATGGTGATCACCAGCGGATAGCCCTTCTGCGCACAGACCACGGCGAGGCCGATGCCGGTGTTGCCGCTGGTCGCCTCGACGACGGTCATGCCGGGCTTGAGCGCGCCGGACTTCTCAGCCGCTTCGATGATCCCCAGCGCGAGGCGGTCCTTAACCGAACCGCCCGGGTTGAACGCCTCGACCTTGGCGAACAGCTTCACCCCGGGTTTTTCGAGCTTTTCAAGACGCACGATCGGCGTGCCGCCGATGGTGGAGAGAATGTTGTCGTGGATGCGGGCCATGATGGTCTCCAGTTGCTCGATTTAGGTCATGCAGTCGGTCGGGGTCGCGGCGGCGGCCGGTCCGCGCTCGCGCACGGCGCGCCAGGCGCGCCGCACTTCGTCGGCGAGGCGGTCGGCGTCGGGCTCCGTTAGATCGCCCGAGATGACCGAGACGCGCAGGATGCGCCGGCCGCGCCAGCCGGAAGTTTCGGCGAAGACGACGTTGCGGCGCTGGATCTCGGCGGCGACGTCGGCCGCGGCCTGATCGCGAGCGGCCGCCGGCCAGTCCTCGCCGAAGCCGAGCGCGACCTGGTTCAGGACGACGTCGTTCAGCACGGCGAGGCCGGGCTCGTCGCGCAGTCGATCCGCAATGCGGCGGGCGAGGGCGCAGTGACGGCCGACCATCTCGGCGATCCCGGCGCGGCCATGCCGACGCAAGATCGCCCAGACGGCGAAGCCGCGCGCGCGGCGCGACAACTCCGGCGTGAAGTGCGACCGGTCGCGCAGCGCCTCGTCCGCCGGCAGATAGCTTGCGGTGATGCTCATCGTCCGGGCGCACGCCTCGGCGTCGCGCACGATCGCAATGCCGCAATCGTAGGGCGCTTGCAGCCACTTGTGGCCGTCGGTCGCCCAGGAGTCGGCCTTCTCGACGCCCTCGGCGAGAGCTGCGCGATCGGGGCAGGCGCGGGCCCAGAGACCGAAGGCGCCGTCGACGTGCACCCAGGCGCCCGCGTGCGCGGCGACGTCGACGATGTCGCCGACGGGATCGAAGGCGCCGGTGTTGATCTGGCCGGCCTGCGCGGCGATCAACGCCGGACCTTCGCCGGCCTTGAGCGCGCGTTCGAGGGCGCCGGCGTTCATCGCGCCCTGGCCGTCGGTCTCGACACGGATGATCTGTCGTTGACCGAACCCAAGGTATCTAAGCGCCGCGAAGGTGGTGGAGTGCGCTTCTTCACCGATGAACACGCGAATCGGCGGCGCGCCTTGCAGGCCGTCCGCTTCAAGATCCCAGCCGGCGCGCTCAAGCACCGCTTGGCGTCCCGCCGCAAGTCCGACGAAATTCGCCATGGTGGCGCCGGTGACCAGGCCGACGGCGCTCTCATGCGGCAGGCGCAAAATGTCGAGGAGCCAGCGGGCGGCGACCGTCTCGGCCGCGGCGGCGGCGGGGGAGCAGAACACGTTGCCGGCGTTCTGTCCCCAGGCGCTGGTCAGAAAGTCGGCGGCGACGCCGACCTCGTCCGATCCGCCGATGACCCAGCCGAAAAAGCGCCGTCCCGAGACGTCCATCAGTCCCGGCTCCGCAGCGTCGGCTAGCGCGTCGATGATTGCGAGCGGGTCTTCCCCGGTTTCAGGCGTCGGTCCGTCGAAACGCGCATAGGCCTCGCGCGGCGCGTCTGCGGCGCGCGGCGCGCGCTCGTCCGCGTCCTCGCGATAGTGCGCGGCGCGCTCGCTGGCGTGCTCGAACAGGCGCCGCACCGTCGTTTCCATGTCGTCGTTTCCCTAGGGCCTGCGTCCGGTCCGTCGTTCGCGCTGCGTCCCGGTTCGCCAACGTCAACGTAGTGCACGATCGGAACGATCGCTACACCGCATCGCCGATCGAGCCGGCGCGTCAGACGGCTGCTTCGGGCTCGGGCTCCGGCGCGGGCGGGCTAGCGGACGCGAGAGCCGCGCCGGCGCCTCGCTGCATGATCATGATCTTCTGCCAGACCTTGTTCGAGATCGAGGTGGTGAGTCCTTCGATCTCGTTGACCGCGTGGATCACCACCGGATCGCGCGTGTTCTGCGCATAGAGCGCGGAGAGCTTGCCGGTGAGCGAGAGCATCTCGGCGCAGTAGTCGAGGTAGCGGGTCAGCTCGAAGCCGGTCATGTCTTCGATCGGGCTCGACTTGGTCCTCAAGGCCTTGTTCAGCACCGTGGTCGGATCTTTGGTCAGCTGGTGCATGTCGATCACGTGCGCGATCGATCGTAGCTCGTGGAGGTCTTCAAGGATGGCGCGGCGCTTGATCCGTTCCTCGACGGTGGTGAGGAAGAAGACGCCCGCGCCCATGATGATGAAGGTGTTGAGCGCTGCTTCGATGCCCTGGAAGAAGTCGAGCATGTTCGTGTCGTCGCCCAGGCCCAGGTGGATGTAGCGGAAGATCAGGGTCTGCGCGACGACGCCGCCGAGGATCACCGCGGCGACTCCGGCGCGCACCCAAAGGTAGGGCTTGGAGATCGCGTTGGACTTGGCGCTGTCCTGCTCGGCGATGGACAGAAGCTCGGCGACGACCTTGCACAAGCCGCGCTCGGGAAAGCGCTCATCCACGCGGTTCCGCAGGCGTCGGAGCGTGGCGACGATATTGTCGGAGTTGAGCGTCTTGTAGGGCATCCCGCCGTCCCGCTGCGCAGGCGTGCAGTATGCCGCTGATGAACGTCGCCGCAATCGCCGAGCCGGCCGCGACGGATGATGCCTGTGAAAACTGCCCCGCTTAAGCGCCGCCGCGCGTGGCGAAGTAGAGTGCGCCCATCAGCACCAGGACGGCGACGAACTGCAGGATCACGCGCAGGCGCATCAGCCGGTTGGAATGCGAGCGGGCGAACTCGCCGCCGCGCATGAGCGAATAGATCCCAAAGCACAAGGTGACGAACACCGCCGCGATGGCGAGAGGAACCGCGAGATTGAACAGCGCTTGCATGGGAGCTCCGTGTTGCGGCGGCGACGGTCAGCTCCGCCAGCGCAGCGTCGTTTCCTGAACTGGGTTCGCGAAGGCGCGGCTCTCCGCGCGCGCGGCGACCCATTCCTTCTTGAGCTGGTGGTACCACTTGGCTTGCATGTCCGCGTCGTCGATCAGCATCAGGTTGGGATCGTACTTCAGCCCCTCCTGCTGCAAGTTCACCATGTCGCCGTCCTGTTTGAGGAAGGCGCGGGTGAACGGACGGATCGCCGGGCGGACGAAGTCAAAGAGCGGAAAGTCCCAATAGAACACCTGGGTGATGTCGGTGGCGTTCTCGTTGACGGGCGTCACCGCCGTAAAGCCCAGGATCTGGTGCTTGTCGTTGGTGATGTGCTCGGTGCGGATCGAGGGCAGCTGGAAGACGATCTCGGTCGTCGGCGCGCCGCCCAGGATCTTGTAGGCGTAGGAGTTCGACGAGGGCTTGTGCGCGACCATGGCGAAGCCGCGGGGTCGGGGCTCGAACTTCTTCGCCTTCTCGTGCATCGAGCTTCCGGTGCGCCACCACCATTGTCTGTGTACGTAAGGTCCGTGCGCCGGATCCATCAACCCGACGACGGCGTGATCGACATGACAGTCGAACCGCGCCCGCTCGACCAGCTTGGGCATGCCGAGGCTGGCCGGCAGGTCGGGCGGCGGCGTTTCGGGCGCGCCCTCGAACCGTTTGCCCTCCGGCATGTAGATCCAGACGAGACCGTCCTTCTCCGCGAGCGGATAGTGCTTCACCCGGATGCGCTCATGCTCGAACGCCTGATCGGCGACGAGCGAAGGAATCTCCGAGCACATCCCGTCGGCGACGCGGAACTTCCAGCCATGATAGGGGCACTCGACGCTCGCGGCCGCATCGCCCGCGCCGTTGCCCGCAGCCGCCTCGCAGATCGCTCCGGCCGACAGCGGCGCGGCGCGGTGCGGGCAGATGTCGCGAAGCGCGAACGGCGCGCCGGCCTTGGTGCGTCCCATCACCACCGGTTCGCCGAGAAGCTCCCGCCGCGCCATGCGCCCGGCGCGGAGGTCTTTGGACAGGCACGCGAAGTACCAAGTGTCGTAGAGGAAAAAGGACATGAAGCGATGCTTGGCGATGGTCGTTGGACAAGCCTTAGCCGTTTCTTCGACGCCGCGCCAAGCGACGGGCGGTCGCGGTCAACGGACGACCGCGCGCGAACGCCGCTGGGCGACGATCACGCCGACGATCACCAGCGCGCCGCCGGAGAGCTCGAGCGGCCCGAGCGCTTCGGCGAACAGGACCCAGGCGAGCAGCGACGCGACGACCGGCTGGATCAGCACGACGAGAGCGGAGAGGGCGGCGGGGAGACGTCCGAGGCCATAGGCGAGCCCGCCCTGTCCGCCGATGTGGGTAATGAGGGCGAGCCCGAGCAGCCACAGCCAGCCGATCCCGTCCGTGGGCGTCAGCGGCTCGCCCAGGATCAGCGCCGCGGCGAGCGCGCATGGGGCGCTGACCAGAGTAGAAACCGCCATCACGCGCACCGTGGACCAGGCGCCGCGCGCGGCCTTCACCGCGAGCATGTAGGCGGCGTACCAGAACGCAGTGAGTACGGACAGCACGTCGCCGAACGCCCGCTCGCCGATCTGATCGGGCGCCGCGTCGAACGTCTCGGCCGACAGTCCCGCGCTTGAGAGGAGCGCCGCGCCCGTCAGCGTCATCGCCAGCGCGGCGAGGATCGGCCCGCTCGGCCGTTCGCGGAAGACGACCCAGGCGCCGAGCGCAACGACGGCCGGGGTCAGGTTGGCGAACAAGGTCGCGTTGGCCGCCGAGGTGCGCACGATCCCGGCGTGCCAGGTGACGAGATCGCCGGCGAACAGGAAGCCCGCCAGCAGCGCGAACCACAGCGCGCGGCGCGGCGCGTCGGGCGACGCGCGAGTCGGGGAGGCGGCGGGCGCCGGTCGGCGCGCGTCGAGCAGCGCCCACAGGGTCAGCGGGCCGAGCGCGAACAGCAGCCGCCAGAACGCTGTCGCCGACGGACCGACCCCGGCGTCCTCGGCCAGCCGCACGAAGATCGCCGCCGTGCCGAGCGCTGTGCCCCCGCCAACGAGCGCGGCGAGCGCGATCAGTCGTTCGCGAGGGGAAAGGTCTTCACTCATCGTGCGCCCCGCGCCGCGCGAACCGCGTCCGCTTGGCTAAAGCCTGTCGTCTACGCGACAAAAATCGTCATGATCGCGCAAGCTCGACACAAGCCGACGCCGCATGCTCGCCAGGAACATTCAAGGGAGAGCCGCATGCCAGCGATTTTTCGCCATTTCGCCCTGAACGCCGATGACGTTCAGCGCGCCAAGGCCTTCTACGAGAAGGTGTTCGGTTGGGAGTTCAAACCCTGGGGACCGCCGAACTTCTATCAAATCTGGAACGCCGGCGAAGGATTCATCGGCGCGTTGCACGAGCGGCGAGAGCTTGCCGAGGGCAAACCGATCCTCGCCTTCGAGAACACATTCGAGGTCGAGGACGTCCGCGCTGCGTTGAAGGCGGCGGTGGAGAACGGCGGGCGCGTGCTGATGGAGCCCTACCTGATCGAAGGGGTGGGCGAGATCGGCTACTTCGAAGACAGCGAAGGCAATGCCTGCGGCGTCGCGCAGTACGTGCCCGGATTGTGGACGTGACGAACGGCGGCGGCGACCCGGGCGACGGCTTTGACGTTCGCTCGCTCGCAGTGACCTACCGTGAAAGCCATCTGACGGGCGAGCACGCTCATCCCTGGGCGCAGCTCGTCTACGCCAAGAGCGGCCTGATGCACCTCACCGTCGAGGACCGGGTTTGGTTCGTGCCGCCGACGCGGGCGATCTGGGTGCCGCCCGAAGTCCTGCATCGCATCAGCTTCAAGGGCGAAGTCGCGCTGCGCACGCTCTATATCTCCGGCGAGCGGGCGCAGCCGATCGACCGCGGGGTCGAGGCGCTGGAAGTCTCGCCGCTCTTGTCCGAACTCATCTTGCACATCTTGTCGATCGCCATGCTTGATCCGGCCATCCCCGCGCACGATCGTCTCGCCGGCGTGCTCGTGGATCTCATCGTCGCGGCGCCGCGAATGGATCTTGCTCTGCCGCTGCCGAAGGACGAGCGCGCGCTGCGGTTGGCCGAGCGCTTCCGCAACGATCCGGCCGAAAAGAGCGATCTCGAAGTTCTCGCCCGAGAGGCGGGTGCGTCGCTGCGCACGCTGCAGCGGTGCTTCTCGGAGGAGACCGGGTTGACCGTGGACGCTTGGCGGCAGAAGGCGCGGCTGGTCCATTCCGCGGCGGCTTTGGCGTCCGGAGCAAGCGTCACCGACGCGGCGCTCGATTGCGGCTACGACAGCACGAGCGCCTACATCGCCGCCTTCAAGAAACAGTTCGGCGTGACGCCCGGGCGGTTTGAAAGAGGCTAGCCGGGCTCGTCCGCCAGTCCGACCATCGCCCGCACGTCCTCCGCCGTCTCGCCGGCCTCGCGCAGCGCGGCGAGCGTCGCGGCTTCGTCGCGTTTGGCCAGACGCTTGCCGTCCGCGCCTAGGATCAGCCGGTGGTGGCGGTAGGTCGGGGTCGGCAGATCGAGAAGCGCCTGGAGGAGCGCGTGCAGGTGCGCCGCCTCGGCGAGGTCTTCGCCGCGGATGACGCAGGTCACGCCCTGAAGCGCGTCGTCCCAGACCGAGGCGAGGTGATAGCTCGTCGGGAACTCCTTGCGCGCAAGGATCGCGTCGCCCAGGCGTTCGGGCTCGGCCTCGATCCATGCGCCGTCCGCTTCGAAGCCGAGATCGCTCCAGCGCGAACCAAGACGATCCCTCGCCCGGTCGAGCCACAGCCGCCAGGCGAAGGGGTCGCCGGCGGCGAGGCGCGCTTCTTCTTCGTCCGCCGGCAGAGGATTGCCGCGAACGACGCCGGCCGCGCCGTGCGGCGCTTGGACGCTTTCCTCGGCGAGCTGCTTGCGGGTCTTGAAACAGCGGTAGACCAGGCCGTCCGCAATCAAACGATCGAGCGCGGCTTCGTAGTCGGCCATATGCTCGGACTGGCGCCGCACCGGCTCTTCCCATGACAGGCCCAGCCAGGCGAGGTCTTCATAGATCGCGGCTTCGAACTCGGGCCGGCGGCGGCTAGCGTCGATGTCCTCGATGCGGAGGAGAAAACGGCCGCCCTCGGTTTGGGCGGCGTCAAAGGCGGTGATCGCCGAGAAGGCGTGGCCGAGATGCAGCCGGCCTGTCGGGGAGGGTGCGAAGCGGGTGACGAGCTGCGTCATCGCTCAGTCTGAGCACAAGTCGTCAGACCAGCGCCACAGGACGAGCGGCAGGGTGGGGCTCAGCGCTCAGGAATCCCGACAATGCCGGCGACGCCCTTGCGCAGCACGTTGAAGACGAACTCCTCTTCGCTGACGCCCTCGGGCGGGCAGACCGCGCCGTCGGCGACGAGCTCCGCAAGGCCGTGCACGAGCGCCCAGCCGGCGGTGGAGATGTAGTACTTCGTCTCCTCGTCGAGCTCTTTGCCCGGCTCCCCCGCCAGCGCGGCGACCGCTTCGACGTGGCCCATCAGCATGTCGTAGGACTTTTCCGACGCCTCGACGAGCTCGGGCATTTCGGCGCGGAAGTAGCGTCCCTCGCCGTGGCTGATCTTGTATACGCCGCGATGCTGGCGCGCCCAGCGCACGTAGGCGACCCCGAGCGCCCGCATCTTGTCCCGCGGGTCGTCGTACTTCGCGGCTTCGGCGAGCATCGCTTCGGTTTTGCTGCGGAAACCCTCGGCGGCCAGCGCCGAAAGCAGCTCTTCCTTCGAAGCGAAGTGGTGATAGGGCGCAGCCGCGCTCACCCCGGCCTTTCGCGCCACGGCGCGCAGCGACAGGGTCTCGGCGTCGGACTCGTTCAAGAGCTCCTCGGCGGCGCGCAGCAGCGCATTTTTGAGGTCCCCGTGATGGTAGGCGCCTTTTTTGGCCGCGGCGGCGGCGTCGCTCTTTTTCATGGCTCCAATCTGCACTGACATTCTGAACACCGTCAATTTCTTATCTTGACGGCGTTAAGTTAACATGTATCTTAGCATTGTTTAAATCAAGTGTTGCGGAGTCGGGAAGTGCGTCTTCGGGCCGCAGGCGGATGAAACCCCTCGGACGATCGCGCACGCAGGCGGCCGCACAGCTTGGAGAAGATCATGAGCACGGTCCTGAACGGCGATGCAGCTCCTGCGGACGAGGCTGCCGCGGAGACGACGGAACAGACGATCGAGCAAACGACGGCGCGAACCGGCGCGCAGGATTTCGCGCCGCTGCCAGAGGGGCTGCGCAAGCTCGCCGCGAACGCCGAGGACGTCGACCTTCCCGCGCCGCGCGTCGAGGGTGCGATTCCGGAGCGTTTGAACGGCGCGCTCTACCGCAACGGGCCGGGGATGTTCGAGCGCGCCGGCCATGTCAAATCGAGCCTCCTCGACGGAGACGGCTTCGTGCAGCGTCTTGCGCTGAAGGGCGGCCAAGCCAGCTACCGCGCCGCCTTCGTCCGCACGCCGAAGTTCCTTGAGGAAGAAGCGGCGGGCGATTTCGTCTATCCGACCTGGACGACGCGCGCGCCGGGCGGGATGCTCAAGAACCTCGGCGGCCACATCCGGTCGCAGGCGGGCGTGACGGTGTACGAGCACGGCGGCGCGCTCCTGGCGCTCGACGAGGTCGCCCCGATCTTCGCGCTCGATCCGGACACGCTGGAGACCACCGCCGAGCTGGCGCCAGGGGAGGAGGGCAAGCCGTTCTCCAACAAGGCTCACGCCAAGTTCGACCCCGAGACCGGCCGCATGGTGATCGCTGGGGGAACCTACGGCCGCCACCACGACATCCATCTCGTCGAGCGCAACGCGGACGGGACCGTCGCCTCGCACCGGATCGTCGCTCGCGCGCCGATGGTCTACATCCACGACTTCTTCATTACACGCACCAAAGCGGTGTTCGTCTTCCACCCCGCGACATTCAATCCGTTCCCGTTTCTTGGAGGTCTTAAGAGCTTCGCCGAGTGCATCGCCTGGCGGCCCGAGCACGGTAACCGCGTCCTCGTGGTCAACCGACGAGGCGATCCCGAGCCCAAGTGGTTCGACGCGCCCGCGGCCTGGATGTGGCATGCGCTCAACGCCTACGACCGGCCGGACGGGTCGATCGTCGCCGACTTCGTCGGCTTCGACGCGCCCGACCACTTCCTCGGGCCGAACGCCGAGCTGACCAACTTCATGAGCGGCGTGTGCGGGATCGGTGAGGCGGTCGGCGCCGTGCGCCGCTACGTCCTCGATCCGCGGCGGGGGCGGTGCGAGGAGACCGTCATCGCTGCGGGCGCTCACGAGTTTCCCACGATCGATCCGCGCCTGACGGGCTTGCCGCACCGGACCGGCTACCTTGCGACCGGCGGGGGCGGCGCGCTCACGAGCGGCGTCGCGCGCCTCGATGTCGAGACCGGCGCGCGCGACGCTTACGATCATGGCGCGGACGTTTTCGCCGGCGAGCCGAATTTCGCCGCCGATCCGGACGCGGCCGATCCCGAAGAGGGGCGGGGCTGGGTGATCCAGGAGTGCCTCGACGGCGCGACCGGCGAGTCCTTCTTTGCGATCTTCGACGCACTGGCGCTTGCCGACGGCCCGGTCGCGCGCGTGCATCTGGGCCGGCACGCGCCGATCAGCTTCCACGGTTGGTGGACGCAAGCCTAGTCGAGGTCGACTCAACGACGGACGATCTGAGCCCGGGCGCTCAGCGTTTAGACGGCCCGGCGCGCAACTCGGCGAGGATGGAGTCGTCGCCAGGAACGCCGCGCAGCGACGGATCCTGGCGGGCTTCTTCGCCCAGCTGCGCGACGATGAGGTCCTCGCGCAATCGCCGCAGCGAAAGCAAGATATTCTCTACCATCTGCGCGCTTGGATAGGTCATCCGGTCGATCGCCAGCGAGCGCACTGCCAGCGCCGTGCAGGCCGTCAGCCCGTGGATCTCCTTGTTGGGCGTCAGGCCCGCTTCGTGAACCAGCCGCCCGATGAAACGGCCGTAGTCGTTGGCGATCGCCGACAGCATCGGCCTGACGGCTTCGGCGAACTCCGGATTGCTCCGTGCACTGATCCGCACTTCGTTCACCGCGATGCCTTCAGGCATGCGCGCGGTCGCCCAGGCGAGGTCGATGACGGCGCGAAAGCGCGCGAGGCCGGACGGGAGCGCCTCGAGCTGGCGCGCGCGATATTGCGCGAGGCGGTCGTAGGCGTACTCGACCATCTCAGCGAGCAGGCGCGGCCGGCTCGGGAAATGGTGCATGAGCGCGCCGCTCGACACGCCTGCGCCCTCGACGATCGCGGTGTTCGAAAGCGCGCTGAAACCCTTCTTGTGCAGGATGTTGATGACGGCGCGCATGATCTTTTTGCGGGTCGCGGCGGAGCGTTCGGGGTTCGTCCGCTTCGCGCGCTTCTTCGCCTCGGCGCCTGATTTCATCAGGTCATCCGTCATGCTCGTCCCTCTCGACAGCCGGACCCGAGCGTCCCGGCCAGGTCCTTCTGCCAGATTGCAGAATTCTTGTCATAGTTGATGCGCGCAGCCTCCGCAGGCTGCGCAGCGCATCAGCAACACTGTGTCTTCAATATAACAAACCGATCACTCGGTATTTACAATAGGAAATCAGGTCATTATGGAATCTTCGTTCAATAGGTGAACAGCATAAACAAGAGCGGATCGTTGGATGGGGTCGCGGCCGCCCGCCGCCGCGAAAGATCTCTCGCTGAACAAACAGCGTGAGGATGGGGAGGACAGCTTGAAACATCACCTTTGGAGAAGTGCGTCCGCGGCGGCGCTTGTCTTGGGACTCGCCGGTTGGACGGGCGCGGTCGCGCAGGACGACGAAGAAGCCGGAGACGTCATCGTCGTCACCGGCTCGCTGATCGAAGGCGCGTCGGAGTCCGCGGCTCTGCCGGTGGACGTCTACACGTCCGAGGATTCATTCCTGCAAGGCAACCAGGACGCGCTCGAGTTCATCAAATCGCTCTCTATCGTCGGCTCGACGGTGGGGGACACCAACCAGTTTCAGACCGGCTACGGCAACATCGGCTCGAGCGCCATCAATCTGCGCGGCCTTGGTTTCGGACGCACCCTGACGATCTTCAACGGCCGGCGTTTCACCGAAAACACCAACATGGTTCCGCAGATCGCTCTGGCGCGGACCGAGGTCTTGAAGGACGGCGGCGCGGTGATCTACGGCGCGGACGCCACGGGCGGGGTCGTCAACTTCATCACCCGAGACAGCTTCGACGGCCTGCAGGTCGACGGCGAGTTCAAGGCGATCGACGGCTCGGATGGCGATTGGGGCGTCGGACTGCTCTATGGCCACGACTTCGAGAGCGCCAACTTGATGTTCTCGTTCGAGTGGGACCACCGCAGCGAACTCGACATCACCGATCGCGACTGGGCGGTTCGTTCATTCGACGAGAACAACACGCCCTGGGCGCCGTATCACAACTATTCGACCTATCTGCTCAATGCGCCGTTCGGCATCGCGGGCGTCGTGGCCGACTTCTCACAGGATGAGTGCGAGGCCAGCTCCGGTCCGGTCGAAGGCCAATACCGCACGATCAGCGGACTGCCGGTGTGCTGGTGGAACTACGCGATCCATAGCTACAACCTGGTCGAGGAATACGATCAGTATCGAGCATACGCACAGTTTACGGATGATTTGTCGGAGAACGTCTCTTTCGAGGCGTCGCTCGCTTATGGCAACTCGATCGTGCCGAACATCGGCACGGTCGCGGCCTACCAGGCGAACGAAGGTCCGGCGCCGGGCGGCGGCACGGCGTTTCAGTTCCGCGTGCCTCGCACGAACCCTTACTTCGACGATTTCCTCACGCAGAACGCCAGCCAGATCAATCCGGCCGTTCTTCCGTTCATAACGTCCGCTGATCAGTTCCTATCGCTGTTCTTCGGCCCGAGCGGCACGCCGCACCTCGGAACGGGGGGTGTTGGGACCGGTCCGCGGACTGAGCTTGAGAACTGGAACGCGAACGCGACCCTGGACGGCCGGTTCGACAACTTCATGGGCACGGGAAGCTGGCTCGACACTTGGATGGTGTCGATGACTTTCAACCACGCCGTAACCGACTCAACGCTGCCCGACATGCTCGGCTACCGCGTGCAGGAAGCGCTCAACGGCTTTGGCGGTCCGAACTGCAACGCCGAAGACCTCGTGCCGGACTCGTTCGACCTCGACACGCTTGACACCGACATGAACGGCTCGGTCTCCACCTCGGAGTTCTACGCCGTGGTCGGCACGCAGAACCCCGCGGCGGCCGGCCAGAACGGGTGCATGTACTTGAATCCGTTCTCTTCGAGCTACGCGGAGAACCAGACGTTCGGCCAGGCCAACCCGCGCTACATCGCCGGCAACGAGAACCCGGCCGAGCTGACGGAGTGGCTCTACGATCTGCGTCAGACCGAGAACGCCGGCGACGATCTGACGATCGACGCCCTCGTCGCGGGCAGCGCGCCGTTCGAGCTGCCCGGCGGTCAGGTCGCCTGGGCGTTCGGCGCGCAATGGCGCCAGGAGGAGAACCGCGAGACTTCGTCGAGCGAGTTCATCGATCCCGACGTCCTGCCGTGTGTGTGGCCGGGCCAGCAGCCGGGCGACGTCGGTTGCTCGCCGATTGGTCAGACGCCGTACTTCTTCTTCGCCTCGGATGATCAAACCCGATCGGACTCTCAGCAGTATTCCTATTTCGGGGAGCTGCAGGTGCCGCTGCTCGACACTCTGAGCATGCAGGTCGCTGTTCGGCGCGAGGAATTTCCGCAGTCCGATCTCGGAGCGACCGTGTACAAGGTCGCCGGGCGTTGGGAGCCGACCGATTTCGTGACTTTGCGCGGCTCGTGGGGCACCAACTACGCCACGCCGCCTGCGGGCTTCGTGCCCGGCGAGATCTCGACAGGTCTCCGGCTGATCAACAACGCGGGCAACAAATATCTTCGCTCGCAGTTCGAGACGCTCTCGGGTCTGTCGCCGGAGACTGCGGAGGTCGGCAACTTCGGCGCGATCTTCAACTTCGACTCCGGTCTGCCGATGGACGGCGCGCTGCGGGTCAGCGTCGACTACTGGACCTTCGAGATCATCGACGAGATCAAAGAGATCAATCCCAACGCCATCGTCGACTCGGTGTTCGTCGCCGCGCTTGGACAGAACCAACTCATCGACTGCTCGGCGCCGTTGATCGACCGGATCACCTTCATCGGCGGCGTGGGCGCCGCAGGCTGTACCCAAGGCACGACGATCGGGGACGACATCACCTCGATCCTCTCGGTCCGCGGCAACGGCCCCGGCGCGATCACCACCGGTCTCGACTATGACGTGAACTACACCTTCGGCGGGCTTGGCGGGGACATCATGCTCGGCCTGTCGGCGACGCAGATCACCGAGTACGAGGTTCAGGCCTTCGAGCTCAACGGCGTTCAGCTGTCGCCGACCGTCGATGCGCTCGGCTTCGCCAACTACAGCCGGGACGGGGACCTCGTCTCGGAGCTGCGCGGCAACGCGACGGTGAACTACGCCGTGGGCGATCACAATCTGCGCTACGTGCTGCGCTACATCCAAGGCGTGGAAGACGACCGCGACGGCACGCAGATCGACGATTTCGTCACGTCGAACGTCTACTACCAGTATAGCCCGCCGTGGGTCGCCGACCTGACGCTCAGCCTCTCTGTCGAGAACGCGCTCGATGAGGATCCGCCGTTCACGCGTCAGCAGTACAGCTACGACCCGTTCATCGGCAATCCGCTCGGCCGCACCGTCGAGGTCGGCTTGCGCAAGACCTTCTGAGGGCTCCCTCCCTCCAGAAACACTCGCCCCGGGCCGATCGGCCCGGGGCGTTTTTTTCTTGGCTCCCCAATGCTGTTCCGTTCGGACAGGGGCGGCGTTTGCGGGCTGTGCGATCGCGCCGGCCACCGAATACTTCGACAGGACTCTTGGCGGGACGCTTGTTATTGCGTGCGATGAAAGCCTGAACTCGATGACGGCGTCGTCGCGCGCCGGCGGCAGTGAAGCGCAAGTACGCGATCACAAATAACAAACCGATTGCTCGGTATTAAAGAAGATCTTTCTTCAACACTTCTTGCGCGTCGAGCGGCGCCGCCGCCGAAGTGCAGAATATCCGAAAAATATAGCGTCGGGTCGGGATTCCGGCAGACGGTGTGCGCCAAGCGCACGGCTGATGCCGACGTGCATCAGTCCACAAGCGTCATCCGTACCTGTTGCTGGTAGGCGTTTGACGGCTACCCGGAACATGTTAACGGAATTTAAGGGGGCGCACGCTCCAACCAGCCTCGTAAAGAGGGTGCTTCGCGACGCTCGCGCGCGAATAGGGGAGAGGAAATCAATGAAATTCCAACTGAAGGCTACCGCGTCCGCGCTGGCGCTGGTGATGGGGGCGTCAGGACTGACCGGCGCGCTGGCTCAAGACGATGAGGACGAGGACCGCGACGTCATCGTCGTGACCGCTGAAAAGCGCGCCGAGAGCATTCAGGACGTGCCGGTGGCCATCACCGCGTTCTCCGACACCCAGCGCGACGAGATCGGGATCACCTCGGTCCAGGACCTCACCAACTTTGTGCCTGGCCTGACCTATACGAGCGCAAACGACCGCATCACCCTGCGCGGCGTCGGCCGGCAGACCAACAACTTCGGCACCGAGCCGGGCGTCGCCAACTACGTCGACGGCGTCTACAGCTCGAGCACGCTGCCCGGCAACCGCGAACCGATCTTCATTGACCGGATCGAAGTCGTGCGCGGGCCGCAAGGCACTCTTTACGGCCGCAACTCTGCGGGCGGCGCGATCAACATCATCACCAAGCGCCCGACCGAAGAATTCGAGGCCGAGGTGCGGTTCATCGCGGGCAATTACGATCGCTACGAGCAGCACGGCACCGTTTCCGGTCCGCTGAGCGACTGGGCGCGGTTCCGCATCGACGCGACAAACGTCGACATCGCGGACGGCTACTTCCGCAACTATTCGGGTCTCGAGAACGAAGGCGGTCGCCGCGATCGCTACTTCATCGACGCGCAACTGGAGTTCGACGTCGGCGAGAACCTTGAGCTTTGGATGATCGCCGGCACGCAGGCTTACAACAACAAAGGCGCACCGGGCGCACGGACGCGCGGCTCGGGGCCGATCGCCTACTGCGACACGGTGTTCGATTGCGGCAACCCGCTTGGCCCGTCGGCGGACTTCGGGCTGCTGGTGCCGAGCGGCGACATTGAAGGCTCCTTCACCGCGAACCCAGGCGCACTCTACGGCGACCCGTTCGCGTTCAACTCGAACTTCACCAGCTCGGCGAACCTTGAGTATGCGGACGAAGCGCGGTTCGAGGCGATCTATCATGCGCCTAGCTTCGACGTGAAATACCTCGCCGGCGGCGCGCACTACGAGTACCACCTGCTGGATGACCGCTTCAACAATACGCCGGTGAACTCCTACGATCTGTACTGGTGGTCGGCCGCGAACGCGCCGAGCCCGTTCCTCGTCGGCGCCCCGCTGCCGTTAGCGCTTCAGGCCGCCCCGCCCGCCGGATCGGGCGTCACGACGATCTACCCGAACTACATTCTCGACTACACCGAGGACCGGTTCTGGTACTCCAACGAAATCAACTTCATCTCGACGCACGACGGGCCGCTGCAGTGGCTTGCGGGTATTTATCAGTACCGCGAGGATTACTATCAGCCTGTCGCGACGACGATGCCGAACCAAGCGGAGCTTGAGAATCCGGTCTACTGCGCCTTTGGCGGCGCGTTCGGCTGCTACCTGCCGAACGCAATGTTCAACGGCGTGGCGGGCACGGGCGCCGGGTTCCTGAACACGCCGGCGCCGGCGAACCCGTTGCGGGCTTTGAACTACACCGAAGCTGAGGGCACGGGCGATTCACTCGGCGTGTTCACGCAGTTCGACTACGACTTCCTGGAAAGGTGGCACGCGACGTTCGGCGTTCGCTACACCGTCGACGAAAAGGACGTCGTTGAGCGCTACCGTCGGTTCTCGTTCGCCAATCCCTTCGGCACGGCGACCGGCATCGGCTTTGACGACGGCGTCGTCGACATCACCAGCCTCGGCGGTCAGCCCGGCACCTGGACGCCGGCGGACGGCGTTCCTCCGCCTCCGGGGGTCGTGCCGGATGAGTTCGGGAA
>JASFUX010000044.1:0-16463 GCA_050050115.1 Maricaulaceae bacterium | reverse complement strand
AAGCATGCGGATCGGCGTTGCGCGAGCGGCTCCAGGCCACCTCGGTGTCGCCGGAACCGTCCATCGTGAGAGAGGTGATCCGCAGCTCCATCTCGCCGACGTTGAGCGGCTGCATGGTCGCGTCGGCGGCGTCGAGGATCGCTTCGACTTCCGAGACGCTCACCTCGTCGGCTTGGGCGACGAGGTCGCCGATCACGCTTGCAGTCATCGACACCTTGCGGTTCGCGTCGAGCGCCAGAGACAACTCGACCACCGCGAAGTAGAGCAGCATCAGGATCGGCGCGATGAGAGCGAACTCGATCGCCGCGGTGCCGCGGTCATCGGCGAGAAGCGCGCGGCGCGACCTGCCTGCTTGCGCAGAAGATTTGTTCACGGACGAAAACATATTTAGGACCCCGTCTCGATCTCGCCGAAGGGCTCGTTGCGGAAAGCCGCGGTCGCCGTGATCAGCCGTTTGCCGTCAGTGAGGTTCGCCAGTCCCGTGCCCATCGCCGGGAAGGTGACGTCCCAGACGTAGAAGGCGCGCACGAGCACGATATCGCCCGCTTCGCCGTAGTCGGTGTCGAGATCGGATGGATCGAACTCGCCGTCTTCGACCGGATTGGGAATGCGCGAGGAGCCGAAGTCGTCGATCACCTGGACATCGAGATAGAGATGTCCGTCGCACGGCGCGATGATCGAGATGCCGTCGCAGACGTCATCCCAGAACTCTTCCGACGACGCGCCTTGGAACTGCATCTGCCCGGTGCGGATCTTGCGCGCCGAGTCGAGCACGGCGCTCTCGATCATCACCGAGATGAAGAACATGTACGCGATTTCCATGGTCGCGAACAGGAACAGAAAGAACGGCGTCGCGACGATCGCGAACTCGATCGCCGTCGCACCCTCTTTGTTGCGCCCAAAGCGGCGTCTGGACCGCTTGAACGCGCGGGCCGTGCTGGCGAGGAAAGCCGATACGAATACCATGGGCGCCGTCCAGTGCTCAGCGTGCTGATCTCACGCTTGCGCACTATGCGCACAACGCGGTTTCGACCGCGTGAAAAGAGTGGGTTAACGGACGACTAAGGGGAACGGAGAATTTAGCCCGATTGCGGAACGTTTCCGCTCGGACCGTTTCGTCCGCGAGAGACGCTGCTATCTCGAGCTTTGGGCCTGCCCGCTGGCCGCTTCGATCGCCTTCATGCGCGCATCGAGCGTCTGGTCGTAGATCTCGGTGCCGTCGCCGGGCACCGGCACGCGCGAGCATTCGCCGTGACAGACATAGCTCTCGCGCGAAAGGCCGCGCTGCACCGTCAGCCGGCCGCCCGCGGCGTCGACCACGTGGATTTCAGCGGCGTAGATCTGGTTGCCGTCCGCGTCGAGCGCGATGACGTTCGTCGCGCCGAAGCTCTTGCCGGTGACGAGGAGGGTCTGGCCGTCGTGCGGCGTGACGTCCGCGATCACGGGATTGCCGACGATCACCGCCGAGGCGGGCTCGGACAGGCGCACCGGATGTGCGTGATCAAGCTCAACCGTCAGATCGAGCGCTGCAGCCGGTCCGGCGATGAGCGCAAATGCACTGAAGGCGGCGAGGCAGGCGGCGCTCAGCGCCTTTTGAGCGGAGACCATGGGATCATTCCTTAGAGTCTGAAGAGCCCGCGTTCGAAGAGCTTGAGGCTCGCACCATAGCACGAAGATGAGGGGCAGCCATGAATGAAGTCTAAACGAAAAGAGCTCTCGAATGTCGCCAGTCGATCCCTTCACGGATTAGTAGGGTTAACTTGAATTAGGCGGCTTGCAGACATTGGTTTAAACGAGCCTAAAGAAGCTTCATGCATGATCGGTCTCGCGTTGGAGAGCCCAAACGGCTTTCCCGCATGTGTCGCTAGCAACACTGTGTAGGAGACCAACATGTCCAAACTCTTTGCGCGTTTCGTCAAAGACGAATCCGGCGCCACGGCGATCGAATACGGCCTCATCGCCGCTCTGATCGCGGTCGTTCTGATCACCGCTCTGAGCAACATGGAAGATGCTCTGACCGGCACGTTCGGTGCGGTCGAAACCGAGCTCGAAACGGCGACCGGCGGCTAATAGCTGACCTAGTCGTTTGAGTTCAGACGCGGGACGCCGCCTCGGGAGACCGGGGCGGCGTTTCGCTTTTCTGCGCGCCGAGTTGCCGCCGACAGGGGCGCTTTCCACGTTTCCTTAAGCCGCCCGAGGGCAAGCTCGTCCGATCCTGAGGGAGGTCCTGCATGTTCGTCGACGCGCTGACCAGCTGGGCGCACGCCGCCGCGATCGTTCTTTTTCCGCTCTTGATGATCTTCGCGGCGCTCAAGGACGCGTCGAGCATGACCATCCCGAACTGGATCCCGGCCTCGCTGATCGGCGTCTTCCTGCTCGTCAGCTGGTTGCTGATCGGGCCGGGCGAGGTCGCCCAGCACCTGATCGTCGGCGCGGCCGTGCTGATCGCCTGTTTCTCGATGTTCGCTCTCAATTGGATCGGGGGCGGGGACGCCAAGCTTTTGGCCGCCGGCGCGCTCTGGGTCGGCTGGACGGGCCTTGGCGATTTCGTCATCTGGACGGCGATCGCCGGCGGCGGGCTGTCGCTGGCGCTGATCCTGGCGCGCAAGATCGCCGTGATGTCCCCGATCGGACTTGGAAACGGACCGGTTGGCCGTCTGCTCACTTCGGGCGGCGACATCCCTTACGGACTGGCGATCGCGGCGGGCGGTCTGGCGGCTTTTCCTAAAAGCGGACTGGTCTGACCCTGCCTTTTTTAACGCTGAAACAGCGCGGCGGAGCAGCGTTAACCCAGTCTTGAGGAAACCAAGCGCAACTGGCCGGCAGTATCGAATCACTTTGTCCGCGGGAGACCCTCAATGAGCGTCGCGCGTCTTCTGGTGCTCATCGGAGCCGGCGCAGCAGCCGTCTTTGTCTGGCTGTATGTGCGGAATTCCTCCGCTGACATCCCTGAACCGCAGCAGATCGTGGCCGCGCCGGCGCCATCGGCCCTGCGCGTGCTCGTCGCCGCTCGTCCGCTGCCGCTTGGAACCCGGATCACGCCGGGCGACCTGGTCTGGCGCGACTGGCCCGACGGCGGGGTCGCGCCCGAATACATCACCGACGGCGACGATGCCCAGGCGATCGAGAACCATGCTGGCGCGATCGTCCGCGACGCGCTGTCGGCCGGCGAGCCGGTGCTGCCGAGCAAGCTCGTCACGGTCGGCGAGAGCGGCTTCATGGCGGCGATCCTCGATCCGGGCAAGCGCGCGGTCTCGACCCGCATCAACGCCGAGATCGGCGCGGGCGGCTTCATCCTGCCCGGCGACCGGGTCGACGCGATCCTGACCTGGGAGCAGGAGAACGACGCGACCGGGGACCGCTTCACCACTAGCCGCACGGTGCTCGAGAACGTCCGCGTGCTGGCGATCGACCAGTCGCCCCAGCGCGCCGACGACGACCAGGTCAAGGTCGGCTCCACGGCGACGCTGGAGCTCAGCCCCAACGAAGTACAGGTCCTGGCGATGGCCCAGGCGATGGGCGACATCACCTTGGCGCTGCGCTCGGTCGCCGACTCCAATCCCGATGCCGCCTGGACCGGAAGCGACGGCAGCGATGCGCGCAACGCGTTCGGCGGCGGCATCTCCGACACGTTGACTGTCTATCGTTACGGCGCGCCGAGCCGGACATCGGTGAGGGGGATGCAATGACGTCGAGATCCCTTTTGTCGAGGCGCGGCCCGTTGATGCGCCGTCTAGCGGCGGCGGTTTTGATGGGCGCGGTCGTTTCGAGCGCGCCCGCCGTCGGTCAAGACAATGGCTTGGGTCAGCCGCGCTTGGCGCAGGGCAACATCCTGCGCGTGTCGATCTCTGCGGGCGGAGACACCGCCGTGTCGGAGAACCTCGACCTGGCGCTCGGCTCCTCGGCGATCGTCGAGCTGCCGATCGACGTCGCCGACGCGCTGATCTCCAATCCCGCCGTCGCCGACGCGGTCATCCGCACCCCGCGGCGGATCTTCATCCTCGGCCTCGAGGTGGGGACCACCAACGCCTTCTTCTTCAACGATGACGGCGAGCAGATCCTGAACCTGCAGATCAGCGTGCAGCGCGACGTCAGCGGCATTCAGGACATGGTCGACCGGTTGCTGCCGGACTCGCGCGTCACCGTCGAGGCGCTGGGCGACAACGTTCACGTGCGCGGCACGGTGCCTTCGGCGGCCGCCGCCGATCAGGTTATCCAGATCGCCGTGCGCGCGGTCGATACGCCCGAGCAGGTGCTCAACTCGCTGTCGATCTCGGGCGGCGAGCAGGTGCTCTTGAAGGTGCGCATCGTCGAAATGCAGCGCACCGTGGTCAAGCAGCTCGGGATCAACCTGAACGGAACGACCAACTTTGGCGAGTTCACGCCCGACGTGACGATTCCCTACCTCGACGAGAACGGGAACCCCGTGCCTGGCGTGGTCCAGGTCATCCGCGACGGTTATTTCGACAACACCTCGACGATCGGTACGAACAACGAGTTCGCGCTCGCGGGTCGTTCGCTGGGCGGCCTGGGGGTCGGCCTCGGCTATCAGAACCTCGTCGGCGAAACGGTTCAAAGCACAATTGGCGCGACGCTGAGCGCGCTCGAGCGCGTCGGTCTCGTGCGCACGCTCGCCGAGCCGAACCTGACCGCGATCTCGGGCGAGGCGGCCAACTTCCTCGCCGGCGGCGAGTTCCCCGTGCCCGCGGGCCGGGACGCCTCGGGCAACATCTCGATCGAGTACAAACCCTTCGGCGTGGGTCTGTCGTTCACGCCGGTCGTGCTCGACGACGGACGCATCTCTCTTTTCGTTTCGACCGAGGTGTCTGAACTGACCGACCAGGGCGCGCTCGAGCTGTCGAGCGGCACCACGGTCGATCCGGACACCGGCGAAGTGATCAACGTGCCCGGTCTCGTGCTGCCCGGCCTCAAGGTGCGGCGCGCCGAGACCACGCTGGAGCTGCCCTCGGGCGGCTCGATGGTCATGGCGGGCCTCATCCAGGATCAGACTGCGCAGAACGTCGACGGCACGCCGGGCGCGATGAACGTGCCGGGCCTGGGGGCCTTGTTCCGCGCGCGAGACCTTGAAAGCGCCGAGACCGAGCTCGTCGTCATCGTCACGCCGTACCTCGTCTCGGCGACCTCGGAAGATGCGCTGAGCACGCCGAGCGACGGCTATCAAACCGCCAACGACTGGTCGGGCTTCCTGCTCGGTCGCTTGAACCGCGTCTACGCCTCGCCCGACTTCGAGGGCGAAGGCCGCGGCTGGCGCGGCCCGATCGGTTTCATTCTCGATGAAGGAGAGTAGTCCCGTGAGCCTTCGCGCCCCTTCCTTGGCGAACATCCGTCTGCGCACTTGGGCGGCTGCCGGCGCGATCGCGCTTGCGGGCGCGCTGGCGGGTTGCGCCTATCCGACCGATCCGTTCGACGCGCCGCTGCCGCACGAGCGCTGGGACATCACCGTGCGCGAGACGCGCTCGGTGGTCGAGGTGCCGGTCTATGCGCACAGTTTCGCGCTCTCGTACGGCGACATCGGCGAGCTGCGCTCGCTCGCCGGCGAATACCTCGCCGCCGGCCACGGCCCGATCGTCATCGCCCTGCCGGTGGGCAACGACAACGAGGAAGCCGCCATCGTGATGGACGCGCTGTCGCGCGACGTCCTTTACGAGCAGGGGATCGCCTACCGGGACATCCAGGGCGCGGCTTACGACGCGGCGGGCATGACCGACGCGCCGCTCGTGGTGATGGTCAACCGCTTCGTTGCGGAGGGCCCTGACTGTCATGAGCGCTGGGACAACTACGCCCGCACCAACGACGGCGGCAACACGCTCAACTTCGGCTGCGCCTTGCGAGCGAATCTCGCTGCAATGGTGACCGACCCGGCCGACCTGCTCGGCCCGCGCGCCGCGACCCCGCCCGACGCCGCGCGCCGCAGTGCGGTGCTCGCCCGCTACCGCAGCGGTCAGACGACGATCACGCAGCGCGGCGAGAGCGAAGGCGTGGCCGTTAGCGACGCGGTCGATTGATGAATTTGTGACGGAATTGACGACGATGAGCGACCCGTTGAGATACGACGAAGCAAACGATCCAATCGAGCCCGACGACTACGTCGCGGTCGAGGACGATCACGAACCGCACGGCGGCGGCAATGGCCACGAGGGCGATGTTGCGCCCGAGGAGCTGGCCGACCAGCCGGTGCCGCGGATCACGATCGAGGCTTTCTGCGAACTCGAAGAGACCCGCCGGCTGATCCAGTCCTCGACCGAGGACCGGCGCATGGCGCGCGCGCACGTCGCGACGTTCGACAACGGCCTTTCGGCTGCGATCGAGCACTATCACGACAACGCCACGCCGAACCTGATCGTCGTGGAGTCGGGGATGCGCGGCAAAGGGCTGTTCGAACAGCTCGGCGAACTCGCCAACGTCTGCGATCCCGAGACCAAGGTCATCGTCGTCGGCGCGGTCAACGACATCGGGCTCTACCGCGAGCTGGTCAAGCGCGGGGTCAGCGAATACCTCGTCCCGCCGTTCACGCCGATCCAGTTCATCCGCGCAGTCTCGAGCCTCTATGCGGATCCTTCGGCCTTCTACGGCAAGACGATCGCCTTCCTGGGCGCGAAGGGCGGGGTCGGCTCCTCGACCATCGCGCACAACACCGCCTGGTGCGTCGCCGAGGTCCTCGGCATGGACGCGACGATCGTCGACCTCGACCTCGCGTTCGGCACGGCGGCGCTCGACTTCAACCAGGACGTCGCCACCGGCGTCGCTGACGCGTTGAGCCAGCCCGATCGGGTCGACGACGTGCTGCTCGACCGGCTGCTGACCGAGTGCGGCGAGCGGCTGTCGCTCTTCGCCGCGCCCGCGACCGTGGACCGCGACTACGAGTTCTCGCCGGAAGACTACGAAGCGGTGGTTGATGCGCTGCGGCGCACGGTGCCGATGGTGTTTCTCGACCTGCCGCACGTCTGGTCGAGCTGGCTTCAGCCGCTGGTGCTGGGCGCGGACGAGGTGCTGATCACGGCGACGCCGGATCTGGCCTGCCTGCGAAACGCCAAGCACCTTTATGATCTCGTCAACGCAGCCCGGCCGAACGACGCCGCGCCGAAGATCATTCTCAACCAAATCGGTCTGCCCAAGCGTCCTGAAATTCCGGTCAAGGAGTTTTCCGACGCGATCGGGATCGAGCCGTCGCTGGTGATGCCGTTCGACGGGCTCGTGTTCGGCACGGCGGCCAACAACGGCCAGATGATCGCGCAGATGGGCGCTGACAATAAGCTTGCGGAGGGTTTCGTCGAGCTCGCTTCGGTTCTGACCGGCCGCCCGGCGCCGGTAGTCAAGCGCTCGCTCGTCGACCGGATGCTCAAGCGGGGGTAGGGCGTTAGATTATGTCGAACATGTTTGGCCGCAGATCGAGCGAACCCGGCGGGCCCGCGGCTGAACGCCTGAGTTCGGTCGCCCAAAAGCCCGCCCCGCCTGCGCAATCGGCCAAGCCCGCCGCGCCCAAGCCCGGCGCCAAACCGTCCGGCAAGCCGCCGAGCAAGGCCGCCGAGACGGCGCGCAAGGCGCCGACTGCGTCCAAAGCCCCGCCGACAGAGCAGAGCATGGACGACGTTCATCCCCAGACGGATGAATACTACGAGATCAAGACGACGATCTTCAACGCGCTGATCGACACAATCGACCTCGGTCAGCTCGCCCAGCTCGACAACGCCTCGGCCGCAGAAGAGATCCGGGATATCGTCTCGGAAATCATCTCGATCAAGAACCTGGTGATGTCGATCGCCGAGCAGGAACAGCTGCTGCGCGACATCTGCAACGACGTTCTGGGCTACGGGCCGCTCGAGCCGCTTCTGGCGCGCGACGACATCGCCGACATCATGGTCAACGGCGCCGCCTCGGTCTTCATCGAAGTCGCGGGCAAGGTGCAGAAAACGCCGATCCGCTTCCGCGACAACGCGCAGCTGATGAACATCTGTCAGCGGATCGTGAGCCAGGTCGGCCGCCGGGTCGATGAATCGAGCCCGATCTGCGACGCGCGCCTCGCCGACGGCTCGCGGGTTAACGTCATCGCCCCGCCGCTGGCGATCGACGGACCGACGCTCACCATTCGGAAGTTTAAGAAAGACAAGCTGACCATGGGCAACCTGGTCGACTTCCAGTCGATCACGCCCGAAGGCGCCGAAGTGCTCGCGGTGATCGGCGAATGCCGATGCAACACGCTGATCTCCGGCGGTACCGGCTCAGGCAAGACCACGCTCTTGAACTGTCTGACCGCTTTCATCGATCCGTCCGAGCGCGTCATCACCTGCGAAGACGCCGCCGAGCTTCAGCTCCAGCAGCCGCACGTGGTGCGTCTGGAGACGCGGCCGCCGAACCTTGAGGGTCAGGGCGCGATCTCGATGCGCGACCTCGTTAAGAACTGTCTGCGGATGCGTCCTGAGCGGATCATCGTCGGCGAGGTCCGGGGACCTGAGGCCTTCGACCTCCTGCAGGCGATGAACACCGGCCACGACGGCTCGATGGGCACGCTGCACTCCAACTCTCCGCGCGAGGCGCTCTCGCGTCTTGAGTCCATGATCACCATGGGCGGCTTTTCGCTGCCCTCGAAGACGATCAAGGAAATGATCGTCGGCTCGATCGACGTGATCGTCCAGGCCGCGCGCCTGCGGGACGGCTCGCGGAAGATCACCAAGGTCACCGAAGTGGTCGGCATGGAAGGCGACGTGATCGTCACCCAGGACCTCTTCGTCTACGAGATCGAGGGCGAGACGCCGGACGGCAAGCTGATCGGCAAGCACAAGTCCACCGGCATCGCGCGGCCGAAGTTCTGGGACCGCGCGCGCTACTTCGGTCTCGAAGGCAAGCTCGCCGCCGCGCTCGACGCTTCGGAGGGCTAGGCCATGCTTTCCGACCCGATGTTTCCGGTCATCGCGCTCGCGGGGATCGCTTCGCTGGGCGGCGCGGCCTGGGCGCTCGCCGGCGGCGGGCAGTCCAAGCAGGCCAAGAAGCGCGTCAAGACCGTCTCGGGTCGGGCCGGGTCGAGCCGGGTCGCGCGTTCAGCCGCTGGCTCGAGCGCGGACGCCGCGCTCAGCCGCCGCCGTCAGGTCCAGGACACGCTCAAAGAGCTCGAGGCCAAGCAGAAGAAAGAACGCAAGGCCACCGTGAGCCTCAAGGCTCAGATGGAGCAGGCGGGCCTTGAGATCACGATGCAGACGTTCTGGATCGCATCGGCGATCTCGGGCGCGGTCGGCGGCGGGATGATGCTGCTGAGCGGACGGGGCCCGCTCATTGCGGCGGCGGTCGCCGTTGCGGCCGGTCTTGGGCTGCCGCGCTGGGTCGTCGGCTTTTTGCGCGGCCGGCGGATGAAGAAATACGCCGCGGAGTTCCCCAACGCCATCGACGTCGTCGTCCGCGGGGTCAAGGCGGGTCTGCCCTTGAACGAATGCTTGAAGATCATCGCCAAGGAAGCGCCCAATCCCGTCGGCGAAGAGTTCCGTGAGCTGATGGAAGGTCAAGCGGTCGGCATGACCTTGGAGGAGGGGCTGCGCCGCATGTACGAGCGCATGCCGCTGTCCGAGCTCAACTTCTTCGCCATCGTGCTGACGATCCAGCAGAAGACGGGCGGCAACCTCGCCGAGGCGCTCGGCAACCTCGCCAACGTGCTGCGCTCGCGGAAGATGATGCGCGAGAAGATCGCGGCCTATTCGTCTGAAGCCAAGGCCTCGGCCCTGATCATCGGCTCGTTGCCGCCTTTGGTCTTGATCATCATCTATGTGACCGCGCCTGACTACATGACCACGATGTTCACCGACCCGATGGGCCGTTTGCTGCTCGCCGGCGGCGGCACTTGGATGGCTATGGGCATCTACGTCATGAAGAAGATGATCAGCTTCAAGATCTAGCGAGACGGAATGGACCTCTTCGACCTCTTCCAGCAGCTCTCCGAGCCCGACAATCTCGTCGCGGCCGGCGCGGCGCTTGCGGCGTTCGCGGCGATCATCACGATCACCGGGCCGCTGATGAAGAAGGACCAGTTCGAAGCGCGTCTCAAAGGCGTCGCCAGCCACCGCGAGCGGCTGCGCCAGAAGCACCGCGACTCGCTTGGCCTCAACGGTCAGCGCAAGTCCTTGCGCGAGGATCCACGCGGGATGATGCGCAACATCGTCGATCGCTTTCAGCTCGATAAGCTGCTCGAGGATCCGACGCTTGCGAACAAGATGATGCAGGCCGGCATGCGCGGTCGCCGGCCGATCGTGATCTTCTACTTCGCCCGCCTCGTCACGCCGGTCGTCGGCTTCGTCGCTTCGCTGGTCTATCTGTTCCTCATCGCCGACATGGGCTTCGAGCCGATGATGCGGTTCGCCATCGCCGTTGGGATCGGCGTGGGCGGCTACTATGCGCCGGGGCTTTATCTCTCCAACATCGCCCAGAAGCGCCGCGCCTCGATCATGTCGGCCTTTCCCGACGCCCTCGACCTTCTGCTGATCTGCGTCGAGGCCGGCATGTCGATCGAAGCGGCGTTCCAGAAGGTCGCCGGGGAGGTCGGCTCGGCGTCGATGGAGCTGGCCGAAGAGCTGTCGCTGACGACCGCCGAGCTGTCCTACCTTCAAGAGCGCCGCCAAGCGTACGAGAACCTCGCCCGACGGACCAACCACCCCGGCGTCAAGGCGGTGGCCGTCGCGCTCGTGCAGGCCGAGCGCTACGGCACGCCCTTGGGCAACGCGCTGCGGGTGATGGCCAAGGAGAACCGCGACATGCGCCTGTCGGCCGCGGAGAAGAAGGCTGCGTCGCTGCCAGCCAAGCTCACCGTGCCGATGATCATCTTCTTCCTGCCGGTGCTGTTCGTCGTTATCCTCGGCCCGGCGATCATCCGCTTCAACGCGTCGGGCGGTCTGCCGGGCGGCTGAGGTCTACTCGGCCGGCGTCGCGTCTGCGTCGCTCTCCGCCGCACGCCAGCGCGCCTTGATGATGTCAGAGGTGTCGCGGCTGCCGTCGGGCGACCAGCCGGGCGGGGCGAAGACGAAGGCCAGCCGATCCTTCCACGTTTTAGCGCCTGCGACGTCGCGGGCGATGCCGACGAACTCGTGCACCGAGACGCGCAGGGGGTTGAACGTGCCGAGGTTCTTCACGATGCCGTAGCGACAGGGGTCGTCCTCTCGCTCCGGTACGAAGGTGCCGAACATCCGGTCCCAGACGATGAAGACGCCCGCATAGTTCTTGTCGAGATAGCGCGGATTGGTCGCGTGGTGCACGCGGTGGTGCGAGGGCGTGTTCATCACCGCCTCGAACCATCCGGGCGTCTTGTTGATCGCTTCGGTGTGGATCCAGAACTGGTAGATCAGATTGAGCGCCGAGACGAAGCCGACGATCACCGGATGCACGCCCAGGAGCGCCAGCGGCGTTGCGAAGATCACGAACTTGAACGTCAGCGTGCTGAACCACGGCTGACGCAGCGCCGTGGTCAAGTTGTAGTGCTGGCTGGAGTGATGGACGACGTGGTCCGCCCAGAACCAACGCACCCGATGCGCCATCCGGTGCGACCAGTAGTAGAGAAAATCGTCCGCGACGAAGGCGAACACCCAGACCCAGAGCGCAAAGCCGAGATCGAAAACGCGGAACTGATACACCCACAGCGCCCAGCCCGCCGCGATCGCGCCGAGAAGCCCGCCGAACACCGTGTTGCCGAGCCCCATGATCAGGCTCGTCGCGGAATCCCGCGGCTCGAACTTCGCCCGGCCGGTGATCCGTCCGTAGACCATCTCCATCACCACGAAGGCGACGAAGAAGGGGATCGCGAACAGGATCGGATCAGGCGGGTTGGGGATCGTCTCAGCCATGGTCTTGTTGTTCGTCGTCGGGCTCGGCGCCGGTCAGCCGCGCCGCCCAGTCGCGCGCGGCGTCGGGATTGTTCAATGAGAGCACGGCTTTGGGCAATGTGAAATCATCGAGCGTCAGCTCAAGGCCGCCGTCTTCGGTGGCGCGCGCCGATTTCACCTCCGCCGGTGTGAGCAGCCGCGTCAACGTGGTGTCGCCGCGGGCGAGCACCATGCCGATGCGGTCCGAGGCCGCGTCGGCGATCAGAGCGGCGCGTCCGTCCGCCGCCAGCGCGCCGTCGCCGGGAACGAAATCGATCCGGTCGAGCTTCAGGCGCGCGCCGGCCTCTTCAAGCGAGGCGATCCGCGCCGGCCGCCAGCCGCCCAGAAGCGCGTTGAAGCCAATCAGCGCCCCGACGGCGGCCGCTGTGGCGAGGAGGATGAGAAGTGTCGTCATCGCACTGTAAGCAGCGCGATTAGCATGGCGGAGCGGCGATGTCGCCGCGGCGATGCGCCCCCAAAGCGGTGGATCGAGAGAGTCTAGTCCACCGTGCCCCTAAGGCCGTCCCAGCGCCTCGGCCGGTCGATCATGTCGCGGACGTACTGGATGTTCGACTCGGCGACCTCGCGCGGCAGGTCCTGCTGAGCGAGGCGTTCGGCTTCGTCGAACTTGCCTTGCAGCGACAGCGCCAGGGAAAGGTTCTGGCGCACCTGGGCGCTCGCGCCGGGCAGCTCGAGCGCGCGCCGCAGGAGATCCTCCGCTGTCGCAGGATCGCCTGAGAGAGCGTAGGACATCGCGTAGTTGGTCAGCGTCGTCGGGTCCTCGCCGCGGATCTCCAGCGCAGCCTCATAGTGGCTGCGGGCCCGTTCGTGCTCTTCCATGTGGTCGAGCGCGGCGCCGAGAAGATTGTGCGCTCGCGCGTTCTCCGGCGCGAGGCTGACGGCGCGCTCAAGCGGCCGCACGGCGGCCTCGGCGCGGCGGTCGAGGATCAGCGCGGCGCCCAGCTCGTTCAGGAGCGCGACATCGTCAGGGTGCAGCGCCAGCGCTTGGTTCGCGATCGCGACCGATTGGCTCGGCCGGCCCATGGAGCGCGAGACCTTAGCGTACTGCATCGCCGCTTCGGCGTCGGCGGGGTTGTTCTCGTACTCGTTCGCCCAAAAAGCGGCGCGGGTGACGAGGTCGGCGCCGGCCATCGCTTCGCGCGCTTCGGCGGAGGCGGGCACGATCGTCCGGCTGGTCACCGAGTCGATGAGCGCTTGTTCGTCATCGGTCGGGGGCGGCGCTGTTGCGCAGGCCGTGGCCGACAGCGTCGAGGCGGCGAGCAGCAGCGAGCGGGGGATGCGCATGAACCTCTCCCATGATCCTCGCCGCAAAGGTGAGCCGTCATGGTCAACAGGTTCTTAACGCCTCGTTAGAAGGTGGGCTGAGCGTCCGCGCGCGCTTCGAGGAGCACAGGTTGGGAATCCGCCGTCACCGCGCCGGCCGCCGCTTCCGCAGCCGCGCCCGCGGGCGGTTCTGCGGCGGGAGGCTCAGCAGCGGGAGGCGACGTGACCTCAGGGAGGGCTTCGATGCGCATCCGCGCCGGCGCCGGACGCGGCTCGATCCGCGCTTCGACGCGTTCCGGGGCGGGCGCGGACGCGGGCTCCACGCCGGCGCTCGTCGAGACGGGCTCGGCGGACGCGCGCACGGAGCTGCGGGGCGCTTCGCCAAATCCCATCATGTCGCGGACGTAGTCGACGTTCGCTTCTGCGACTTCCCGGGGCAGGTCCTGCTGAGCGAGACGCTCGGCCTCCTCGAACTTGCCTTGCAGGGCCAGCGCGAGGGCGAGGTTTTGGCGCGCGAGATCGCCCGCGCCCGGCAGCCGCACCGCGCGGCGCAGCAGGGTCTCCGCCCGCGCGGCGTCGCCCGAGAGGGTGTAGGACATCGCATAGTTGGTCAGCGTGACCGCGTCCTCGCCGCGAATGTCGAGCGCCGCCTCGTAGTGGATCCGGGCCTGTAGATGTTCGCCGGAGGAATCGAGCGCCGCGCCCAGAAGATTGCGCAGCCGCGCGTCGTCCGGCGCCTGCGCCACCGCCAGCTCGAGCGGTCCGATTGCGGCTTCGGCGCGGCCGTCGGTCATCAAAGCGGCGCCCAGCTCGCCGAGCAGACCGGCGTCGTCTGGCCGCAGCGCGAGGGCCTGGTTCAAGATCGTCGCGGCGCGGCCAGGCCGCCCGGTCTGGCGCATGACGCGCGCGTAGCCGAGGGCGGCGTCGCGGTCGGCCGGATTGTTCTCGTATTCGCGCGTCCAGAACGTCATCTGGCTGACGAGGTCGTCGCCCGCGACAGCCTCACGCGCCTCGGCCGAGGCGGGGACGATCGTGCGCTCGGTCACTTCGTCGATGAGCGCCTGCTCGTCCTCGGTCGGGGGCGGCGCAGTCGCGCAGGCCGCCGCCGGCAGGGCCAAGGCGGCCAAGACAAAAGCTCGGATCGGGGACATGACGGTTTCCCTCAACATTGGAAACCATCGTGCATCCGCCCGGCTCAAGGTCCGCTTAACTATTTCCGTCAAATACGCCATATGAACGCAATCTTCCCCGAGCCCGCCCGCCGGCCGCGAACCCTCGCAGCCGCCTAATCTAAGGAGGCCCCATGCGCGCCGTCGTTGAAACGCCCGAAGGAGAGGCGACGCCTCTACACGTGGTGACGAGCGAGGAGCTCGACGGTTTCCTCGACGCGCGCAGCGACGCCCACGCCGCCTTCGCGCGGGCCTGCGGCTTCAAGGCGGGGGCGGGCGAGCTTCTGATCCTGCCCGATGCGGATGGCGCGCCGGCGCGCATCGTTCTCGGCGCAGGCAAGGGCGAGGACGTCCTCGCGCTTGGCGCCGCGCCTCTGAAGGCGCCGGTGCGGGACTACGTGATCGCTTCGGCTCCCGAGGGCTGGACGGGCGACGCCATGGCCATCGCCTGGGAGCTCGGCGCCTATCAGTTCGAGGCCTACAAGGCCGCCGACCGCAAGCCCGCCCGCCTGGTCGCGCCCGAGGGCGCGGACCTGGAGGAGGTCGGCCGCGTCGCGCGCGCGGTGAAGTTGGTGCGCGACCTCGTCAATACGCCCGCGGGCGACATGGGGCCCGAGGCGCTCGAGGCCGCCGCGCGCGAGATGGCCAAGCCCTACGGCGCGTCGGTCAAAGTCACGACCGGCGACAAGCTGCTCAAGGAGAACTACCCGGCCGTCCACGCCGTCGGTCGCGCTGCCCACGAAGCGCCGCGGATGATCGAGATCGAGTGGGGCGAAAAGGATGCGCCCAAAGACCGGCCGCGGCTGGCGATCGTCGGCAAGGGCGTCTGCTTCGACACTGGCGGGCTCAACATCAAGACCGGCGACTTCATGCGCCTGATGAAGAAGGACATGGGCGGCGCCGCGCACGCGCTGGGGCTCGCGCAGATGGTGATGGACGCCAAGTTGCCGGTCACCCTGCACGTCGCCGTGCCGGCGGTGGAGAACGCGATCAGCGCCGACGCCTTCCGCCCGGGCGACGTCTTGAAGACCCGCGCGGGGCTCACCGTCGAGGTGGAGAACACCGACGCCGAAGGCCGGCTGGTGCTCGCCGACGGTCTTGCGCGCGTGATCGAGGACGAACCGGATCTCGTCGTCGACTTCGCCACGCTGACTGGCGCGGCGCGGGTCGCGGTCGGCGCCGAGATCGCGCCGTTTTTCACCAACGAAGACAAGCTCGCCGCAGCGCTCGAGAAGGCGGCCGCTGCGAGCGGCGATCCGGTGTGGCGGCTGCCGCTCTGGGCCGGCTACGACCGCCAGCTCGAAAGCCCGATCGCGGATCTGAAGAACCTCGGCAACGGCGCGTTCGCCGGGTCGATCATGGCGGCGCTGTTTCTTCAGCGCTTCGTCAAGGCGCGCCCGTGGATCCACCTCGACGTCTTCGCCTGGAACCCCAACCCGCGGCCCGCCCGTCCCGCCGGGGGGGACGCGCATGCGCTGAGGGCCGTGTGGGAGATGCTCAAGGCGCGGTACCGCTAGTCGTTCGAGTCGTCTCCCACCAGCCGGCCGATGACGTCGAGGTAGTCCTTGAACGCCTTTCTGCCGGCGGCGGTCAGACGGACCTGAGTGCGCGGCTTGCGATTGAGAAAGCTCTTCTCGATCGTCACGTAGCCGGCGTCTTCGAGCTTGCGAAGCTGCACCGACAGATTGCCCTGCGTCGCCTCGAGCGCGGTCTTCAGCTCGGTGAAGTCGGCGACGTCGGCCCCGGCGAGATAGGCCATCACCCCCAGCCGCAGACGGCCGTGGATGACGTCGTCGATCTTGCCGATGTCGAAGTCGTCGGCGCCGGCCATCTCTATGCCGCTTTGCTCGCGCCGCGCACGATGATCGCACCGGGCAGCGCCATCAGGGCGAACACGTCAAACACGGCGATGGCGATGTAAGCGTGAATGTTGAGCGCGCCGATCGCGAAGCCCATCGCCACCGCGCTGGCCATCCAACCAAGCGCGACCGCGAGCATCCAAGTTCGTCGCAGCAGCCGGAAGGCGACAAACCAGGCCGCGCCCTGAAGCACGAACACGACCGCGCCGTAGATCATCCAGACGAAATGGGCCTCCAAGCTGATCGCGACGGTCGCGGAGATGGTCAAGATCGCGAGGTTGGCGAGACCGGCGCTC
>JASFUX010000043.1:0-16621 GCA_050050115.1 Maricaulaceae bacterium | reverse complement strand
GGCCGACCGCAGCTTCCCAATGATCTCTTCAGGCGAATACCGCTTCCGCGCCATGCCCAACCTCCTTCTTCGCTCCGCTTTGTTGCGTCCAAAACGGCTGCGGTTGAAGGGGGCAGGTCATCTAATTGTGGGAAGTCAATTTCCCGATCTCCATCTTCCCCGACACGCCTGCAGCGTCGTTTACGGATCGATCCCGGCGGCCGCCGCGACGCAGCGATTGCCGGGCGGCTCTTCAAGACAACTCGACGATGCGTTGCGCCAGCCTGATCTTTCTGCGCGGACCGAAAGATCCGCCAGCACCGCCTCGGCCTCAGGCCGCCGATCCAGCCGCGCCAAGACGTGCGCGCGGGTCTCTAATGCGTCAAACGCCGGCTCGAACAGTCCGAGCGCGTCAGCTTCCGCCGCGACCGCGGCGAGCCTCGCTTCGGATCGCTCGGGCGGTGCGCCGAACACCCAGACGTCGCAAGCGATGAGCCGCGTTTCCGCGCGAAGCCGGACGATCGCATGTTCTTGTCGATCCGCTATCGAGGCGAGCGTCCGGCAGGCCTCGGGCGCTTCCGGGCGCGCGGCTACGAGAGCGAGGTCGACAAACGCGGTGAGCGCTTCGGCGGCGTAGTAACCCTCCTGGGCCTGGTCGAGCAGCGCCAGCGCGTCATCGAGCGCGCTGCGCGCAGTGTCGAACTCTCCCAAGGCTGCAGCTGATCGCGCGACGTAGATGCTGGTCTCCGCGGCGTCGAGGTCGAGATCAAGCTCGCGATATTCTTCGAGCAGGTCACGGGCTTGGGCGAGCGCTTGGATGTAGTCGCCGGCGAACGTCGCGCCGAGCATCAGCTCAAAGCGCGCATTGACCTCCAGGTTGCCCTCGGGATGCTCCGCGGCGTTGGCGATCGCCTGCTCGATGAGGGCGCGCCCGCCGGCGAGATCGCCCTGGCGGATTGCGATGCGGCCTCGATGGTAGGGCGCCCAGGCGATCCCGATCTCGTCGCCGATCTCTTCAAAGATGACCAACGCGGCGTCGAAGCTCTCGAGCGCTTCGTCGTAGCGGCCGAGCTTGAACAGCGAGATGCCGATGTTCTCCAGCATGATCGAATGGCGCGAGCGCACGCCGCGCGCTTCGTAGTAGGCGGCGACCCGTCGCTTCAGCTCGTAGCCGTCCTCGAGCCGCCCCATGAGATCGTAGGCGATCGCAAGCGAGTTCTCGCTCGCCGCTTGCTGAGGCTCGTTTCCCGAGCGTCTCGCGAGCGCGATGCTTTGGCGATAGAGGTCCGCCGCACCGGGCAGATCGCCATCGTAGAACGCCAGATCGCCCAGCTCCTTCAAGACCACCACCTGGCCGCGTGGAATATCGAGCTCGTTGTAGAGACGGCCGGCTTCTTCGAGCCGCTCGCGCTTGTCGTCCGCGTCGGCTGTCACTGCGCTGAGCTGGGCCTCGGCCAGCACCGCGCGGGCGCCGAGCGCGCGCGCTGCGTCCGCGGCGCGGACCGCGGCGGCGGCGCTGTCGGCGTAGTTGCCTGCGCGATAGAAAACATCGGACTCGAGCAGATCGATGCGCGGGTCCGCGCTCGACGGCGGTCCCAACTCGCGCAACGCGGCGATCGTCGCGTGAGCGGCGTCGAAGTCGTCCGCGCTCGTCTGCGCGCGCGCCAGGCTGAGGCCGTAGCCGACATCGTCCGGGTAGAAAGCGCGCAACGCTCGCCAGTTTTCGATCGCCGCGGACCACTGATCGACCGTTTCGCGATAGCGCGCTTCGATCGACAGCCGTCGCGCCGGCGACAAGTCGCCCGAGAGCTCAAAGGCGCGGCGCGCCGCGGCTGCGGCGCGATCCCGATAGCCCAGCAGGTCCCAGGCGCGCGCACGGGCGTCGTGGATCGCTGGATGGTTCGGCGCGTCACGCTCGGCGGCGTCGAGATGCGCGTTCGCGGCGCGTCCGTCTCGCCGATCGAGCGCCGCGATCGCTTCGGCGTAAGCGCGGCCGGCCGCTGAATCGAACGGAAGGTCCGCGCTGGCTTGCCGGAGCTGTTCGGAGGTCAAAGGCGCGCGGTCGAGCCACGCCAAGAGCTGCAGCGATGCCCGCGCGGCGAGATCGCCAATTGCGTCGGGCGAGCCGGAAAGCGCCGCCTCGCGCGGGGCGGACTCGCTTTGAAGATCAGTCAAGGTCAGAGTCAGGATGATCTGACCGTCAACGCCCGGCGCCGGCGCGACGGTCCCGCCGAGCAGCCAGCTCGCGCCGGTCGCAGCGCGCGCGCGCTCGGCCGGGATGGAAAGAGATTCAAAAGAGCCGGTTTCGGCGGTGTTGACGATCCGCGCGCCCTCGCCGGCGGACAGGTGAGCGGCGATTGTCTGCGACAGCGCCTCGCTGATCCAGTTCTGACCTTCGAGCGCTTCGCTCGTTGCGAACCCTTCATCGTAGACGAGCGCCGTTCCCTCGCGGCGGTCGCGTTCGAGACCGAGCCAGCCCACGGCTCCGAGCGCCACCGCGACGAGCACGGCGACGCCGAACGCGGCGCTCCAGGCCGGCCGCTTGCGATCGTCCTTGAACGCGCCGCGGAGGGCTTCGAGCTCTCGCTCGAGCGCGGCCCCTTTTCCGAGGTCCTTCGTAGCCGACACGTCAGACGTCTCCCGCGAGCGCGGCAAGGATCGCAGAGCGCAGCTGCGCAGGACGGACCGGCTTGGCGAGGATGGGAATCTCCAGCTCGCGGCCGCGCCGGTGCAGCTCGGGCAGCGCAGAGCCGGTGACGATTAGGGCCGGCACGGGACGGGCCGCCGTAGCGCGCACGTCTTCTATGACGTCGAGTCCAGTCTTGGCGCCGCCCAGGCGATAGTCGCAGACGAGCACGTCCGGCGCCGCGCGAAGCTCTGTCGGCCAATCCGCGTAAAGATCGACTGCAAAGCCCCAGCGGGAGAGCAGCTGTCCTGTAGCTTTGAGCGTGTCTTCGTCGTCGTCGAAGACGGCGATGCGCCGGTTCGGCGGAGCCTGCGCAGGCGTTGCGGCGACGTCGACATCCGCGGGTTTCTCAGTACGCGCGAGGCCGGCGAGGCGGAAGCGGCTGCCCCGACCGAGCGTCGAGCGCAGCGCGACCTTCAGTCCAAGTATCTTCGCCAGCCGCTCGACGATCGCCAGACCGAGGCCGAGCCCTGAGGGGCTCTCGGAGCGCGCCTCGCTCTCGATCTTGGTGAACTCCTGAAAGATGCGGGCGCGGTCCTCGGGCCGCACGCCCGAGCCGGTGTCGACGACATCGATGCCGATCGCGCCCTCGGCGCGCCGCGCGCCGATCAGCACGGCTCCGCGATCGGCGTGCCGGATCGCGTTCGAGACCAGGTTCTGCACGATCCGCCGGACGATCACGGGATCGGAGCGCAGCCACAGCCGCGTCGGCGCGACGCGCAGCTCGACCCCGCAAGCGTCGGCCACCGAGGCGAAATCGTCTCGAACCTCGGTCAGCAAGCGCTCCGCCGAGAAGGCTTGCGGCTTCACCTCAATTTGCCCGGTGTCCAGCATGGTGACGTCGAGCAGGGAGTCGAACAGCTTCGAGAGCACCTCGAGCGATTGCTTGACCCGGTCGACCACGGCGGCGACCTCCGGATCGTCGCCGCCGGCGGGCAAGGTTTCGAGAAACAGCCCGATGGCGTGCAGCGGCTGGCGCAGGTCGTGGCTCGAATGAGCGAGGAAGCGCGACTTCGAGGCGTTAGCCTCCTCGGCCTCTGCGCGCGCGGACGCTTCCGCAAACCGCGCCGCCTCCAGCTCACGGGCCTTGGCGGCGACGTTCTCGATCAGCAGCTCTTTCTCCGATTGCAGCGCGATCCGCGCGCGAGCCGCAGCTGAGAGCTGCGCGGACAGCCACATCAGCACCAGCCACAAGAGCGCGAACAGAGCGGCGAGAGGGAAGTTGCGCGAGGCGTTCTCGATCAGCAGGAGGACGATGAACAGCGGCGCGGGAACTGCGATCGCGGCGAAGCTCGCGGGTGGGTGGACGTGGAAAGCCGCCGCCAGAGCCAGCGCGCCGCCGCCAACGGCGAACGCAGCGGCGAGCTGCAGGCCTGGATCGCCGTGAGGAAAGAAGAAGAACACCGAAAGCGACCAGACCGCGCCGCAGATCGCCGCAAACATGATCACGACTGCAAGAGGGTGTGGAACCGGCCCGCGCGCGTTCAAAAGAGCGAGCGCTCCGTGTGCGAGCGCAAGCGCGATAGGTGTAAACGCGGTCCAGACGCCGGGTTGGTCGCGGGAGACAACGTAGGTGAAGAACGCGGCCGCGGCGATCTGCGCCGCAGCGACGGCCGGGTCGGCGGCCTGATCAAGCGCCGCCGCCGCGCGCCGTTGCGCCGGATCGACGGTTCGGACGCGTTCTGGCGTGACGGGTCCGGCGTCGGGTGCGGAGGCGTCGGCCATTGCGTTCGCCCTATCCCAGGCCGCGCGAAGCCGCGTAGGACGCGAGCGCCGAACGGTTGGCGAGCCCCAAGGCGCGCAAAGCCGCGGAGACATGAATGCGCACCGTATACGGCGAGATTTCAAGCTCGCGTGCGATCTCCTTGTTCGAAAGCCCTTGCGCGACCCGACGCATCACGTCGAGCTGACGCGGAGACAGCGCGCCGAGCGGGTCGTCCAGGGCTGTTGCGACTTCGGACGACGCTGGGCCGGCCGCGCGCCGTACGACGGTCTCTCCGTCCATCACCGCCAGGATCGCCGCGGACAGCTCGGCCGGCGGGGCGGCCTTGGAGACGAATCCGTTCGCGCCGGCTCGCATCAGATGCTCGATGAGGTCGTTGTCGTAGATCATCGAAACGACGATCATCGGCGTCACCGGCAGGCGGCGGCGCAGCGCAGGAAAGTCGACCCGGGCGTTGAAACCGGGAAACAAGAGGTCGAGCACCAGCAGATCCGGCGGCGTTTCGGCGTTGTCGAGCAGCGCGTTCAAGCGCGCGACGTCGCCGGCCTCGATGATCTCCGCGCCGTCGAACAGGGACTTCAGCGTCATCGCCATGCCGGATCGGAACACCGGGTGGTCGTCGACCAGCATGATCTTCATGGCGTCCCCCGCCGTGCCTGGGCTTGCTGCGAACGTCGTGGCTCTGCTCCCTTGTAAAGATAGACGAACGCCGGTGCGGTCCGAAAGTCCGCGCCGGTGCCATCTTCACGTTGATCCGCAGTCGGCGCGCAGGCGATAGCGCGCCTATTGCGTTGCAGACTTCAGGCACCGCCCTAGTCGTCGTCGCGGGTTTCCGAAGCTTGCGCGCGGCCGGTTGCGCTTCCCGAGGCGCTCCCATCGTCTCCGCCGCCGGTCCCGCGCGGGGATTCGCCCCGAGGTGGATTGCCGCCCGGGCGGCCGTTGCGCGGGTCGAACTCCTCGCCGGGATCGTTTCCGCCGCCGCCCCGCGGATCACCGACAATCTCGGTCGGCGGAGGCGGAGGCGGCGGGGGAACGATGATGGTCGTCGGCGGTTCGCCGCAGACGTTGTTGGCGGCCACGGCCGCGTCGACAAGCACCCATTCGCCTCGCCGGTAGGTGTGGCACTTGCACTCTTCTTCGACGGCGCTGTACTGCGTCTCGCAAGACTCCCCGCTCTCGGTGCAAGCGCTCCACGATTCGATAAGCGCGGTGCACTGCTGCATGTAACTTTGCGCCGACGCCGGCGCTGCGAGCGCGATCGCGCCGATCGATCCGGCGGCGAGCAAAGCAATTCGTGTACGCGACATGTATCCCTCCTGAACAGTCCCTGCCCGCTAAAGAAGAAGGTGTCGCGGCTGGAGAGCCAATTCGCACAGATGTGCTAATGGCGCGCGTCGCCGTCGCGCGGGCGACTAGTGCATCTGTGCGAATTGCGTGCATGCGCGCGAACGCCGAGCCTGTCCGCCGTCATTCCGAGGAGGGGAGCTTTGGCATGAATCGCGTGCGAGCTTTGGCGGCGGCGTGCGCCCTCATGTGCGCCTTCGCGGCCGGATCGTCCGCCCAGGCGCAGGACGAGGCTGAGCGAGCCCCCGGCGTGATGGTCATCTACGACAGCTCGAACTCGATGTGGGGCGAGCTTGCGGACGGGCGGCGCAAGTACGAAGCCGCGCGCGAGGCTTTGGCCAGCTTTCTCGCCGAAGATTTTTCCGACCGTGAGCTTGCATTTCGCGCCTACGGCCACCGTCGCGCCGACGACTGTCGCGATTCTGAGCTAATCGCGGATTTCTCTCCGGCATCGGAAGTGTCCGCGACCGTCGCCGCGACGGCGGAGTCAGTCATTCCGCGCGGGCGTACGCCGATCGATTGGAGCCTGCGCCAGGCGCTGGCGGACTTCGACGGTCGGCGCGGCGACATCATCGTGATCACCGACGGGATCGAAAGTTGCGACGCCGATCCGTGCGCGCTTGCCGCCGCCTGGGCGGAACAGGACGTGGGCGTGCAGATTCATGTCGTCGGCCTCGGTCTCGACGACGTCGCCCGCGCCGCGATGCAGTGCATCGCGGACGCGTCGGGCACGGTTTATCGCGACGCCGCCTCGGCGGCCGACCTCGCCGACGGCTTGAGCGAGATCCGGCAAGCCGCGTTGGTCGAGCCCGATGCGGATCCTCAGCCGGTCGACCAGACGATGGGCTACGCGGTGGTGGTCCAAGCGCGCAACGAGGCCGGCGAGCCCGTGTTCGCTCACGCCGAGGTCGAAGGACCCGACGGAGAGAGCCAGTCCGGCCGCACCGACCGCCGCTTCCCGACGGTCGCCGGCGAGCAAGCGTTGCGCGTCGGCCACCTGACGCGCAATGGCGACCTCTACGCGCCCGTCGAACTGACCGCAGAAGTAATTGAACGCGGCGAGACGGTTGTTGAAGTCGAGGTGGTCACGCCGCCGCAAGTCGCTGCCGAGTTCCTGGTCGACGGCGATCCGGTCTCGGGATCGCTGGTGCGCGTCTATCAGAACGGCGCGGAGGTCTTCACCTTCCGGCCTCAGGATACCGCTTTCGTGAACGAAGGCGCCTACGAGTTTCGCGCTCAGGTCAACGATCAGGCCGTCACCGTCGAGGAAAGCTTCGTCGCCGGCGACGCCAAGACCATCACCTTCGAGCTCGATCAACGCGTGCGCCAGCGCGTGACGGTGCTCGCCGGCGAGACGGGCGAGACGTTCAGCTACAATTTCGGCCTCTGGCGCGACGGCGAGGAGATTTTTGAGGGCCACGTCAACAACGGCGTGACCGCCGCGCCGGGAACCTATGAGCTGCGCCTGGACTCCGAGCTGACCCCTTTCGCGCTCGCTGACTTCACCGTGCCGGACGCCGACGGCGAACAGACGATCGCCGCACCGGCGGGAACGCTCGTCGTTCGCTATCAAACGCCCGACGGAGAGGCTGCGCCCGACAATGGATACGCGATCGGCCGGCTCGACGCGCAAGACCGCGAGCAGGGGCGGCGCGTCTACCGGAGCGAGTCCCGCACGGCCTATCTGCCGGGCCGCTACCGCGTCAGCGCTCGGCTGAGCGGCGCGGATGAAAGCCGGGACATCGAGATCGTCGACGGCGAGCACGTCGAGATCGTTTTTTCCTACGTTCGATAGATCAACAAGGAGCCTCCCATGCGTCTGTCATCGACATTTCTTCTCGGCGCTCTCGGCGTCGCGGCGCTGTCGGCATGCTCGGCCGATCCGGCCGAAGCCGCGGGTCAATGCATCACCTATGAGCAGACCGGGGGGCTTTCCGGACAAGTGATCGAGTGCGGGACCAACTTGGCGACGACCTACACGATCGAGACGCTCGAGCTGAACATGCTCGGCGTCACCCAGAGCCAGAACCGGCACACGATCCGCAAGAACGGTGAAATCATCAGCTGGGATCTCGACACGCTCCAGGGCACGCGCACCGACGACCCGATGGCGGATGTCGTGGATGGCGATCCGGAGGAAGTCGCGCAAGCCTTCATCTCGGCGATGGGCTTTTCGCCGACCGGGGAGACCAAATCGATTGTCGGTGAGACATGCGAGGTCTACGCCAGCGCGCAGATGGGGCAGGCGTGCCTGACCCCGGACCTGCTGCTGCTCGAGCAAGTGCTCGAAGGCATGGGTCCGGCGTCCTTCACCCGCACGGCGGTCGCGCTCGACCGCTCCTCGAGCGGCGATCCGGCCAACTACGAGGTTCCCGACAATGTCACCATCCAGCAGATCGACCTGGGCGGCTTCGGTCTTCCTTCCGCGACAGGCGGTTCGGGCGGCGACGCTCCGGGCCTGCCGGCCGGCGTCGACCTCAACGACCTGATCAACGGCGCTCTCGGCGGAAACAACTAGGAGCTGGGGTGAGGCGCGCGGCTGCGGCGTTGCTCGCTATTGCCTGGCTGGTCTTCATTGCATCACAGATCTATCGCGCGTCGGGCATACGCGGGCGCCGTCTCGAAAAGAGGGCGTCCGCGAGGGTGTGCGTGATCGGTCCGGTCGCACTGCCTCGCAAGCCGCTCACGATTCGTAGAGCGTTCTTCGGACGAAAGCCGCAAAATCATCGCGCAGCTGGAACCGCACTGCCGCATCGGAGTAGACCATGTGGCCGGCGTCGTAGCAGGCGAACCGGACGCGCCCCTGGAAGCCTGGATCGAGGCGATCGACGTTGTCTTCGACCTCGGCGCAGGAACCTGAACCATCGTAGTTCCCATGCACGATGAAGACCTGCATCTCCGGGCGAAGCTCCATCGCGCGGCGAAGCGGCGGCGGGTTGCTCGGCCTGATGGCGGAGGCCGAAAGAGCGGAGCCGCCCTGGATGTTGAAATGAAACGTCGTCCAGTCGTCGTAGATGCCGTCCGGATACGGCCCGAACGGCTCCGGATGGATCGTCTCGCCAAACGGCCCCCGATAAAGATGATCGCTGCGGTAGCCGAGCGTGTCGCGCAAATAGCGCAGCAGGGTTGGCGAGCTGCCTTGCATCAGGTCGAGCTGGGGCATGATGCTGGGATCTCGGGTGACGATCCATGGACCGCCGTCGTAGCGCCCGAGCCCCAGCGTTTCGTCGTCGAGCAGTCGGTCGAACAGCTGCTCCCGATCGAGGCCGAGCGTCGCCGGGTCGACGAAGCGCGAGTCAAGGCCGCTGTAGCGCTCAAGGTCCGCCAAGATGTCAGCGCGCTCGGCGGCGGAGAGAGCGGACGGATTCTCGAGCGCCGGCGCGTAGGTTTCGCGCGCCCATTCCCCTGCGTGCGCCATCGCATCGTCGACGGAGAGCGCTTGGAGGTCTTGGGGCAGGCGTTGGTGGTAGTGCGCGGCGCGGGTGAAAGCCGGGATCTGCAGCGCCGCGTCGAGAGCGGGCGCGTCCGGCTGGCCGAGATTGTAGCCGCCGGAGATCAGCACCACGCCGGCGAGCGGCGCGCGCCGGCGTGCGAGCGCATAGGCCACGTGCGAGGCGCGCGTCGTGCCGTAGCTTTCACCCGAGATGAAGATCGGAGCGTCATAGGCGTCAAAGCGCGTGCGATAGACGCGGATCATCTCCGCCACCGCCTCAGCGTCGCCGAACGTGGTCATCAAACGCTCGCGGTGTTCGTCGCTCGTCGCGCGGCTGTAGCCGGCGCTGATCGGATCGACGAACACCAGGTCGGTGACCGCGAGCCAGGTCTCCGGCCGCTCGACGATGTTCTCGGGCGCGCCGTCCCATTCGGGATAGGTCGGCGGCGTGTCGAATCCCATAGGACCGAACCCGACGAGATGCGACAGCGACGAGCTTGCGCCAGGCCCGCCGTTCCAAACAAAAGTGATCGGGCGCGCGGGTTCGCCTGGGTTGCGGTCGGCGACGTAGGCGATCATGAACATGCGCGCCATCAGCTCGCCAGTGTCGCCGTCATAGATCGGCAGAAGGCCGGTGCGCGCCGTGTAGGCGAGCGGGCGTCCGTCGATCGTGACTTGGCCGCGGGTCTCGACGATCGCGTCGGCCGGCGTCGGCGTTCGATCTGAGGTTTCCGCGCCGGCGATCAGCGGCGCGCCATTGGTCGCGCAAGATCCGATCATGACGGCGAGAAACATCGCGGCGATCATGCTGACTGGACGGCGCGGCGGCATTGCGGCTCCTCGTGCGGACGTTGCCCGCCAACAGTAGTGAAATCATGCGGACATTTTCTTACCTGCACTGAGCGAAAGCGTCGCGGTGCGCGCATCATTTATGCTTTTGAAGACGGGTTGGCTCGCCGTCGCTGGCGTGAGGCTCGTTCGTTTGCATCATCTGCCCCCCTCAAGCAGTTTCATAATGGCGTAGGCCGCCGCTGGTGAGAGATCGCCCAGGCGGGGGCCAGGCGCCGAAAGGACGACGCGACGCCATGATCGCCAGAGGACTCTTCGCCCTTACGTTTTTGCTCGCGGGGTGCGCGTCGAGTCCGGGACTCGACCTGGAGCAAGGCGGCCTGTCCGGCGTCGAGCAGACTGTTCGTCTGGACGGACGAGAGCTGCGCTATGCCGCCTTCACTGGGCGGATCGGCGTCGGCGGCGAGGGCGACGGGCCGCACGGCCAGGTTTTCTTCACCGCCTATCTCGCCGCGCCGAGCGGCGCGGGGCCGCGGCCCGTGAGCTTCGTCTGGAACGGGGGACCCGGCGCGAACTCGGCGCTGCTGCACTTTGAGGCGTTCGGTCCGCGCACGCTTGGCGATGAAGGCCTCGAGGACAATCCGTGGACGCTGCTGCCCTACAGCGATCTCGTCTTCGTTGACCCGGTCGGGACCGGTTTCAGCTCAGACGCGCCGCCTGAACACGAAGCAGAATTCTACAGCACGCTCGGCGATCACGCCGCGACCGCGGAGTTCATCGAGCATTGGCTCGACCGGTTTAACGCGGGCACCGCGCCGGTCTATCTGATCGGCGAGAGTTTCGGGACCTGGCGCGCCAGCGCCGTCGCCGAGCTGCTGGCCGAGCGCGGCCGGAACGTGGACGGCGTCGTTCTGATTTCCGGCGGCGCCACGGTGGGCCTTGGGGTCCTATCGAGGGACGAGACCGCGGCCCTGCGCACGCCCGGACAGACTGCAGCGGCCTTCCACCATGATCGTTTGGCGGGCGATTTCTCCACGCTCGAAAGCGCGCTGGACGCTGCAGAGACCTGGGCGCGAGAGACCTATTTGCCGGCGCTCGCGCGCCTGGACGCCCTGACGCAATCCCAGCGCGACGGCTTGCGCGACGAGCTGGCGGGCTTCGTCGGCTTGGACGCCGAGGAGATCGACATTGAAACCGTGATCGTTCGGCCGCGTCCTTACCTTGCGGCGCTGCTCGCCGACCGCGACGCGACGCTGGATACGTTCGACATGCGCCGCCTTGAGGGCGCTCCCGACGCGTCCGGCGTGGAAAGCAGTGCCGAAGTCATCGACGCCTACTTTCGCGACATGCTCGGGTATCGGTCCGAGACCTCATATTTCGCACCGACCGAGGGCGGATCGATCAACGCGCGCTGGAACTACGACTCCGGCGAGATCACGCCGGAGGTGATGGCGGCGGCGCAGGCGGGCGAGGGACCGCCGGGGGCGCAACCCTGGGCGCTCAACGTGATCGCTCTTGATCCCGAGTTCCGCGTGTTCGTCGCTGCGGGCTTTTACGACTCGCTCAACAGCTGCGCAGCGAACCGAGAGATCGAGCGGCGGCTGGCGCCCGACGTCGCGGACAATTTTACCATGGCCTGCTACGCGGGCGGTCACATGATGTATCGCGACGCGCCCGAGCACGAGCGGCTGACCGAGGACATTGCCGCGTTCATCGCGGGCGAGGCGCCGGACGACAGTTGATCGCGACAGCTCGATCGTGCCCACTCTCGCAGCGGGGCTCGCAAACGCGGCGCCGGGCGCGCTTGATTTCTCAAACGCGCCCGGCATGTGGCCGCAATGCGGCTTTCTCTCTGCGTTGCTAGAATTTTGATCGTATACCAACGAAATAACGCCGACCGAGAATGTCGCCGTAAGACGTGCTCGGGAACGACGGGCCTTCGTCGGTCAGGTTTTCGACGCCGGCGCGCAGGGTCACCATGTCGTTCAGGTCGAGCTGCCCCGAGAGGCTGTGGCGATAGTTGGCGTCGAGCCTCGGATTGGGGTTGTTCTCGATCGTCGCCTCGCGCGTGACCTGCGTCTCCGGCAGGTAGTTGAGCGTATAGGCGATGCGCACTGGCCCGCTTCCGTAGCGCGCGTTGAAGCGCGCGCGCCAATCGGGCTGGGCGGCGGTGCCGTCCGTGCGCGACAGATCCACGCCGGTGACCGAAGTCTCGAGCCGCGAGACGTGCGTGGCTTCGAGGTTGACCTCGAGATCGCCGTCCAGGAACGGCGCGCCGTCGGGGAAGGCGTACGATACTTTGTAGGTCTCGCCCTCGAAGTTGATCCTCCCGGCGTTGAACGTCGTCGACGAGCTGGCGATCACGTGCCCCATGGCGTTCCGGGTCGTGACCGCACAGATGTCCGCAGGCTGCGGCGTTGAGTCAAAGCACGTCGCCAGAAACGACGCCGGCGTGAAGGCGGAGAGCCCGTCCGTCAGCTCCACTTCGACCCGGTCGGCGATCATCGTAAGACCCGGCGCGAAGGTCGGCTGGAAGACCACGCCGTAGGTCAGCGTATCCGAGATCTCGTTGCGAAGGTCTGGATTGCCGCCCGAGGTGATGGCCACGGTCTGGAAGTTCTCCGCCGGGTCTTGGAAGGTCGCCAGATCGCCGTATCCAGGATTGGCGGCGAACAGCGCCTGACAGTTCGCCAGCCGCACCGCGGGGTTTGGCCCGCCGTTGATGCGGTCGGCGTCGCAAGGATCAGTCCCGATCGCGCCAAGCCCTGTCGTCATCGGCGTGAACAGCTGCGCCAGATTGGGCGCGCGGAAGTTTCGGCTCACCGACGCGCGGAACAACAGGCTCTCGTTTACGCCCCAGCGTGCGCCGATGTTCCACACGTCTTCGCTTCCGGCGATCGAGTTGTCGACGTAGCGATAGGCGCCGCTCAACTCGAGCGACTCAACGAGCGGCAAGGTGTGATCACCGCCGAAGACCGGCACGAGCAACTCGCCCGAGAACTCGTTGGTCTCGTAGTCGGCGGACTGCGCCGCGGTTGGCACGCCGGCGCGGCCGACGCCGGCCAGAGTCGCTGCGGTCGGATTGAAGTTCGCTTCCTCTTCGCGCCGCTCGTAGGCGAGGCTGAACCCGACGTCGCCAGCCGGCAGAGTGAAGAGCTCGCCGCCGAACGTGGCGAGGAAATCGATTTGGGTGTTGTCGAAATCCTGGCCGAACTCAGCGCTCACGTAATCGGTCGCCGCCTGGCTGATGTTGCCCACGCCAAACGGATTGATCGGCGCGCAGTCCGGATCGTCATTCATCGGGTTGGGATCGGCGTTAATGCCGCAGACGATTGATCCGCCAGATTCGATCGCGACGATTGCGTTATCGAACCGGTCCGCCCAGACGCCCCAGTTTCGCGTGGAGCCTTCGGCGCGGCCGTAACTGAGTGACACGCTCCAATAGTAGTCACGCGCGAACTGATCGAGATCACCCTCGAGAGCGACGAGGGCGCGATAGGTGTCGAGGTCGCGCGTGCCGGCCGTGCTGGGCAGCAGATCGGGAAAGATCTTGGACATGTATACCGGAAGAGTGGCCGCGAAGAACGGCGTCAATGTCCAACCGAAGGTCCCCGCCCCAGGTCCGAAGTTGGTGTCCAAGTAGGATACGATTGGGGCGCGAATCTCGTCGGTGAGATACGCGTTGTCGCCGGTGATCAGGATCGGTCCGGAGCCGGTCGCCGCACTGTTCAAGATCGTGTTCGACGGAATTGAAGCGCGGGGATCTTCGCCTTCGACGTGACCGACAAGCAGTTCGCCGGAGAGCCGCATCGTCGGCGACAGATCGTAATCGCCGATCAGATTGAAGTTCGTGCGTTCGACGGCGGAGTAGAGCGCGCTAAGGTCCTTGAACGGATAACCTTCGCCGCCGCTGGCGAACGGGATCGACGGCCCGGGGCTTGGGAACGTGCCGGGGTCGTAAGGGATGAGCGTGGTTCCGTCCTCGCTGAACTGCGCCGGCGTGCCGACCATGGCGAACTGATGGAATTGAACCCCGTCGGTGGTGATGAAGCAGCGCAACGGAAAGCCGCCGCACGAGCTGCCGGTCGGATCGGGCGGCGCGAACGGAACGCCGTTGGTGTTGAACTCCCAGAACGCTGCGTCGAACACTGGCGCGACCGAGGAAATGCCGTCGTTCGGTCCGGTGTCGAGCGGATTGGCCGAGGTCACGCGGCCGCGTGCGGATTCCGGCCGGTCGTCGGGCAGCAAAGACTCGGTGCGCGACCATTCGAGGTTGGCCGCGATATTGCCGCCGTCGAAGTTCGTCCCCCACGTGGCGCGCAGGGCCGGCGTCTCGTAGTCGCCACGGTCGGAAATGCCGTATTGAGCATCGACCTCGAGGCCGTCGAAGTCGTCGCGCAGGATGTAGTTGACGACCCCGCCCATCGCGTCCGAGCCGTAGATTGCTGCGCCGCCGCCTTGCACGACTTCAACGCGCTGGAGCAGGCCTACCGGAATCGTATTGGTGTCGACGACTGCGTCGTTGGCGCCGCCGCCGAACGCGCTCGTGGTTGCGACGGTGCGGCGGCCATTAACCAGCGTCAGCGTTCGGCCAGCGCCGAGTCCGAACAGAGCCGGGTACTGATCTCCAAGGCCGCTGCTGGTGCCGTTGAACGGCGAGATCGGACGGTCGGGCGTGATCGAGGTGAAGTCGTTGAGGGCTTCGCCGATTTGGACGAAACCGCGCTCGGCGAGCACTTCGACGTCGATTACGCCGATCGGCGCCGCCGTGGCGGTTTCGTTGTTGCGAATGCGCGTGCCGGTGACGACGATGCGGTCTTCGTCCGACGCCGCATCATCTTCGGCCGCATAGCCGACGGCCGGAAGCGCGAGCGCTGCTGCGCCTGCAAGCAGCGTCGAGACCAGCAGGCCAGAGCGCGTGCGGTTGATTCTCTTCATGCCCTCAATCCCCTTACTGACTTCGGCGGACTGGATGGACGGCCTTTCCCCCTCGGATCGGACGCGTCCCCACGTGTCACAAGATTAAGTCCCTGGATCAGGATTTTTTCTGCGTCCTGACGTTCCTGCGTTTCACTTGGCAGCTAATTTATTCGGCCGCTCTACTTGCGGCGCATAGTTTCCGCGGCGTCTACGAGCGCCGGATCGTGGGGAAACCGCGGATCTCATCAAGCTTGGGCAGCGGTTTGACGCCCTCCAGGCGCCGGCCGCGCCTGTCCGTCGCGGCCGGCTTTGAGTGCGAGGCGCAAGCGGGCCAGGCCGTCGGCGAGACCCGCGCGATCGTCGCCAAAGCCAATCCTCAAATGTCCGGCGCGTTCGAAGAACTCTCCGTGCGCGACGAGGAGGCCATGCTTGGACCAGAGTTCTTTGGCGAGCGTGCGTGTGTCGCCGCAGCCGACGATTTCGGGAAAGTACATGCATCCGTGTACGGGAAGGTCACCGTGGATCAGCTCATTGGCCTGCATGGCGGCGACCTGCTCTTCGACGACAGGCCGATTAACGCTCAGGATCTCGCGCCAATGCGCTTCGAACTCGTTGATGTGGTCGAGCACTTCCACCGCGACCGCGTGGGTAAGCTTTGAAACGCCGAACTCGATGCGGGCGTTGGCGTTCTCGATGAGCCGCGCCGTCGTCGGCTCGGCGATGATCCATCCGCAGCGCAGAGAGTATAGTCCGTACACCTTGGAGAGAGAGTTGACGCTGATGAAGCACGGCGCGACGCGCGCTGCGATGGGCGCTCCGGTGTCGTGGACGAAATCCCAGTAAACCTCGTCGACGAGGACCGGCACGCCGAATTCGTCCGCCACATTGGCGATCCGCGCGAGCGCCTGCTCGCTCAGCAAAACGCCGGACGGATTGTGCGGGTTGGTCAGGATGATCAGCTTGGTGTCGGGCCGAATTGCCCTGCGCAGCTCGTCCGGATCGATAGAGGCGCAGTCCGCGCTCCGCTCGAACGTCGTGACCTCGGCGCCGAGTGATTGGGGCAGATGGGCGAGAAGGTCGAGATGCGGCCGCTCGACCAGGACATGACCGCCGTTCGACAAGAACGCTCGCGCGACCATCAAGATCGCCGACGACGCGCCGGTCGTGCAGACGATCTGTTCCGGGTTTGCGCCGTAGCGCGCGCCGATCGAGCGGATCAGACGCTGGTTGCCGCTACCGAAGACGCTTTCGAAGGAACTCGGCGGCCCGTCTCCGAAAGCCGTTCGGATCGTTGCGGCGAGCAGGTCGGATGGTTCGGAAATGGTGCTCTCGAACAGGACGCGGGCTTCGGCGGGCAGCGGCTTGAGCCTGTGCAGCGCGCGGCTCCAGCTCGTGTAGTCCTCGGCGTCGAAGAGGTGGCCGCCAGCGGGAAACTGAGTCTTTGAAGTCATGCGATCCCTGACCGGCGGCCACATTGAGTCAGCGAGGATTGCAGTCGGGACCGGGCGCAACGAATGCGAAGCCTGCCGAGCCCTCAGCCCGCGCATCATACTCGCGTCCTGAGCAGCCGATCTTTTCGTTTGCTTCGCCGTTCTGCATGATTGTTAGATACGTTATGCGCTTAGTGGCGAGATTGGTGAAATCGGATGCAGAACGGGCTCGACGCGATCGACATTCGGATTCTGGAGCAGCTTCAGGTCGATGCGTCGCTTTCGACTTCGGAGCTGGCGCAGCGCGTCGGGCTGTC
>JASFUX010000042.1:0-16652 GCA_050050115.1 Maricaulaceae bacterium | reverse complement strand
GCGTTCGATCGCGCGGAGATAGCTCCGCTCGTCCTCGGAAACAAAGGACACCGCCAGCCCGGAGGCGCCGGCGCGCGCCGTCCGTCCGATGCGGTGGACGTACTGCTCGGCGACGTTCGGCAAATCGAAATTGACGACCAGGCCGACCGCCTCGACGTGAATGCCCCGCGCGGCGATGTCGGTCGCAACCAGCACGCGGCAGGCCCCGGCCTTGAAGGCGCTGAGGGCGCGCTCGCGCTGGGGCTGGCTCTTGTTGCCATGAATGGCCGCCGCTTCGACGCCCGCGGCCTTGAGGCCGCGGACCACCTTGTCCGCGCCATGCTTGGTGCGGGTGAAGACCAGCGCGCGGCCGATCGCAGGATCGCCGAGCACATGCGCGAGCAGCGACAGCTTGTCGGCCTGCCGCACAAAGACCGCGCGCTGCTCGACGCGCTCGGCCGTGGAGGCGACCGGCGCGGCTTCGACCTTGACCGGATCGGTCAGGTAGCGGTCGGCGAGATCGGAGATCGTCTTGGGCATCGTCGCCGAGAACAGCAGCGTCTGCCGTTCGGCCGGCAACATCGGGATGATTCGCCGCAAAGCGTGGATGAAGCCGAGGTCGAGCATCTGATCGGCTTCGTCGAGGACCAGGCATCTTACCTTCGAGAGCGTCAGTGCGCCGCGGTCGACGAGATCAAGAAGCCGGCCGGGCGTCGCAACGAGCACGTCGGCGCCTGCTTCGAGCTGACTGATTTGACGGTTGATCGACACGCCGCCGAACACTTCGAGCACGGACAGCTTGAGAAACTGCCCATAGGTTCGAAACGACTGAGCGATTTGCCCGGCGAGCTCGCGCGTCGGCGCGAGCACGAGCACGCGGGGAGCGCGGCGCGGGCGGGGGCCCTCGGTGCGGGCCAGCAGATCGAGGATCGGCAGCGCGAACGCGGCGGTCTTGCCGGTCCCGGTTTGAGCGACGCCGAGCAAGTCGTGACCGGCGAGCACGTTGGGGATCGCCTTTCGCTGGATCGGGGTCGGCATGGTGTAGCCCTCCGCGATCAAGGCTTTGACGATCGCGGGGGAGAGGTTGAACTTTTCGAAGTCTGTCACGTTTTAATTTCCATAGCGGGGAGCACGCGGCGGAATCGGCCGGAACTGGCGTCGCCGCGGGCTCGATAAGACGACCCGCGTGAATTCAGGGCGTAGGGGAAAGTTCGTCCGAAGGGCGGGGTTCAGGTGCGGCGTGTCCGCCGCGCGCGCTTCACGCGTCCCGCACATGCACTCTATCTCAAGCGCAGACGTGACGCTTAATTGGGGTGCTCGGCCGCAAAAGTCAATCTAATGACGTGATATTTCTCAGAATACCGACATTTTCTTGCAACCGAAGGGCTCGCCAATTAGGGGCGCCGGATCGCGTATATCGGCAATTCGCTCCTGCCCACATCCTTATGGCGCCGAAGGCGGGTGGTCTTCACGCGCCGCGAGATCCGCCAAATTCAAAATGGCTTGGAATTGACGACGTCGAACGTCCGCCTCGGGTCATTCGAAGACCCTCAGCCTCAAGCGCTGCAACGACCGCTTTCAACTACAGTACGGCCACACGCTGTGTGAGGTGTCTGAGCACCTCCGACCGCTCAGAGCATCCTACCGAGCAGCGCGGGCATCACTTTGGCGTGGGCAAGCAATCGTTCCTTGGCGCGGACAAGCCTCCCTTCAATCCGCTCTCGTCGGTTCCGCCGTATACTGTGTTCCAGGACAAATCGGGCCGCGCGCCCCAAACCCTCGCGCCGCGGCGCGATCCCTTGTAGCTTCTGCGCCGAAGCAGGCGCGAAGCCCGCGCACGAACACCGGAGCCAGCCATGGCCGATCTTGCGAACAAGACCATCCTCATCACCGGCGCTAGCCGGGGTATAGGGCTCGCCATCGCCAAGCGGTGCGCCAGGGATAGCGCCAATATCGCCATCCTAGCCAAAACCGCCGAGCCGCATCCGAAGCTTCCCGGCACCATCTACACCGCGGCCGAGGAGATCGAGGCGGCGGGCGGGCGGGCGCTGCCGATCGTCTGCGACATCCGCGACGAGGCGAACGTTGAGGCGGCGGTGGCGCAGACGGTCGAGCGCTTCGGCGGGATCGACGTGTGCGTCAACAACGCCTCGGCGATCTTCCCGCGGCCCACTTTGGAGACGCCGATCAAGCGCTGGGATCTGATGCACGGCGTCAATGCGCGCGGCACGTTCCTGGTGACGCAAAAGTGCCTGCCGCATCTTCTGAAGGCCGAGAACCCGCACATGCTGGCGCTGGCGCCGCCGCTCGACATGAAGACGAAATGGTTTGCGCCGCACGTCGCCTACACCTCGGCGAAGTTCGGCATGAGCCTCTGCGTGCTCGGCATGGCGGGCGAGTTCGCCGGCAAGGTCGCCGTCAACGCCCTCTGGCCGCGCACCGCGATCGCGACCGCGGCGATCGCCAACGTGCTCGCGGGCGAGGAAGGCATGGCGATGTGCCGGACCCCGGAGATCCTCGCCGATGCGGCGCACATGATCTTCACCCAGCCGGTCAGCTTCTCGGGCAACTTCCTGATCGACGACACGTTCCTCTGCGCGCACGGCGTGACCGACTTCGATCAGTACAAGGTCGACCCTTCCAAACCGCTGCTGCCTGATTTCTTCGTCCCCGACGACGTGCCCGCGCCGCCGGGCGTCGAAGTGCTCGACGCGTCGCTGTCAGGGTAGGCGGGGGACAACGGAGGCGCCCTCAAAATCTGCTTGCAAAACGCGTGATTCGAGCGCTTAGGATTTTCCTGCGCGCGCCGCCGCGCGCGGGGTTGGTCCCTCGCATCCACGACCGGTCGGCGGCCCGGCTTCCCTCCATAAGGATACGACGCGCATGATGATTGTGCGCTCTTATCTTGCCCCGTCGGCGATCGAGGGGCTCGGCGTCTTCGCGGCCGAGCCGATCGCCAAGGGCGAGCTCGTCTGGCGGTTCGACCGCCGCTTCGATCAGGTGATCTCCAAGGCCGACATGGCCGCCGCCCCCGCGCACGTGCGGGAGTTCCTCGACCGCTATACCTACGAGTTCCACGACGACTCGAGCTTCGTGATCCTCGACGCGGACGAGGGGCGCTACATGAACCACTCGGACATGCCCAACGTCGACCTGACCGACCCCGAGATCGGCGTCGCGACCCGCGACATCGCGGCGGGCGAGGAGCTGACCTGCGACTACGCCTGCTTCACGGTCGGGACGATCGAGTTCCAGCCGCCGCGAAACAAGGTCGGCGGGCTGGTGGTCCCCGAGGCGGTCGTCGCCGCGGCGCGGACGGCGAAGCTTCGGCGCGCCAAGACCAACGGACGAACGGGCGGCCGGGCGAAGTAGGGCGCATAGCAAGCAGGGTGCGCCGAATGGGCGGCTAACCCGAAGGGGTGTCGGCGCGGGCGCGGTGAGCTAGGCTCGGCGCATGACGCTTGCGCTTTTCACCCATCCGGCCTGCTTCGGCCATCGCACCCCGCCGGGTCATCCCGAGCGGGTCGACCGGCTGCGCGCGGTTCTGGGCGCGCTCGACGAAGAGGCGTTTCCGGACCTCGACCGTCGCGCGGCGCCGCTGGCCGAGGTGGCGGACGTCGAGCGGGTCCATCTGCCCGACTACGTGCGCCTGATCGCTTCGGGCGAACCTGAAGACCCGGAGGAGTGGCGCGCCCTCGATCCGGACACCTCGATGTCTTCAGGTTCGGTCGAGGCGGCGATGCGCGCGGCCGGCGCGGTCTGCGCGGCGGTCGACGGGGTGATCGCGGGCGACTTCGACCGCGCCTTCTGCGCCGTCCGCCCGCCCGGCCACCACGCCGAGCAGGCCCGGGCGATGGGCTTCTGCCTGTTCAACAACATCGGCGTTGCGGCGATGCGCGCCAAAGCGGTGCACGGGCTCGAGCGGGTCGCCATCGTCGACTTCGACGTCCACCACGGCAACGGCAGTCAGGACCTCGCCTACCGCGAGCCGTGGCTGTTCTTCGCTTCGATCCACGAAGGCGGCATCTACCCCGGCACCGGACTCGCGCGCGAAACCGGGCCCGACGACAACGTCGTCAACGCGCCGGCGCCGCACGGTTGCATGGGGTCGACCTGGCGGGAGCTGATCGCCGAACGCATCTTGCCGCGGCTCAAAGCCTATGCGCCCGAGCTGGTGCTGATCTCGGCCGGCTTCGACGGCCACGCCGCCGATCCCCTGGCCGGGCTGATGCTTGACGCGGACGACTTCGCCTGGGCGACGACCGCGATCTGCGAGGCCGCCGAGCCGAGTTCGCAAGGCCGCGTGGTCTCGACCCTCGAAGGCGGCTACGACCTCGACGCCCTGGCCGCCTCGGCCGCCGCCCACGTCAGGGCGCTTCAAGGCTGAAGCGGCCGGCTTGAAGCCGGGTTAGGAAAAGTTGCCTCATCTCTTCGGTGCAGGGTACGACGGCGGCTGGCCGAAGAAGCCGCGCGGGCGACCGCCGCGCCGTCTCGACGTTGACGACAGGGGAGCCGCCGATGACCGGCCGGTTGCGCGGATGAGCGACGCGCGTGGGGAGGAGGACGCCTTGAGCGTCCGGCCCGCGATCATCCTGGCCCGCCACGGCCGGCCGGCGCTTGACCGCTCCCAGGCGATGGGCTGGCGCGACTACAAGGTGTGGTGGAGCGCCTACGACGAAGGCGGCCTGGTCGAAGGCGAAGGCCCGCCCGAGGCGCTGCTCGCCGCGGCGCGCTCGGCCGAGGTGGTGCTCGCCAGCCCGCTCACGCGCAGCTTGGAAACCGCCCACGCGGTCGCCGACGGCCGTTCGGTGGTCACCGATCCGGTGTTCGTCGAAGCGCCGCTGCCGCCTCCGCCGGTCCCCGGTCTCAAGCTCAAGCCCGGTCAGTGGGGCGTGTTCGCCCGCATCGCCTGGTGGCTCGGCTATTCGGGCGGCATGGAGAGCCGCCGCGCCGCCGAAGCCCGCGCCGAGGAGGCCGTCGACCGCGTCCTTTCAGAGGCCGCGCCCGAAGGCGGACCGCCGCGCACGGTGCTGGTTTGCGCGCACGGCTGGTTCAATCGAATGATGCGCCCGGTGCTGCTCGCCCGCGGCTGGCGCTGCGTGCAGGACGGCCGCGACCACTATTGGTCGTTCCGCCGCTACGAGCGCAGGACGAGCTAGCTCTTCACTATTCGTTTGCGCTTCGCTCTTGCGATTGGAATCCCGGCGCGCGCTCTTTAAGGTCGCGCTCACAGGAGGAGCCTCATGGCGGACAAGAAACCCGGCGCTTCGACCGCTGATGTCGGCAAGCTCAGCTTCGAGCAGGCGCTCGCTGAGCTCGAGAACATCGTACGCCAGCTTGAAAGCGGCGAGGTCGAGCTTGAGCGTTCGATCGACATCTACGAGCGCGGCGCCGCCTTGCGCGCCCATTGCGAGAAGAAGCTCAAGGACGCCCAGCTTCGGGTGGAGAAGATCGTGCTCGACCCCGAAGGCGCGGCGACGTCCGAGCCGGCCGATTTCAATTGAGGTTTCCATGTCATCCGCCCCCGCGCTCGACCGCGACGACGTGATCGACGGCCCGGTCGCGAGCGCCCTCTTGAACGAGGCGCGCCGCGTTGAGGCCGCCGCCTCATGACCGACCACGCGATCTCCGCCGACTTCGAGGCCGCTCTGGAAGAGACGGCCGACCGGGTGACCGTCGCGCTCGACGCGCTGATCCCGCGCGCCGACGGCCCTGAAGCACGGCTCTTGAGCGCCATGCGCTACGCCGCGCTCGGCGGCGGCAAGCGGCTGCGGCCGTTCTTCGTGGTCCACGCGGGCCGTCTGTTCGATGTCGACGAGCGGGCGCTGTTGCGGGTCGGCGCCGCGGTCGAGTGCGTGCATACCTATTCGCTGGTGCATGACGACCTGCCGTGCATGGACGATGACGACATGCGCCGCGGCCGTCCCTCCGTTCACCGCGCTTATGACGAGGCGATTGCCGTGCTCGCCGGGGACGGCCTCCTGTCGCTCGCCTTCGAGATCATCTGCCATTCCGACACCCACGGCGATCCGCGCGTGCTGGTCGAGCTTTCGCGCCGGCTGGCGACGGCGACCGGGGCGCGGGGCATGGTCGGCGGCCAGGCGATCGACGTAGAGACCGAGGGCAAGGACATCGACATCGCCGTCGCCACCCGGATGCAGCGGATGAAGACCGGCGCGCTTATCGCTTTTTCGGTGGAGGCCGGCGGCGTGCTTGGCCGGGCGAGCGAGGATGCGATGTTCGCCCTGCAGGGCTATGCGCACGATCTCGGTCTTGCTTACCAGATCGTTGACGACATCCTCGATCACGAAGGCGACGCGGCGGCGCTGGGCAAGGATGTGCGCAAGGACGCCGCCCGCGGCAAGGTCAATTTCGTCTCCGAAATGGGCGTTGAAGGCGCGCGCGAGCAGGCGCGGCGTCTCGCCGCGCAGGCCAAGGAGCACCTCGACCTCTTCGGGTCGCGGGCGTCATACTTGAGCCATGCTGTCGACTATGTATTCAACCGGCAGGCGCTGCAGAAGGCGGTCTGACCGCCTATATTGTCAGGGTACAGGAGACTTGGTGTGACAGTTGAGACGCCGCTGCTGGATCGCGTGCGCACGCCGGACGATCTGCGGGACTTGGGCCTTGCCGAGCTCAAGACCCTCGCCGACGAGCTGCGCGCCGAGACGGTCGACGCGGTCTCCGTCACCGGCGGACACCTGGGCGCCGGGCTCGGAGTGGTCGAGCTGACGGTGGCGATCCACAAGGTGTTCAACACGCCCAAGGACGCGCTCATCTGGGACGTCGGCCACCAGGCCTATCCGCACAAGATCCTGACCGGTCGCCGCGATCGCATTCGCACGTTGCGCCAGAAGGACGGCCTTTCGGGCTTCACCAAGCGGGCCGAGAGCGAATACGACCCCTTTGGCGCCGCGCACGCCTCAACCTCGATCTCGGCGGGCCTCGGCTTCGAAGTGGCCAACAAGCTTCAGGACGGGACGGCGCGGACGGTCTGCGTGATCGGCGACGGGGCGATGTCGGCCGGCATGGCTTATGAGGCGATGAACAACGCCGGCGCGCTCGATCTGCCGCTGATCGTCATCCTCAATGACAACGACATGTCGATTGCGCCGCCGGTCGGCGCGATGAGCCACTATCTGGCGCGGCTCGTCTCGTCCCGTCCTTATACGGCGTTGCGCAACCTCGGCCGCACAATCGCAGAGAAGCTCGGCCGGCCGGTCTACGAGACCGCCAAGAAGGCCGAAGAATACACCCGCGGCATGGCAATGGGCGGCACGCTGTTCGAAGAAATGGGCTTTTACTACGTCGGCCCGATCGACGGACACGACCTCGGCGCGCTCGTTGGCGTGCTCGAGAACGTCCGTGACATGAAGAACGGTCCGGTTCTGGTTCACGTCGTGACCCAGAAAGGCAAGGGCTACGCCCCGGCTGAGGAGAGCGACGACAAGTACCACGGCGTCGCCAAGTTCGACGTCGTCACTGGCGCGCAGAAGAAGTCCACCGCCAATGCGCCGAGCTACACCAAGGTGTTTTCCAACGCTCTGATCGCCGAGGCTGAAAAGGACGACAAGATCGTCGCCATCACTGCGGCGATGCCGGGCGGCACCGGCGTCGACGGTTTCCTCGAGCGCTTTCCTGATCGCGGCTTCGACGTCGGCATCGCCGAGCAGCATGCGGTCACCTTCGCCGCCGGTCTTGCCGCCGCGGGCTTGAAGCCCTTCGCGGCGATCTATTCGACCTTCCTACAGCGCGGCTACGACCAAGTCGTTCACGACGTGGCGATCCAGAAGCTGCCGGTGCGCTTTGCGATCGACCGCGCCGGGCTTGTCGGCGCCGACGGGGCGACCCACGCGGGCTCGTTCGACATCGGCTACCTGGGCCAGCTGCCCGGTTTCGTCGTGATGGCTGCGGCCGACGAGGCCGAGCTGGCGGCGATGACCGCCACGGCGGCCCGCTACGACGACGGGCCGATCGCCGTGCGCTATCCGCGCGGCAACGGCGTCGGCGTTGAGATTCCCGCCAATCCCGAACCGCTGGAGATCGGCAAGGGCCGGATTGTGCGCGAGGGCGGGGTCGCCGCCGTGTTGTCCCTAGGCGGACGTTTGCAGGAGTCGTTGCGCGCCGCGGAGATGCTGGGCGCGCAGGGCTTGTCGACGACGGTGGCCGATGCGCGCTTCGCCAAGCCGCTTGATGAAGAGCTGATCCTGCGGCTCGCGCGCGATCACGAGGTGCTGGTGACGGTCGAGGAGGGCGCGCGCGGCGGCTTCGGCGCTTTCGTGCTGCATCTGCTGGCCGAACGCGGCGTGCTCGACCGCGGCCTCAAGATCCGCACCCTGACCTTGCCGGACACCTTCCAGGATCAGGCGAGCCCCGAGCAGATGTACGAAGAGGCCGGCCTGCAGGCCGCCGACATCGCCGCGACCGTGATCAACGCCCTGGGCCGCGGCGACGCCGACGCGCTGACGGGCGGGTTGCGGGCTTAGAGCTTTTCTTCCGCAGCGGCTCCGAGCCGCTACGCCGCGGGCGGGGGCTGCTTGTCGACTTGCGGCGTCACGGGGTCGATGCAGGCCCAGGACGGCGCCTCAGACGTCCACATGGTCATCTCGGGCTTCGCGATTTCCGGGTCGTCGAGCGATCCGGCGCGCACGAAAACGAGGTGCGGGCGCGCCTCGGCCTCGCTGAACAGATGCGTCCCGCAGCTCGGACAAAAGCGGCGATGCATGACGTTGCCGCTGTCGGCGATCGCCTGGTGATCGCTGAGCGCGCCGGTGACGGTCGTTTTGTCGGTCGGAAAGCACACGTTGACGGTCGGACCGCCGGCGCCGAGTTTCTGGCAGAGCCGGCACCAGCATACGCGCGTGACGATGGGCGCGGCGGCGATCTCATAGCGCACCGCGCCGCACAGGCAGCCGCCGGTCACGACGTTCGGGCTGTTCGTCAAAGCTCTCGTCCTTCACATGACGTGTTGACTCGCGACCTGACCACCTAACACAGCGTGGCGTGGACCGCAGCCTGGAGAGCCCCGTGTTCACGCCACGCTCGGCCCAGGCGGCGCGCCGTGTGGACGCTGCCTTAAAAAGAAAACCGCCGCGCGCCGAGGGAGGGCGGCGCGCGGCGGCTTCGACCGACGCTGTTCGAGCTTGATCAGTTCTTTGTCGACCAGTCGCCGTAGTAGGCCTCGCGGCAAACCTCGACCGGCTCATGAATCTCCCGGCCGTCGGGCAGCGGCGTGACGCGCATCACCCGTTCGCACTCGCGCGCCGCCGGGCCGCTGTAGGAGTCCTCGTAGGGCTCTTCGTACCCGTAGTCGCGGTACTCGTAGTCCGGTCCGCCGTAGAGTTCGGGTTCGGATTGATAGGGATACTGCTGTGCGGGCGCGCCGCCGCCGTAGTAGGGCGCGGGCGCCGAGGGGTAGGTGCTCTGATAGACCTGCGCCGGCGCGGAGGCGCAGTCCGCGCTCGAGCTGCCGATCGAGCCGCCGACCACCGAGCCCAGGACCGCGCCGACGGCCGTGCCTTCGTCGCGATTGCCGTCCGCGGCGATGCCGTTGCCCATCAGCCCACCGATGATCCCGCCGATCACCGCGCCTGACGCTGTGCGGCCCGAGCGCACCTGCTGGCAGCCGGCGCCGGCGTACTGCGTCTCGTTGACGTAGGTCACCCCGCCCGACGGCGCGCCGTAGCCGTAGGACGGCGGCGCATAGCCGTAGGAGGGTCCGGGATCTGCGAGGCCGTAGCCGCCCGAATAGTACGGATCCTGATAAAAGGGGTCGGGATAGTAAGGTTGGGAATAGCCCGCGTAGGAGGGCTGCGAGTAGGAATAGTAAGAGCCGCTTGAATGGCTCGATGAGTTGTCGCTCAAGAGCGAACCGAGCGCGAGCCCGACGATCGCGCCGCCGATCAACAGCGCGGCGTCGTCGCCGTCGTCATCGTGATGCCGGCGGTGGTCGCGACCGCCATGGCGGTCCCAATCGCTGTAACCCCAGTCGCTGTGGCCGCCGCCGCGCCAGCGGTGGTCGTCGGCGAACGTCGGCGTCGCGGCCAAAAGAGCGCAAGCCGCCGCGCCGGAAAGAAGTCGATACGCCATGCACACCTCTCCCTATCGAGCCAGACCCGAACCATGACGCGTTCGACCTGAACCCAACCTGAAGGAAATAAGCCCGCTATTTCAGCGTGTTATCGAACGCTCCTGCCGATCTGGCGCATGGGCGCCGGGGCGTGTGGACGCATCCGACAACCGCTTCCCGGGTCTTGCTCCGCTTGGCCGGAAGCCGGCGAGCCCGATTCAGCTTGCGAGAAATGTGGGTTAGGCTGCCGCCGAGGGCGCAACGAAGGATGAGCTCGTGACCCCGCAGGACAGGCTTGCGCAATCAGAGCGCCGCCGATGGCGCCGGCCGCTTGGCCGGCTGCGGTACGGCGCGGCGCAGTCGTTGCGGGTGGCCTGGTACGCTGCGCACTACGCGCTCGTGCGACGGATCGAGGCGCGCGCGGGACCTGCGCCGCACGCTGGCGGGGGCGGCGGCGAACCGATCGATCGAGAAAAAGTGCGCGCCGCCTTTCTCGAGCTGTTCGAAGTCGACCGCGCCAACATCGAGGCCGGGCTTTATCCGCCCCCGCGTGATCTTGATCCGCGCCGGCTTGCACGGATGCTCGCGACGAGCCGGGCCGTGCTCGCCGACGCCGAGGCCGTTAGCGCGCGCCGGCGGCGCAAGGGTGGAACCGAAGTGCGCGACCGCGGCCGCGTGCTCGGCCGCAACGGCCGCTTTCCGCCGTACTACTTGCAGAATTTCCACTATCAAACCGACGGCTGGCTGTCGGCGCACTCGGCGCGGATCTACGACGAGCAGGTCGAGGTGCTGTTTACGGGCGCCGCATCGGCGATGCGCCGCGCGGCTTTGGCGGAGGTCGCCCGCGAGCTGAAGGGCCGCGATCAGCGCGCCGCGCGTCTCCTCGACGTCGGCTGCGGCGCGGGGAGCTTTCTCGTTCAGACGACGGACGCTTTTCCGCGCCTCGATGTCGAAGGCGTGGATCTGTCTCCGGCTTATGTCGAGGAGGCGGCGCGGCGCCTCAAGCATCGCCCGCGCGCCCGGGTCCGCGAAGCCGCCGCCGAGACGCTGCCTTATGACGACGGCGCTTTCGACATCGTCGTCTCGGTCTATCTCTTCCACGAGTTGCCGCCGCGCGTGCGCGCCATCGTCGCCGAAGAAATGGCCAGGGTGGTGCGTCCGGGCGGTCTCGTCGTCATCGCCGACTCGATCCAGCCGGGCGACGCGCCCGCGCTCGATCCGATGCTCGAGGCCTTCCCGAACATCTTCCATGAGCCCTTCTACAAGAGCTACGCCGAGACCGACCTCGACGCGCTCTGGGCCAAAGCGGGGCTCGTCCGAGAGCGCGAGACGCTGGCGTTCCTGACCAAGGTGCGGACGTACCGTAAGCGGGGCTAGCTTGTGGCGCCGTTGTTCATGCGGCTAGCCTGAGGTCGTCGGCCAGCCAGGGGAGAAGGCGAGATGATCCGAGTGGTTCTGCAAATCGTGATGTCGGGAGTCCTCGCGATCGCGGCGGCCGGCGCGGCGCTTGCGCAATCCGAGCCCGCCGCGCCCGAGCCGTTCGCCGTCGGCACGTTCGAGATCGACGGCGCGCCGACCGTCGGCCTGGTGCTGCGCGAGCGGTTCATTGTCGACCTTCCCGCCGCCTACGCGGCGCAGGGCCTCGGCGAGGCGCCTGACGACATGATCGATCTGATTGAGCGTTACGAGAACGGCGGCCGCGGCGAGCTGATCGCGATTGAGACCGCGCTCATCGACTCCGGCGCACTCGATGGCGACGACGCCCCGGACTATGTCGTTGACCTTGAAGACGTGCGCACGCTGCCGCCGATTATGTATCCGGGCAAGATCCTGAACGCGGCGCTGAACTTCTACTCCCATCTCAATGAGTCGGGTACGGAGGAAGAGCGTCAGGAAGCAATGGCGCGACGCGCGGCCAATCGCGGCATTCCCTATCTCTTCTTGAAACCCTCGCGTGGCGCGGTGATCGGCGCGGACGACGAGATCGTGCTGCCCTACGGCCGCGTCGAAATCGACTGGGAGGTCGAGCTCGGCGCCGTGATCGGCAGGGAGACCAGCTACGTGTCCGCCGAAGACGCCGAGGACCACGTGTTCGGCTACATGGTTACCCTCGACATCTCCGACCGGGGCGGCCGCCCGCCTGGCGGTCTGGGCGGGGTCGACTGGTTCGTGATGAAGGGCCACCGGACTTTCGCGCCCCAGGGGCCGTGGATCGTGCCGAAGGAGTTCTACGGCGATCCGGTCGAGCTGCTCCGCCAGACCCTCGCCGTCGACGGCGAGGTGATGCAGGAGGGCATGGGCGGGGACATGATCCACACCACGTGGGAGTTGATCGAATACGCCTCCTCGATCGTGACGCTTTATCCGGGCGATGTCTTGAACAACGGCACCTCCGGCGGCACCGGCGTAGGCACGGCGGTGCGCGGCGAGCAAAGGTTCCTTCAGGATGGCGAGGTCATCGAGGCTGGCATCGAGGGGATCGGCTCCATGACCTTGCGCGTGCGCCGGGAGCCCGGGCGACCCGACGGCACGGGGGCCCAGCTTCCTGCGATTGAAGACGCCGACTAACGGCAATCTTAAAAAACAGACAGGCGGCCGGATTTGGCGGCCCTGTCGTTGCTTTGGGCTTGATTCCTCTTTCTAATCCGGCGCGGCGGGGAGGTTGAATTCGGCTTGGCGGCGCATGCGCGCGGCCGCCGACGGCGCTCTCCGAGATCTGAGCCCGTCACGCAGTGGGCCCGTCGCCATTGGGACCGAATTCATGCCGATTTCCATCGCCTCCAATCGCTCCAGCTTGATGCTCGCCGCCGCCGCGGTCGTGATCGCCGCGTGCTCGCCGGCTGACACCGACAGCGCGGAGACCGACACGCCGGCGGCCGCTGCGGTCACCGCCGAAGCTGCGCCTGAACCAGTTGCGGAGCCGGTCGCCGAGCCCGCTTCTGAACCAGCGGCTGAACCGGCGGCGGTGGAGACGGCGAACGCAGGAGACGTCCATCCGGGGCGCGCCGTTTACGAAGCGGTTTGCGCGAACTGTCACGATTTCCCCGAGCAAACCCGCTCGCCCAGCCTAGAGGCGCTCCAGCAGATCTCCTCGACCAATCTCACCTATGCGCTGCAGACGGGGCGGATGAAGGACATCGGCGCGACGATGTCGGACGACGACATCGCGCTCGTCATCGCCTACCTGTCGGCTGGCGCCGAGCCCAACACCGCCTGGATCGAGGAGCACGCGTGTCCGGCTGAGCGCGCGACGGTGGACTTGAGCGCGCCCGCTTCGGTGTCGACCTTCGGCGTCAACCTGGAGAACCATCGTCACATCTCGGCCGAAGACGCTGGTCTTTCTACGGACGACCTCGCAGGGCTTGAGCTAGAGTGGGCGATCGGCATCCCGAACAATCCGGCGATGCGCTCGCAGCCCGTCGTCGTGGGCGACACCTTGTTCCTGATGGGCGCCGACGCGCGGCAAGTGTTCGCCTTCAACATCGACGGAACGCCGTGCGTGCAGTGGAGCTACGAGTATCCGCTCGCGCTCAGGACCAGCCTGACCTATGGCGAGGTCGACGGCCGGAACGTGCTGGTGTTCGGCGACGGTTCGGCGCAGGTGCACATGCTCGATGCGGCGACCGGCGAACAGCTCTGGGTGTCGAGCGTCAGGCTGCACGACTATTCGATCACCACCGGCACGCCGGTGCTGCACGACGGCGTGGTCTATACGCCGGTCTCGATGTTCGAGATCGCCGTCGGCGCTCAACCCGAACATGAGTGCTGCAAGAGCCACGGCGCGGTGACCGCGCTCGACGCGGCCACCGGCGAGGTGATCTGGACCGCCCACACGATGGAGGAGGCGACCCCGCAGGGCGAGAACGACAACGGCGTGATGATGTACGGCCCCTCGGGCGCGCCGATCTGGTCGACCCCGGCGATCGACGTCGAACGCGGCCTGCTCTATGTCGGCACCGGCGAGTCCACTTCGGCGCCCGACAGCGGCACGACGGACTCGATCATGGCGTTCGATCTGGAGACCGGGGAGAACGCCTGGACCTTCCAGGCGACCGCGCAAGACATCTACCTGATGGGCTGCCGCGCGGGCGCGGGCGGCAATTGTCCGCCGGAATATTCGGTCAACCGCGACGTCGACTTCGGCGCTTCGGTGATCATCGCTCAGCGTTCGGACGGCTCGGACGTGCTGCTCGCGGGCCAGAAGTCCGGCACGGTCTGGGCGCTCGATCCGGACAATGACGGCGAGGTGGTCTGGCGGCGCGACTTCGGCACGGGCGGACCTCTTGGCGGCATCCACTGGGGCATCGCCTATGACGGAACCCGCGTCTTCGCGCCGATCAATTCCGCCGGCCGGCGCCAGGACGGCGAGCCGGACTATCGCGGCATCCATGCAGTCAACGTTGATACGGGCGAGGTCGAATGGTCCTACACCGTCACGCCGACGTGCGACGACGAACGCCGCGAGCGGGTGCCGAGCTGTCAGCGCAGCTATTCGATGTCCGGCGCGCCGATGGTGATCGACGGCGCGGTCGCCCAGGGCGCGACCGACGGCATGTTCCGCGTTTTCAACACCGAGACCGGCGAGATGCTGTTCGAGTACGACACCGCGCGGCCGTTCGAGACCGTGAATGGCGTAGAGGGTCACGGCGGCGGCATCGACAACGCGTCGATCATCGCGGCGAACGGCCGGGTGTTCGTCTCCTCCGGCTACAGCTTCTTCGGCGAGCCGGCGGGCAACGTCCTGCTCTCGTTCCGTCCGGCTGAGTAGAGGCGGAGATGAGTCAGATGCGCCGAGTTGCGATGCGGTCGATGTCCGGGTGGTCATTTTCGGGGGCGGCGCTCGCCCTCGCGCTCGCCGCGTGCGGGCCGGCTGAGCAGTCTGCAGAAAACGCCGATGCGACAACGGCGACCGAGCAGGCCTCGCCGAGCGATGAGTCCGTAAGCGGAGCGGATCTCATCCCAGCCGCTGGACCGGTCGCGAACGCGGATCAGATCCACCCTGGCCGTCTCGTCTACGAACAGGCCTGCGCGGTTTGCCACGACAATCCCGAGCAATCGCGCTCGCCCAGCTTCGAAGCGCTGCAGGGCATGGGCTATCGGGCGATCATCTATGCGCTCACCGAGGGCAAGATGTCCGACGTTGGCGCGACGCTCGCGCCGGGCGAGATTCCCACCGTCGTCTCCTATCTGACCGGTGGCGAGGACGACTCCGACGAGTGGATCGCGGCCGCGATGTGCCCGGCCGAGCGCCGCGCGGTCGAGCCCGACGCCGCGCCGATCGTCGCGGGCTTCGGCTTCGGCGAGCACAATCACCGCCGCATGTCGGCAGGCGAGTCCGGTTTGAGCACGGACGACTTCGCCGACCTTGAGCTCGCCTGGGCGCTTGGCTTCCCAGACACGCCGACGATGCGCTCTCAGCCCGTCGTCGCCGGCTCGAGCTTGTTCATCGCGCTCGCCGACGCGGGCAAGGTGTTCGCCTTCAACGTCGACGGACCGCCTTGCGTGCAGTGGGCGCACGACGCCTATGCGCCGCTGCGCTCGAGCCTCTCCTACGGCGAAATCCCCGGAGACGGCGGCGCGGCCCGGCCGGTGTTGGCGATCGGCGACGGCTCCGGCCAGCTGCACCTGATCGACGCGGTCACCGGCGAGCGCGTCTGGGTCGTCAACCTCGCCACGCATGCGGCGACGCAGATCACCGGCGGCTCGGTGTTCCATGGCGACCGGCTCTATGTGCCCATCTCCTCATATGAGATTTCGCTCGGCGCCAATCGCGAGCACGAATGCTGCCGCAGCCAGGGCGCGGTCGCCGCGCTCGACGCCGCGACCGGGGAGACGATCTGGCTCGCCCGCACAATGGAGGACGCGACCGAGCAGGGCCTTAACGACGCGGGCGTGATGCGGTGGGGCCCCTCCGGCGCGCCGATCTGGAACACGCCGTCGATCGACGCGGCGCGGGGCCGGCTCTATGTCGGTACGGGCGAGAACACATCGGCGCCGGCGACAGACACGTCCGACGCGATCATGGCGTTCGACCTTGAAACCGGGGAGAACGTTTGGACCTTCCAGGCGACGGCGAACGACATCTTCCTCACCGGCTGCCGACCGGGCGCGGGCGGCAACTGCCCGCCGGAGACCTCGGTCAGCCGCGACGTCGACTTCGGCGCCTCGACCGTCCTGACACAGACGTCCGAGGGCGAGGACATCCTGCTCGCGGGTCAAAAGTCCGGCACGGTCTGGGCGCTCGATCCGGACGACGGATCTTTGGTCTGGCGGACCGATCTTGGCACCGGCACGCCGCTCGGCGGTGTTCACTGGGGCATCGCGGTGGACGACGCGCGCGTGTTCGCGCCGATCAACCGGCCGGGCAACGACGCCGCGCCGGAGTTCGATCGGGCGGGCATTCATGCGCTCTCGATCGACACCGGCGAGGTCGAGTGGTCCTACTTCGGCGAACCCGACTGCACTGGCGATCGCGAAGAGCGGGTGCGCGGCTGTTCCAGCAACATCGGCCATTCCGCCGCGCCTGTCGTGATCGACGGTGCGGTGGTCAACGGCAGTCTCGACGGCTTCCTGCGCGCCTATGATGCGGAGACGGGCGAGCTGC
>JASFUX010000041.1:0-16701 GCA_050050115.1 Maricaulaceae bacterium | reverse complement strand
CGGGCTGACCGCGGCGCGCAACATGGCGCGGCTCGCCGACTTCGGTTTCCGCTTCTCGATCGACAAGGTCGCCGACCTTGACTTCGACCTCGCCGACGCGCGCCGCGCAGGCGTGAAGTTCTTCAAGGTCCCCGGCGACGTGCTGCTGCAATCGCTGGGGCGCGGCGAGCCTTTGGGCTTGTCGATCGCGCCGGAGATCCGGGCCGACGACTACGCCGCGCTCCTGGCGAAGTACGGCGTCGAGCTGATCGCCGAGAAGATCGAAGACGAAAGCACCGTGATCGAAGTGCTCGACCTCGAGGTCGGGCTGGCCCAAGGCCACTTGTTCGGCCCGCCGCGGCCTCTGAAGGAAGGCGTGCTCGACGCCAAGGCCGACGCCGAGCCGACTCGCAAAGCTCCTGCGCGCTTGCGCGCGGCGGGGTAGGGCGCGGCGAGTCAGCCCAAACGCTGGGGTGGGCGCGGCTCTTTTCGACGAAATCACCAACGCCGACGTCCCCGCTCTCGCGAGGGACGGCGCGCGACGATGCGGGCGGGCGTCAACTCGTGTCGAACGCGGGGACGGCTTCGCGGGCGTGTTCGAGCGCGTGGCCGTAGGCCCAGCGGCCGAGGGTTTCCGCTTCGCTGCCGCGTTCGGGCTGCACGATCGCCGCGGCGTGTTTGGGCTCGCCTCGAAGACGGCGCGCCAGCCGCAGCGCATAGGGCGCGGGATCGTTGAGTACGCGACGGGCGGCTTCGATGCGCTCGGCCAAGGGCCAGGCGCTCTTGAGGCCCGCGCTCTGGAGCGCGGGCGCCGCCTCTCTGCTCCCCCTCGGGGGAGCTGGATCGCCGGGTGGAGCTCGGCGAGACTGAGGGGGATTGCCCGAAGGATCGAAAGCTGACGGCGCCGCCGCCGCATCCCCGCCAGCCGCGAGGCAATCCCCCTCAGTCGCGCATGCGCGCGACAGCTCCCCCGCGGGGGAGCAAAGCTTGGCGCGTGCCTCGCTGCGCGCCATCGGAACGCGGAAGCTGACGCGCCATTGGCTTGGATTTTCGGGATCCTGCTCGACGAGCCTCTTTTCGCCCGTGGTTGTCCGCGGCGCAGAAGGCGGCGTTGAGGAACGAACGATCGCCGGCAAGGTTCCCACCAGCTTGCTCGCCTCGACCACCAGCAGGCGGCGCGCAATGCGTTCCACAGCGGCGAGCCAGCTCGAGATCTCGCGGTGTTCTTTCGCCGTCAGAGGCCCCATGGCGACGATGTCGACCGGTCGCCCATAGGCGGCGAACAGCCAGCGCATGAGGTCTTTCGCCGCCTCCCAGAGGCCGGCGGGACTGGAGTCTTCGATGTCCTGATCGTCAGACATGCGCGCAGTGTACGGCGCAAACTCTAGGGGGCGGACAAGTCCGATCTATCCCCGGGTGAGATGCTCACCGATATCCCGCTCGCACGCATGCTCGCGGTGCTCACTTAGATGCTCGCACTGGTCAGAGATGCTCAGAGCACTCTCGAACTGGCGGGAGACGCGGGCGCGCACACACCCGCCTGGGCGGCTGGTCTGCTCGTCCATTCGCGTTGACCGCCTTGCGGTTTGCGTCTACGCGCCCCCGCCATGTCCAGCCCCGCGCCCATCGCCGGATTGTCCGAGATCGCCGACCGCTTCGAGGCGGCGGTGGTCGATGTCTGGGGCGTGATCCACAACGGCCGCACCGCGTACGCGCCCGCGCTCGAGGCGTGCCGGCGGTTTCGCGCCGAACGCGGTCCGGTGGTTCTGGTGTCGAACGCGCCGCGGCCCTCGAACCGGATCCCGCGCCAGCTCGAGCGCTTCGGCGCGACGCCGGACTTCTTCGATGCGATCGTCACCTCGGGCGACGCCACGCGCGCCGAGCTGGCCGCGCGCGCGCCGGGACCGGCGTTCAAGCTCGGCCCGCCGCAGGACGATCGCATCTATGAAGGGCTCGGGCTCGACTTCGCGCCGCTTGAGGACGCCGCCTTCATCTCCTGCACCGGGCCGTTCGACGCGCTCGAAGAAACGCCGGACGACTACGCCGAGATGCTCGCCGCGGCGGCGGCGCGCGATCTCGAGCTGATCTGCGCCAACCCCGACATCGTCGTCCAATACGGCGACCGGCTGGTCTACTGCGCCGGCGCGCTGGCGGAGAAGTACACGGCGCTCGGCGGCCGCGCGATCTACGGCGGCAAGCCGCACGCCGCGATCTATGCGCTCGCGCGGACGAAGATCGCCGAGGCGGCGGGGCGGGAGGTCGCGTCCGAGCGGATCGTCGCCATCGGAGACGGTCCGGACACGGACCTCGCCGGCGCGGAGGCGGAGGGTTTTGCGTCGGTGTTCGTCGCCAGCGGCATCCACGCTGAAGAGACCGGCGCGAAGGGCGGGCTGGACGTCGAGAAGATCGGCGCGCTGCTGGCCGCGAAGGGACGGCGCGCGGACTGGGCGTGCGCGCGTTTGGCTTGGTGAGGGATGGGCTTCCTCGCTCGAGAGGGAGCGGCCCTGTGACCTAAGCCGCGTCCTGCTCGCCGGCGCCGCGGCGGACGCGCCAGAAGCGGACCACGCGCTGAGCCGCGGCGACCGGGATCGCCTCGAACGCGTCGCCGAACGAGCGGGCCTCGCGCGGATCGCGCACCGAGGCGCCTTCGCGCTCCATCGCCAGGGTGACGAAGAAAGCGCGATCCCCGTCCGCCGCGCGGATGGCGATCGCCAGGGGATCGAGCGAGGCGGCGCCCCACAGCCGGCGCGCGGCGTCGAACTCGACCTCGACGAGCTCGGCGAGCCCGGCGAAGAAGCGCGCCTCGTCGCCGCCGCGGATGAAGTCGATCACCACCGCCTTGTTAAGCTTGCCCCGCGCCTTCATCTCGCGGACCTCGCGGATCGCACGGGAGCGGTCGGGGTCGGTGCGCCGGCGGTTCTGCGTGCGCGCGCGCGCTGCGCGCAGCGCCTCTTCAAGCTCGTCGGCTGGCACCGTGCGCACGCGCTTCAGGATGCGGTCTCGCAACGCGTCCTCGACGAAGGTCATCATCTCGTTGACCAGGTCGAGCGGGGTGTCGGGCCGGGTCGCGAGCGGCTCCTGCAGCGCGACGATCCTCTCCGAGCGGTCGGTCAGCGTTTCAAACGACTGGCGCGAGAACCGCGCGCCGCGGTTGGAGACGATGGTCACCAGCGTCTCGTCGTCGCCGCGGCTGACGACGGCGTCGGACACCGAGGTGGAGACCTCGGTGCGCACGCCGATGGCCCTGAGATGCTCCTGGCCGCGCATCATCGCGACGGCGATCAGCTCGCTGTCCTTCAGGGTCTCGCCGTGGCAGAGGACCGGGCGGGCGACCTCGATGACGTCGTGCGCGAGCCGCGACATCACGCCGGCCGGCGCGCCGGGCAGCTTGGCGAAGCGCTCGGCGAACTCCGAGCGCACCTCGACGTCGAGCTGGTCGAGCAGCATTCCGAAGGTCTGGGCGAAGTCCTGCGATTGAGCGACGGCTTCGTCGGCCTCGTCGAACAGGTCCGAGAGGCTGCGCAGCAGCTCGCGCCGCCGCTCCGGCGAAGTCTCTTTCGCGAGCGCGACGAGATCGTTCATGTTCGACAGCATGGCTGCGTCCGCCTTGAACCGTATGTGCGAGACTGTTTTGACACGCATAACGATTAACCGGGGTAAACCCGGTCGGCGAAATTGACCGCGACGCTGAATGAACGTTTAACGCTCGCGAAGAATTCCGAGGTCGGTCTGCGAGCCTGCCCCGGACGGGGCGTATGAGCGATTTGGCGTCGGAACGGCGGGGATCGGGGAAGCGAGACCGGGATGTCCAGCAAGCACGGCTACTATCTCGAGGACCTCAAGGTCGGCATGGCGGCCGAGATGACCCGGCTCGTGACCGAAAAGGACGTTGAGGACTTCGCAACCCTAACCGGGGACACCAATCCCGTTCACCTTGACGAAGAGTTTGCGGCCCAGACGATGTTCAAGGGCCGGATCGCGCACGGCGCCTTCGTCGCCTCGCTGCTGTCGGCGGTGATGGGCACCCAGCTGCCGGGCCCAGGCGCGATCTTCCGCTCGCTCAATCTGTCCTACAGAGGCCCCGTGCGCGTCGGCGACGAGGTGATCGCCCACGCCGAGATCGCCGAGATCGTGCCCGACAAGCAGCTCGTGACGCTCGAATGCTGGTGCAAGGCGCGCGGCAAGAAGGTGGTGCGGGCCAACGCAGGCGCCTGGGTCGCCCGAAAGTCGGACGAGACGTGACCGACGGAACGAAGCCGCCGTGCGGGTGATCGAGCCTGAGATCGGCGTTCCCGCCGAGATCCAGGGCGCGTCGATCGCGCTGGGCAACTTCGACGGGATGCACAAGGGCCACCAGGCCGTCCTCGACGCCGCGCGCGCCGCGGCCGGTGGAGCGACGCCTTTAGGCATGGCGGTGTTCGATCCGCATCCGCGGCGCTTTTTCCAGCCGCACGCTGCGCCGTTCCGCATCTTGTCCGACACGACGCGAAACCACGTGCTCGCCGATCTGGGCGTCGACGTGCTCTACCGCATCGGCTTTGACCGCGCGCTGTCGCTTATGGACGACCGGGCCTTCGCCGCCGACGTGCTGGTCGGCGCGCTCGGGATCGCGCATGTGACGGTCGGCTGGGATTTCCGCTTCGGCAAGGACCGGGTCGGCTCAACGGACTCTCTTAAAGCCCTCGGCGAAGAGTTCGGCTTTGGCGTCACCATCGTCGAGCAAGTGAGCCTCGGCGGCGAAGACTGCTCCTCGAGCGCCATCCGCGCGGCGATCGCCAAGGGCGACATGGCCGCGGCCGAAAAGATGCTGACTCGGCCTTGGGTGGTCGACGGCGTGGTCGAGCGCGGCGACCAGAGAGGCCGCGAGCTCGGCTTTCCCACGGCGAACCTTTACCTTGGCGACCTGATCCGGCCGCCGGTGGGTGTCTACGCGGTCACCGTGCGGATCGAGGGCGAGGACAGGGACCGGCCCGGGGCGGCCTACATCGGCTGGCGGCCGACGTTCGAGGGCGAGGACGAGCGGCTTGAGGCCTATCTCTTTGACTTCGAAGGCGATCTTTACGGCCGCCACCTCGCTGTCGCGCCGCGGGCCTTCCTAAGGGGCGACATGAAGTTCGACAGCGCCGAAGCCCTGACGGCCCAGATGGACGCCGACGTCGCGGCGGCGCGCGCCGCCCTGGACGCTTTAGGATCAAGCTGATATCGGACGCCATGCTTAAGATCGGCGGTCTGCGGCGCGTCATCGCGCGAATTATTGACCCGGCGCGCGGCTAGGTTTGGCGCGGCCGGGAAATTCGCCCATTCTTCGACGCCGATCGCACCGGATGCCTCCACATGACTGACGCCGCCGACACAAAGGCCCAATCCAGCTCGGAAACGGGCCGCGACTATAAAGAAACGCTGTTTCTGCCCCGAACAGAGTTCCCGATGCGCGCCGGGCTGCCCAAGAAAGAGCCCGAGATCCTGGCGCAATGGCAGGCGGACGACATCTACGCCAAGCTGCGCAAGGACGCCGCGGGCCGGGAGCCCTGGATCCTCCACGACGGCCCGCCGTACGCGAACGGCGACATCCACATCGGCCATGCGCTCAATAAGACGATCAAAGACGTCATCGTCCGCTCACGGCAGATGACCGGGCGGGACGCGTCATATGTGCCAGGGTGGGACTGCCACGGCCTGCCGATCGAGTGGAAGGTGGAGGAGGCCTACCGCGCCAAGGGCAAGCGCAAGGACGACGTGCCGCCGGCCGAGTTCCGCGCCGAATGCCGCGCCTATGCGCAGAAGTGGGTCGGCGTGCAGTCCGAGCAGTTCGAGCGCCTGGGCATCTTCGGCGACTGGAAGGACCCCTACACCACGATGGCGTTCGACGCCGAGGCCGCGATCGTCGAAGAGTTCCTGAAGTTCGCCCGACAGGGCTCGCTCTACCGCGGCTCGAAACCGGTGATGTGGAGCCCGGTCGAACGCACCGCGCTCGCCGAGGCGGAGGTGGAGTACCGGGATCACACGAGCCATACGATCTGGGTGAAGTTTCCGGTGAAACATGTCGCCGTGGCGAACGAGGTCGTCCCGGGCACGCCCAAAGAAGTACATCAATGGACCGGCGCGAACGTTGTGATTTGGACAACAACGCCATGGACCATCCCAGGCAACCGCGCGATCGCGTACGGTCCGAGCATTGAGTATGGCCTCTATGAAGTGGAAGAGGTCGAGCAGATCACGGATCCAAAGACTGGCGAAGTTCGTCAGCCTTGGGCCCAGCCTGGTGATCGGCTGATCGTCGCGGACGAGCTTTGGGAAAGTGTGCGCGAGGCCGCGAGGATCGCATCGTTTAACCGTGTCGAAAGCGTGCAGCCGGACGTGCTCTTGTGCTCGCATCCGCTGGCAGAAGTGAGCGGTGCCGACGGCTACTTCGACTTCCCCGTCCCGCTCCTCCCAGGCGATCACGTCACCGACGACGCCGGCACGGGCTTCGTCCACACCGCGCCCTCACACGGCCAAGAGGACTACGAAGTCTGGCTCGCCAACGGCCTCTCCCGCGCCGACATCCCTGACATGGTCGACGAGACCGGCGCCTACTACGACCACGTGCCCCTCTTCGCCGGCGAGCAGGTCGTGCGCACCGAGGGCAAGAAGTCCGGCCAAGAGGGCGGGGCCAACAAAGCCGTCATCGCCAAGCTGATCGAAGCGGGCGCGCTCTTGGCCCGCGGGCGGCTGGAGCACTCCTATCCGCACTCGTGGCGCTCGAAAGCACCGCTGATCTTCCGCAATACGCCGCAATGGTTCGTCGCCATCGACAAGCAGATCCCGCTGCCCGGCGAGGACGCGGGCGCGGCGAAAACGCTGCGCGAGCGCGCACTGACGGCGATCGATCAAGTCACCTGGCATCCCGCTCAGTCGATCAACCGCATCCGTTCGATGGTCGAGGACCGGCCCGACTGGCTGCTCTCGCGCCAGCGCGCCTGGGGCGTGCCGCTGACCTTGTTCGTCAACAAGGCCGGCGACTATCTGCCCAACGCCGATTTTCCGCACAACGACGAGCTCAGCGCGCGCATCTTGAAGACCGTCGCCGACGACGGCGCGGACGCCTGGTTCACCACGCCGGCCGAGACTTTCCTAGACGGCCTCGTCGACGATCCGTCCGAGTGGGAGAAGGTCGAGGACATCCTCGACGTCTGGTTCGACAGCGGCTGCACCCACGCCTTCGTGCTCGAAAAGCGCGGGCTGCCCTGGCCGGCCGATCTCTACTTCGAAGGCTCGGACCAGCACCGCGGCTGGTTCCAGTCCTCTTTGCTGGAGGCCTGCGGCACACGTGGCGTCGCGCCGTACAAGGAAGTTCTCACCCACGGCTTCACCATGGACGCCCAGGGCGAGAAGATGTCCAAATCCAAGGGCAACACCGTCTCGCCCTTGGACGTAATGAAGGACTACGGCGCAGACATCCTGCGGCTCTGGGTCGGCGGAGTGGACTACGTCGACGACCAGCGCCTCGGCCCCGAGACGATCAAGAACACGGCCGACCTCTACCGGAAGCTGAGGAACACGCTGCGCTATCTCTTGGGCGCCTTGGCGGATTTCTCCGAAGACGAGCGCCTGACCGACGACGCGAGCTTTCCGGGTCTTGAACGCTGGGTGCGCCACCGCATGGCGGAGACGGACACTTACGTGCGCATTGCGTACAAGGCGTACGACTTCCCGCGTGCGGTCCAGGCGCTGATGAACTTCGCGTCGGTGGACCTCTCGGCGATCTATTTCGACATCCGCAAGGACGCGCTCTACTGCGACAAGCCTTCCGAGCTGCGCCGCCGCGCCGCGCGCACGGTGATGGACGAGCTGTTCAACCGTCTGACCGCCTGGCTCGCCCCAATCCTGCCGTTCACGATGGAAGAAGCGTGGCTGATGCGGAATCCGGACGCGGGTTCGGTGCATCTGCGCCAGTTCCCCGAGACGCCGTCGAGTTGGCTCGACCCGACGCTCGCCGAGCGCTGGGCGCGGCTGCGGCGCATCCGCCGCGTCGTTCTGGGCGCGCTCGAAGTCGAGCGCCGCGAGAAACGCATCGGCGCGTCGCTCGAAGCCGCCCCGACCGTGTGGTTGTCCGACAAGGCTGACGCAGCCGCGCTCGAGGCGGAGGCGGGCGATAATGTCGAAGCCTTCCTCGCCGATCTCTGCATCACTTCGCAGGCGCGGCTGGGCGAAGGCGCGGCGCCCACGGACGCGTTCACGCTCGAGGACGAGCCGGGCGTCGCCGTGATGCCGGGCAAGGCCGAAGGCAAGCGCTGCGCGCGCTCGTGGAAGGTGCTGGCCGAGGTTGGTAGTGATGCTCGGTATCCGGACCTTTCACCGCGCGACGCCGAGGCCGTCGCCGATTGGGATGCGCGCCATGGCCGCTGAGGGGACGAGCGACATGCCGGGGGGCAAGCTGGAGGCCGTATCGCGCTGGCCGGTGATCGGCTACGTCCTCGCCGCGAGCGTGATCGTGTTCGATCAGCTGACCAAGTGGATCATCATCGGTCCGCTCAATTTCTCGCCGCCGGGCTGTCTGGAGTTCAATCAGGGCTGCGACAGGATCGAGGTCAGCCCGATCGTCGATCTCTCCATGGTGTGGAACCGGGGCGTCAGCTACGGGCTCTTTCAGGCCGAGAGCGCGGTCGGCCGCTGGGGGCTCGTCATCTTTTCGGCGGCCGTGGCGGTCGCGCTCGGGATCTGGCTGCGGCGCACCCATCGCCCGTTCGGGGCGATCGCGCTCGGGCTGGTCATCGGCGGCGCGCTCGGCAACATGATCGACCGGGCGCGGTTCGGCGCAGTGGTCGACTTCATCGACTTTTCCGGGCCCTGGTTCGGCTGGACCATCGGGGCCTGGAACGTCGGTTTTCCCTGGGTGTTCAACATCGCCGACGCTTCGATCTCGATCGGCGCGGTGCTGCTGCTCGCCGAGGTGCTGTTTGGCCGAAAGGACGAGGCGGCCTCAAGCTGAACGCCCGCCTTGGCCTCGGCGCGTCGCGCCGTTAATAGTGTCCCGCGACACGACTAGGGAGTCCCCCCAAATGACCCGACGTCTCAGCCGCGCCAGCCTGCTTCTCGGCGCCGCCGTCTTGACCGCTTCGCTCGCGCTTTCCGGCTGCGGCAGCATGCGCCGCGCCGTGGGCGCCGAGCGCGTCACCCCCGACGAGTTCCGCGTCGTCACCAAGGCGCCTCTGGTGGTGCCGCCCGAATACAATCTGCGCCCGCCGCGCCCGGGCGAGCCGCGCCCGCAGGACCTCGTGCCTGAGGACCTTGCGGCCACCGCGCTGTTCACCGGCTATGAGAACTCCACCGCGTCCGACGCCGAGCAGCTGCTCGTCGCCAAGATGAGCCGCGGCGCCCAGGACTCCTCGATCCGGCTCGAGATCGACATGGAGAACGGCGTCATCCAGAAAAGCCGGGGCTTTGCCAACCGCATCCTCTTCTGGCGCGACGGCGACACCGCAGACGAGTACGAGCCCTCCCGCCGCGCCGCCGAAGAAGAGATCGAGCGCCGCGCGCGCCTCGGCGAAGCAGCCACCGGCGGCGAAGAGGTCGAGATCGGCCGCGGCTCGAAGCTGCCCGGACTTTGATGGGTTTTTTGACGGTTCTTTGACGGGTTTTGAGCTCTAAGGATTAGGGGTTGGGGAAAACTCCCAACACCCAGCCCCTACAACCCAACCTCCAGTTGACCGCGCTCCGCGCCGGGCTCAGCGTTCGGCCATGACGATTCGCCGTCTGCCGCCCCAGGCCGTCAACCGCATCGCCGCGGGTGAGGTGATCGAGCGGCCTGCCTCAGTGGTCAAGGAACTGGCCGAGAATGCGCTCGACGCCGGCGCGACCAGCGTCGCCGTGCACGTCGAGCGCGGCGGCGCGGGGTTGATCCGGGTCGCTGACGACGGCGCGGGGATGAGCCGTCCCGAGCTGACGCTCGCCGTCGCGCGGCACGCCACCTCGAAGCTCGAGCCCGACGACGCGGGCGACTATGACCTTTTGAACATCGCCACCATGGGTTTTCGCGGCGAGGCCTTGCCCTCGATCGGCTCGGTTGCGCGGCTGACCCTGACGGCGCGCGCGAAAGGCGAAGCCGACGCCTGGGCGCTGACGGTGGAAGGCGGGGAGGTCGAAGGCGGCGAGCCGGGCGACCCGCGTCCGGCGGCCTTCGCGGGCGCCTCGGGCGCGACGGTCGAGGTGCGCGAACTCTTCTACGCGACGCCCGCGCGACTGAAGTTCCTAAAGTCCGAGCGCGCCGAGACCGCCGCCGTGCTCGATGTCCTAAAGCGCCTGGCCATGGCGCGGCCGGACGTCGGCTTTTCTCTCGTCGCGGATGGCCGCACGCGGCTCTCGGTCCGGGGCCGGCCGGACGAGGATTTGAACGAAGCCCGCCGGCAGCGCCTGGGCGACATTCTCGGGCGCGACTTTGCCGAAAACGCGGTGCTGATCGATCAGAAGCGCGAGGGCGTTAGGCTGTCGGGCTGGGCCGGGGTGCCGACCTTCAACCGCGGCGCGGCGGACATGCAGTATCTGTTCGTTAACGGACGGCCCGTGCGCGACAAGCTAATCGTCGGCGCGGTGCGCGGCGCCTACCAGGACTTTCTCGCGCGTGACCGCCATCCGGTCGTCGCGCTCTATCTCGAATGCTCGCCGCAGGTGGTCGACGTCAACGTGCACCCGGCCAAGACCGAGGTGCGCTTCCGCGACGCGGGGCTGGTGCGCGGGCTGATCGTCGGCGCGCTGCGCCATGGTCTCGCCGCTGCGGGACACCGCGCCGCGACCACGGTCGCCGGCTTCGCGCTCGGCGCGGCCAGCGCGCACGCCGCGCCGCCGCCTTCTTTCGGCGCGGGTTATCAGGCGCGCGCGCTGACCCCGGGCTTCGGCGCGGTTCCGGGCGGGCTTTCCGAGCGCTCGCTGCCCGGCGTCGAGGCGTGGTCGGCGCGGCATGAGGGCGAGATTGCGGAGCTGGAGCGGCCCGCGGCGGCGGACGCGCCGCTCCAGGCCGACCCGGGCGAGGCGGCGGCTTACGCCGACTATCCTCTGGGCGTGGCGCGCGCGCAGCTGCATGAGACCTACATCGTCGCCCAGACGGCCGACGGCATCGTCATCGTTGACCAGCACGCCGCGCACGAACGGCTAGTCTACGAACGGATGAAGGCGGCGATGGACGCGCGCGGCGCGCCCCGCCAGGCGCTGCTGACGCCCGACATCGTGGAGCTTGACGATGCGGCGGCCGAGCGCCTTCTCGCGCGCGCCGATGAGTTGAAAGAGCTGGGCCTGGTCATCGAGCCGTTCGGTCCCGGCGCCGTCGCGGTGCGCGAAACGCCGGCTCTGCTGGGAACGGTCGATTCCGGCCGGCTGGTGCGCGATCTGGCCGACGACCTGTCGGCGTACGATGAAGCGATGTCGCTGAAAGAGCGGCTCGAAGAAGTGTGTTCGACCATGGCGTGCCACGGCTCGGTGCGCGCGGGCCGGCGGCTGAACGCCGACGAGATGAACGCGCTCCTCCGCGAAATGGAGGCGACGCCGCATTCGGGCCAATGCAACCACGGCCGGCCGACGTACGTGGAGCTGAAGCTCAAGGACATCGAGCGGCTGTTCGGGCGGCGGTAGGCGCTAGTCGTAGACAATTGGCGGCTGCGGCGACCAACAGGGCGCGAGCGCGACGATCGCGTCTTCCACCCACTCGCCGACTGAAGAACCGCTGCCGGCGTCTAGCTCGATGAAGCTCCATGCGGTCACATGGCGGAACTGGAATCTGTTGGCGACCAATCGATAGGACGCGCCGTCGGCCGAAACGATGATCTCGTCGTCCTGCTCCCATCCCGTGCGCGGCGCATCGATTCCCGGCGCGCGGAGGTCTTCCATGCCGAGCAAGACGTTCTCGAGCGCGTCGCAGTTGGTGGACGACGCCCAGTCGACCGAAGCTGGAACATCCCAGCGTCCGTATTCGCGTCGCACGATCCATCCCATCCGGCCGTCCACACCCTGCGGCGCGAGCGGCGCCGCCGAAAAGGTAAGCACCATCCAGTCTCTCGATAGCGCCGTTCGGCGGCTGACCACCGCGAACGTGTTCCAATCGCCTCGCTCAAGGACGGCCGCGCGCGCCGGCCGCCACGCCTTGTCGAGCGCCCTATCGGTGATTCTGTCGGTGTCGCCGTAGTACGTGCAGGCGCCGCTGGCGAGGGCGAAGGTGAAACCAGTCAGAGCGGGCAACAGCTTCATTCCGGACCCCAAGAGTTCCTAGCTACGTCGAAACACCACGGACAAATTATTAGCCGGCATCTCGACCGCCGCTTCCAACGTCAGTCCATACAGCGCAGCCGCCGCTTCGACGTCGTCGAGATCGCGCACGCCCCAGCTTGGGTCGCGTGACTTGAGGCTTTCGGAAAACGCCGCGTTCGAAGGCGCGGTGTGCTCGCCGCTGCGGGCGAACGGTCCGTAGAGGAACAAGAAGCCGCCCGGCTTCAAGACCCGCCCGGCGCCGGCGAGCAAGCCTGCGCACGCTTCCCACGGCGCGATGTGGATCATGTTGACGTTCACCACCGCGTCGAACGGCGGCTGGTCCTCGACGCCCCACGACGGCGCGGTTGCGTCGATCGCCAGCGGCGGGCGGATGTTGGCGAGCCCTTCGGCTTTCGCCCAGGCGGCGACCGAGGCGCGGGACGCGGGGTCAAGCTCGCTCGGGGTCCAGTCGAGGTCTGGTCGCGCCTTCGCGATGTGCGCTGCGTGCTCGCCGGTGCCCGAGGCGATCTCCAGCACCCGCGCGCCCTCCGGCAACAACGGCGCGAGCACGTCGCGGATCGGATCGCGGTTGCGACCCGCTGACGGCGAGCTGAGACGCGCGTCGTCATGCGCGGCGCGGTCTTCAAGCGCGATCGGGCGGGGGTTAGGCGCTTCGGCGGTCATGGAGCGTGATCCTGGAGCTCGTTTCACAGTGCTCGAACATCATCCCGTCTTCCTCGGGCTTGTCCCGAGGATCCAGGAGGCGCCGCGATCCGAGCGCCTTCCACATTGCTGCGTTGGCGACGGGCTCGCGGGTCTGCATGGAGGCGCAGTGTCAGACCAACTGGGTCCTCGGGACAAGCCCGAGGAAGACGGACGAGTCGTTGGATGGGAGCGAGCGAACTTCCCGGACGGGACCCTACGACAACGTGAACGCCACTCGCTTGCCCCAGAATGGCAGCGGCGGGACGCGGCCCGACAGGTGCGGCAGGAGATCGGCGAACTCGCTGGAGCCGCGATGGTTGGCCTTCTTCATCACCACCGAGCCGGGCCTGACCTCGATCGCGCCGTACTGCGCGCGCAGGCGCTCGGCGTAGGCGGTGAAGACCTCCGGCTCAAGGCTGCTCGGAACTTCGCTGTTCGGGTTGCGGATGAGCACGGGCCCCGCGCCGCAGAGCACGGCGATCATCACATAGCGCTCTTGCCGGTCTTCGTAGCTGTCGAAATGCGCATACGGAACGATGTTGAACTCATCCATCGAGAACAGCGGCGCATGACAGCGCGAGATGATCTTGCGCGGCCAAGCGCCGGTCGATGCGAAGAACTGCCGGCGCAGGCGCACAAGCGCGTCGACGATCGGCGCGGGCGCGCTGGACGAAGCGAAGAGCGCGCGAAAGTCCTCCGTTCGGTCCTCGCCCGCCGGCAAGAGTTGCGCGAGCGTGCGCTCGACCGCGTCATGCAGCGCCACGACGCCGTCCGGGCTGAGCCACAGCGCCGCGCGGCGTTCGGCCGGCGTGAACGCGTGCGCGCGAATGCAGGCTTTGATCTGAGGTCCGCTTTGGATGAGCCCGAAGGCGGCGTTGGCGGGCGCATGGACGATGCCCGGATCGATCGGGTCCGGCGTGATGCGGGCGTCGAGATCTAGCGGCGGTCGTTCCATCGTATGCGTCGCAAGGCGCGGTTTGAGCAATCGTTCGCGCGCCGACAAGCACAATCCGCGCTGGCGGAACCGTCAATGCTGCAATGCAGCGACGCGTTGTCTCACATGCGCGACGGCTGGGCCCGCGCTTCGGCTCCGATCGGTTTGGTCGGCGTTGTCGCTTTGACGAACAGACTCCCGCGAGCAATAGATGGCGCAACGCGCGGAACGCGCGACAAACAAAGAGGGGGGCTCATGAAGAGCGAAGGGCTTAGGTCCAGTCTCGCGCTGGCGGTTTCTGCGGCGCTTGTCTCATGCGCGACGGAGGCGGCGAGCCCGTCCGCGCCCGAGCGCACCATCGCCTGCGCGGACATGGTCGGTTTCGAAATCGAGGCGAGCGACATCGATTTGCCCACGAACGGCGCAGTCATCACTTCGGCCGAACACGTGCCGGCGTCCGAAGGCGGCGCGGCGGGCCCGGGTCGCCGGCCGACCGGACCTCAGCCGGCTCACTGTCGCGTTGAAGGCTCGATCTTGCCGATCGACCCCGACGCACCCACGATCGATTTCGCCGTCGCCGCGCCTGACGACTGGAACGGCGGCAGCTGGCACATGGGTGGCGCGGGGGTGAACGGCTCGATCCCACGTCTCACCGGCGTTGGCGCAGGCTCTTCGATTCCCGGCTCTCCGAGCTTGTTGCTGCAAGGCTATGCCGTCTACGGAGGGGATTCCGGACATCAAGGCCGAGAAACCGACTGGGTGCGCAATCGCGAGTCCTGGATGAACTTCGCTTATGAAGGCCTGAAGAAGACCAACGACGCGGCGCAGGCTGTGATCGAAGCGCTCGAAGGTCGGCGCGCCGACGTGCGCTATTTCTCGGGCGGCTCTCAAGGCGGGCGCGAGGGTCTTGAAGTGATCGCGCGCTATCCGAACGATTATGAAGGCGTCGTCTCGCTTGTGCCTTTGGCCTACTTCCAGGGGCTGATGAACGACAAACCGATCAAGGCCGCTGTCCAGGCGCTGCCGGGCGCTTGGATTCCGCCGTCGAAGCAGAATCTCGTCGACCGGACGGTCGTCGCGCTCTGCGACGGTCTCGACAATCTCGAAGACGGCGTGATCGGCGACCCGGTCGGCTGCGCGTCTCTGCTCGACGTTGACGTTTCGGCTACGCCGCTGCGATCGCTGAGATGCCCGAGCGGCGGGGACGAAGGCGATCATTGCTTGTCCGACCCCCAGCTGGAGACGGTCAACGCGCTGCATACGCCAGTGGAGATGCCGTACACGCTGCCCACAGGCAAGGACGACTGGCCCGGTTGGGGCCCCGGCGCTGAATCAGGCTTGCTGTCTCGCCTCGAGCCCGACGTCGAGGCCGGGGTCGGCGACTTCGGCATCGGCGCCGGCGTGCAGCGTCAACTGTTTGGCGGATCGTCGGACTTCGACCTCTACGAGTTCGATCTCATGCGATTTAGATCGCGCATCGAGGATCTCTCGCGCGAGCTTGACGTGCCCGCTGACTGGTCGGACTGGTTCGACCATGGCGGAAAGCTGATCTGGGTGACCGGAGCTGCGGACGTCATCTCCAATCCGCGCGCGCAGATGCGGCTCTATGACGACATCGTCGCGGTGAGCGGCCAGGAGCGAGTCGATGCCTCGGTGCGGTTCTACGTCGTTCCGATGGGCGATCACGGCGCGACAAGCCGCAGCGTCGAGGGTCAGGTGATGCCGAGCCGCTGGAATCCGGCCGGAGCGTTGCGCGACTGGGTCGAACACGACGTTGCGCCGCCTGACGCGCCCGTCGTGGCGTCGTACGAAGCAGAAACGATCACCGCCACCCGGCCGATCTGCCGCTATCCGGCCTATCCGCACTACATCGGCGGCGATGCAAACTGGGCCGCTGCGTTCGGCTGCCGGCTGGCGCCGTAGCGTTCGGCGTCTTCACCGCGGAACGCGTCGCAGGAAGGCGACCTTCGCCTCGCCGTAGATCCGCACGTCGTCGACGACGTAGCCTTCCGCCTCCGGGTCGGGCTCGTCATGGCCGACTTCGACCACGACGCGGGCGCCTTCGGCCAGCCACCCGCCGCGCGCGAGCGCCTCGAGCGCGCGGGTCGCGAGGCCCTGACGATAGGGCGGGTCGAGGAAGGCGAGGTCGAACGGCGCGCCGAGCCCGGCGGGCTTGTCGCCCAAGGCCTCGGCCGGGCGGCGATGGATGCGGCAGCGGCCGATCTCGCCCAGGGCCTCGGCGTTCGTTCGGATCGTTCCGCGGGCCGCAGCATCGGTGTCGACGAAAAGCACGAAGCCGGCCCCGCGCGAGAGCGCCTCAAACCCCAGCGCACCCGAACCCGCGAACAAGTCGATCACACGCGCGCCTTCAAGCGCCGGGCCTTCGGGGTCGTGGGCGAGCCGGTTGAACACAGCCTCGCGCGTGCGCGCCGCGGTGGGCCGCGTGTGCGTTCCTTTGGGGGTAACTAGGGTCCGGCCCTTGTGCGCTCCGGTGACGATCCGCATTTTCGCCCCCTAGTATGCGTATCGAGCGTGGGTGCGTGGGGGGAAATCGAGACGACGTGAGGGATGAGCGGGCATCATGGCGGAACCTCAAGAGCTAGGCGCGCAAACCTTCTGGCGGGCTGATTTCGCAAACGCCGCGCTCGCCGTCCACAATTCCGCGTCGCGCGACCTGCGGGTGCGGCTCTCCGGCGCGGCCTCGGTGCTGCGCTGGTCGATCATCGGCCTTCTGGTGGTGCAGACGCTGATCGTGCTGAACGCCATGGGCGTGGCGGGGCTCGACGGCTCTTTCTCCGACATCTCGGCGCTCGGCATCCGCATCTCCTTCGGCGCCTTGCCGCAGATGCTGGTGATCGTCGCCTCGT
>JASFUX010000040.1:0-16704 GCA_050050115.1 Maricaulaceae bacterium | reverse complement strand
CGATGAGTTGGACGCGAGCAAGCTTGAGGACGCTTTCGTGATATATCTCGGCAGCCACGGCGACGCCGGCGCGCATGTCGCCGACGTGATTTTGCCGGGCGCCGCCTACACCGAGAAGAACGCGACCTACGTCAACACCGAAGGCCGGGTGCAGGAGACCCGACGCGCGGTCTTCCCCAAGGGCGATGCGCGCGAGGATTGGGCGATCATCCGGGCGCTGTCGGACGAGGTCGGTCGCACGCTGCCTTACGACAGCCTCGACGCGCTGCGCGAGAAGCTGCGCGACGATCATTCGAGCTTCGCCGCGGTCGACTATGCGCCGGGCGGCGCCAGCGCCGGTGCGTTCGATCCGGCGGCGATCGGCGAGGCGGGGACGATCGGCGACGCGCCGCTCGCCTACGCGATCGCCGACTTCTGGTTCACCAACCCGATCGCGCGGGCGTCTCAGACGCTGGCGCAGGCGGCTGCTGCGACCTCGGCGGCGCGCGGTCAGCTGCAGGCGGCGGAGTAGGGGCGATGGGCGACTTCATCAACGAGTTCGGCCCCGGCCTCGGGATCACGCTCAGCGTCTTGCAGGTGCTCGCGTTCACGGTCGTGCTGTCGCTCTCAGTCGCTGCGACTGTCCTGCTCGACCGGAAGATCTGGGCCGCGGTGCAGATGCGCAAAGGACCGAACGTCGTCGGTCCGTTCGGTCTGCTGCAAACCATCGCCGACGCGCTCAAGTTTTTCTTCAAGGAGATTGTGGTGCCGGCGGGGGCGGATCGGCCGCTGTTCCTGCTCGCGCCGCTTTTAACGCTCGTGCTCGCCTTCATCGCCTGGGCGGTGGTGCCGGTCGCGCCCGGCTGGGTGATCTCCGACATCAACGTCGGCGTGCTCTACCTCTTCGCGATCTCTTCGCTCGGCGTCTACGGCATCATCATCGGCGGCTGGGCGTCGAACTCGAAGTATCCGTTCCTGGGAGCACTGCGGTCTGCCGCGCAGATGGTCTCCTACGAGGTTTCGATCGGCTTCGTGATCGTCACGGTGATCCTGCTCGCCGGATCGATGAACCTGACCGAGATCGTCGAGAATCAAGCCGGCGGGATCGCCAACTGGCATGCGTTCAAGATCCCGACGCTCATCGTCATGTTCCCGATGTTCGTCGTCTTCTTCATCTCGGCGCTCGCCGAGACGAACCGGCCGCCGTTCGACCTGCCCGAAGCGGAGTCCGAACTCGTCGCCGGTTATCAGGTCGAATACTCTTCGACGCCGTTCCTGATGTATTTCTTCGGCGAGTATCTCAACATCATGCTGATGTGCGGGATGCTGACGATCTTGTTCATGGGCGGCTGGCACGCGCCGTTCCCGGGGCTCGACCCGACGCCGGACCTTACGCTGATCCCGCCCGTGCTGTGGTTCGTCGGCAAGCTCACGTTCTTCTTCTTCATGTTCGCCATGGTGAAGGCGATCGTGCCGCGCTACCGCTACGACCAGCTGATGCGCCTTGGCTGGAAGATCTTCTTGCCCACGACGCTCGTGGCCGTCGCGGCGATCGGCGGATGGGTGGCCTATGGCGTTTAGAATTCAAGAGGTCTCTGACCGATGAGAATTGTCCAAGCCATTCGCGGCGCACTGCTGCTCGACTTCGTCGGCGCCTTCATCCTGGCGATGCGCTACTTCTTCCGGCGCAAGTCGACGTTGAACTATCCGTTCGAGAAAGGACCGCTCTCGCCGCGCTTTCGCGGCGAGCATGCGCTGCGGCGCTACCCGAACGGGGAGGAGCGCTGCATCGCCTGCAAGCTTTGTGAAGCGATCTGCCCGGCTCAGGCGATCACCATCGAGGCCGAACCGCGCGAGGACGGATCGCGGCGCACGACCCGCTACGACATCGACATGGTCAAATGCATCTACTGCGGCTTCTGCCAGGAGGCGTGCCCAGTCGATGCGATCGTCGAGGGGCCGAACTTCGAGTTCGCCACCGAGACGCGCGAGGAGCTGATGTTCGACAAGGAACGCCTGCTCGACAACGGCGACCGTTGGGAGCGCGAGATCGCCAAGAACCTCGAGCTGGACGCGCCGTATCGCTGAAGCCGACTATCGGCTCAGCGTCGCCAGCTCTCGCGTTATATTCTCTCGCGCCTGACCGCCGCGCTCGAACTCATAGACGTCGGTGTTGAACACCCGCGGCCGGGCCAGCATCGTCTTCAGGAATGCGCGCCGTCCGGCGCGATAGCGGTGCGGCGGCGCCCAGAAGAACTCGCGCCGCACGCGCGTGGCGTAGAGGTCGTAGATCTCGACCGGCGCGCCCAGGACGGCGAGGTCCATGTCCAGAAACAACTGGTCTTCGCGGTCCGCTTCGAGCGGCGCCTCATGACCGGCTGTCCACAGGATCAGCCGGTGAACGCGCGGAATGAATTCGCCCGGCGCGCCCAGATCCGCGAGCGCGTCCGAGGCGATGTCCGCGCTGCGCGCTTCGTTGTCCTTGCGCCATGAGCGGTAGACGTAATCGTGAAACAAGGCCGCGGCGATGAGCCGCGCGGGCTCGCCGATCTCCGCTGCGTGTCGTTCGATCTCCGCGGCGAGAAAGGCGACATGCGCGAGCGTGTGATAGGCGCGCCAGGGCGTTGCGTAGGCGCGCGCGACGCGTCGTCGCCAAGCTGCCACTGCTCCTGGCGGGGCGCGAAGGGCCTCTCGCAGGCGGTCCCAGCACAGGTCGACAGCGACCGCCGGAGCGGCTTGCTCGACGCTGTCCAACATGGAGCGGTCCTCCACGAGGCCTTGACCGCGCCAAGCTATCGATCCGGTCAAAAATGTCCAAAGATTAGGAAGGCTTGTCGCATTCGAGGGTGGAATCGCGCTCCCGGCCGCCTTAAAAGCCGGTGGCGGCGCACATGCGCGCCGACGTGCTTCTAAGGCGTGCTTGTGGCCCGGGCCGACGCGGCCTAAAGCGGGGCGACTCGCGAGGCTGACCTGCAACTGAACTGCGGAGCGATCCGTCCGGCTCGCTCTCAATCTGAACGACGTGAGGACCTAAAGCGCGGATGATACAGGCGGTCGCCTTCTACGTCCTTGCGGCCAGCGCCGTGCTGTCGGCGTTCCTGGTCGTCGCCGCCCGCAATCCGGTTCGCTCGGTGCTTTGGCTGATCGCCACCTTCTTCACCGCGGCGGGCCTCTTCGTGCTGATCGGCGCGGAGTTCATCGCCATGCTGCTGGTCGTCGTCTACGTCGGCGCGGTCGCGGTGTTGTTCCTGTTCGTCGTGATGATGCTCGACATCGACTTCGTCGAGCTCAAGCAGGGCTTCTTGAGCTATCTGCCGATCGGTGCGCTTATCGCGCTCGTGCTCCTCGCCGAGCTGATCCTTGTCGGCGTATCGACCTGGGGCGAGGGCGCGGCCCTGCAGCCCACGCAGATCGGTCCTCAAGAACTCGGCGAAGTTCTCTATGAAGAATACCTGTTCGTCTTCCAGGCGGCGGGCATGGTGCTGCTGCTGGCGATGATCGGCGCGATCGTGTTGACGCTGCGGCATCGTCCCGGCGTCAAGCGTCAGGACATCGGGGCGCAGGTCGCGCGGCGGCGCAAGGACGCGGTCACGCTGGTCGACATCAAGCCGGGCGAGGGCGCATGACCATTGGTCTCGAGCACTATCTCACTCTCGGCGCGATCCTCTTCACGATCGGCGTCTTCGGCATCTTCGTGAACCGCAAGAACGTCATCATCATCCTGATGTCGATCGAGCTCATCCTGCTGGCGGTCAACGTCAACCTGGTCGCCTTCTCGGCGTTCCTCAACGACGTCGCGGGCCAGGTGTTCGCCATGTTCGTGCTGACCGTGGCGGCGGCCGAAGCCGCGATCGGTCTGGCGATCCTCGTCGTCTATTTCCGCAACCGCGGCGACATCGCGGTCGAAGACGTCAACCTGATGAAAGGCTGAGCGGAAGATGCCCGTCGCCATCGTCTTTGCGCCGCTGATCGGCTGCCTGATCGCCGGGCTCGGGCGCAAGATCGTCGGCCCCAAGGGCGCGATGTATCTGACCACGGCGCTGTTGTTCGTCTCTGCGGCGCTGTCGATCGCGACCTTCGTCGACGTCGCGGTGCTCGGCAACGAGCAGACGACGACGCTCTTCCGCTGGTTCGACATCGGAGACTTCGACGCCTCCTGGGCGATCCATGTCGACACCCTGACCGCGGTGATGCTGGTCGTGGTCACGTTCGTCTCGGCGCTCGTGCACCTTTATTCGATCGGCTACATGGACCACGACCCCGATCAGGCGCGGTTCTTCTCCTACCTGTCGCTGTTCACCTTCGCGATGTTGATGCTGGTGACGGCGAACAACTTCATCCAGCTGTTCTTCGGCTGGGAGGGGGTGGGGCTGGCGAGCTATCTGCTGATCGGCTTCTGGTACAAGAAGCCCTCGGCGAACGACGCGGCGATCAAGGCGTTCGTGGTCAACCGGGTGGGCGACTTCGGCTTCGCGCTCGGGATCATGGCCGTCTTCTTCATGTTCGGCACGGTTGAGTTCGATCCGGTCTTTTCCGCGGTGATCGAGAACGCGCCGATCACGCCGATCGGCGCCGAGACCGCGGTTCCCGCGCAAGAGGCGCGCATCGAGTTCCTGTCGATGAGCTTCAACGCGGTCGAGCTGATCGCCTTCCTTCTGTTCATCGGCGCGATGGGCAAGTCGGCGCAGTTCTTCCTGCACGTTTGGCTGCCCGACGCCATGGAAGGCCCGACCCCGGTCTCCGCGCTCATTCACGCGGCGACCATGGTCACCGCCGGCGTGTTTCTGGTCTGCCGCTGCTCGCCGATCTTCGAGTATGCGCCCACGGCGGCCGCGTTCGTCACGGTCACCGGCGCCGTGACCGCGCTTTACGCCGCGACGGTCGGCGTGGCGCAGAACGACATCAAGCGGGTCATCGCCTATTCGACATGTTCGCAGCTCGGCTACATGTTCTTCGCCGCCGGCGTCGGCGCCTACGGCGCGGCGATGTTCCATCTGTTCACGCACGCTTTCTTCAAGGCGCTGTTGTTCCTCGGCTCGGGCGCGGTGATCCATGCGCTGCACGACGAGCAGGACATGCGCAACATGGGAGCGCTGCGGTCGAAGCTGCCTTGGACCTGGGGGCTGATGATCATCGGCACGCTGGCGCTGACCGGCGTCGGCATCCCCGGCACGATCGCCGGGTTCGCCGGCTTCTTCTCCAAGGACCGCATCATCGAAGAGGCGTTCTTCGCCGGCGACGCGGGCTCGACCGTCGGCATGCTGGCGTTCTGGATGGGCGTCATCGCCGCCTTCCTGACGAGCTTCTATTCCTGGCGGCTGATCTTCATGACCTTCCACGGGACCCACAAAGGCCCGCAAAAGCATTTCGACCACGCGCACGAGGCGCCGTGGGTGATGCGCGGGCCGCTGGTTCTCCTGGCGGTCGGCGCCTTGTTCGCCGGCGCGGCGTTCGCGCCGCAGTTCATCGGCGATCGCGCGGACGGCTTCTGGCGCGAGGCGATCTACGCCGCACCTGCTGAAGAGGCGCACGCGGCGGATGTGACTCACGCGGCGGATGTGACTCACGCGGACGAGGGGCAAGCAGCCGAGGGCGTCGAGCAAGCCGCAGCTGCGGCCGCAGCGCCGGCGGAGGAAGCTCACGCCGAAGAGCATCACGTGCCGCTTTGGGTGCTTTGGGCGCCGTTCGTCGTGACGGCCGCCGGCTTCCTGCTTGCCGTGTTCACCTACTTGCTGAACGAGGGCTTCGGCGCGCGGGTCGCTGCGCGCGGCGGACCGCTGCACGCCTTCCTCTACAACAAGTGGTACTTCGATCAGGTCTACCGCTTCATCTTCGTGCGCGGCGCGGCGGCGCTGGGCGATCTCCTCTGGAAGGGCGGCGATCAAAAGATCATCGACGGCCTGGGTCCTGACGGGGTCGCCGCGACGGCCAACGAGGGCGGCCGCCGCGTCGCTCGGCTGCAGACCGGCTATCTCTATCACTACGCTTTCGTGGTGCTCCTGGGCGTCGCCGCGTTCGCGACCTGGCTGCTCTGGCGCGCGAACCAGGGCGGAGGCGCGGGCGGATGACCGAGAGCTTCCCGATCCTGTCGATCATCACCTTCGCGCCGCTCGCCGGCGCGGCGTTCATCCTGCTTATCCGCGCGATGGCGCGCGACGACGACGATCCGCTGATCGCCACCAACGCCAAATGGCTGACACTGTTCGTCACCAGCGCGGTGTTCCTCGCCAGCGTGCTGCTGCTGGTTTGGTTCGAGCCGGGCAATTCGGAGTTCCAATTCGTTGAGCGGTACCCGTGGCTCAACGATGCGATCACCTACAAGATGGGCGTCGACGGCGTGTCGATCCTGTTCGTCGTTCTGACCGCCTTCCTGATGCCGCTGTGCATCCTGGCGAGCTGGACGTCGATCAAGGAGCGCGTCGCGGAGTACATGATCGCGTTCCTTGTGCTTGAGACGCTGATGATCGGCGTCTTCTGCGCGCTCGACCTGATCTTGTTTTACGTCTTCTTCGAAGGCGGCCTCATCCCGATGTTCATCATCATCGGGGTCTGGGGCGGAGTGAACCGCGTCTACGCGTCCTACAAGTTCTTCCTCTATACGCTCCTCGGCTCGGTGCTGATGCTGGTCGCGGTGATCGCGATCTACCTCTATTCCGGCACGGCTCTTGATGCGGCGACCACCGACATCGAGGCGCTTCATGCGCTGGCGATCCCGCCGAACATGCAGTTCTGGCTGTTCCTGGCCTTCTTCGCGTCGTTCGCGGTGAAGCTGCCGATGTGGCCGGTGCATACTTGGTTGCCGGACGCGCACGTCCAGGCGCCGACGGCCGGCTCGGTGATCCTGGCGGGCGTGCTGCTGAAGATGGGCGGCTACGGCTTTCTGCGGTTCTCGCTGCCGATGTTCCCCGACGCCTCGGAGTTCTTCGCGCCGTTCATATTCGCCTTGTCGGTGATCGCGATCGTCTACACCTCGCTCGTCGCTTTCCGACAGGTCGACGTCAAGAAGCTGATCGCCTATTCGTCCGTAGCCCACATGGGCTTCGTGACCCTCGGCATCTTCTCGCTGACCCCGCAGGGCGTGCAAGGCGCGATCTTCCAGATGATCTCCCACGGGGTGATCTCGGGCGCGCTCTTCTTGATCGTCGGGGTCATCTACGACCGCATGCACACGCGCGAGATCGCCTTCTACGGCGGCCTCGTGCACCGCATGCCGTTCTACGCGATGGTCTTCATGCTGTTCACCTTGGGCAACGTTGGCCTGCCCGGCACCTCGGGCTTCATCGGCGAGCTGCTGACCATGGTCGGCGTCTTTCAGGTGAACACCTGGGCGGCTTTCGGCGCCGCGACCGGGGTGATCCTGTCGGCGGTCTATGCGCTGACGCTCTACCGCAACATGGTCTTCGGCGAGCTGACCAATCCCAAGCTCGACTCGGTCAAGGACATGGTCGCGCGCGAGTCGCTGATGTTCGCGCCGCTGATCGCCGCGACGCTCGTGCTCGGGATCTATCCCGCGCTCGCGACCGACGTGACGGCGCAAGCGGTCGACAATCTCATCGAGATGATTTCGTTCGGAGCGCCATGACGATGTCGATGCTGCTCGCCATCACCCAATCGGGCATTCCGGCGATCCCCACGGGCACGATGCGAGACCTCCAGCTTGTCGCGCCCGAACTTTTGGTGGCCGGCGGGGCGATGTCGCTGCTCATGCTCGGCGTCATTCTTGGCGAGTGGTCCGGCCGGGTCATCCGTCAGCTTTCGGTGCTTTTGCTGCTTGTCGCCGGCGCGATCGCTTGGACGACGGCGCCCGAAGCGCCGCGCTACGCCTTCGACGGCGCCTTCGTGGTCGATCCGCTTTCGGTGTTCGCCAAGGTGCTGATTACGATCTCTGCGGCGGCCGGCCTGCTGTTGTCGGGGGCTTATCTACGCAACGAGAAGATCGACCGGTTCGAGTATCCGGTCATCATTGTCCTGGCGACGCTGGGGATGATGGTGATGGTCTCGGCGCGGGACCTGATCACGATGTACATGGGCGTCGAGATGCAGTCGCTGGCGCTCTACGTGCTCGCTGCATTCAACCGCGACTCGTTGCGCGCGTCTGAGGCGGGGCTGAAGTACTTCGTGCTCGGCGCCTTGTCGTCGGGCCTGCTGCTCTATGGCGCTTCGCTCGCTTACGGCTTCGCCGCCTCGACGCAATTTGCAGACATCGCGCTCTACGCGGGCGCGCTCGACGGACCCGATCTGGGGCTGATCTTCGGAATGGTGTTCATCGCTTGCGGGCTGGCCTTCAAGGTGTCCGCCGCGCCGTTCCACATGTGGACGCCTGATGTCTACGAGGGCGCGCCGACGCCGGTGACCGCTTTCTTCGCCGCCGCGCCGAAGCTCGCGGCCATGGTGCTGTTCGTTCGCGTACTGGTCGATCCGTTTGGCGCGATGCACGACGACTGGTCGCCGATCATCGCCGCCATGGCGGTGCTCTCGATGCTGATCGGCGCCTTCGGCGCGCTGGCGCAACGCAACATCAAGCGTCTGATGGCCTACTCCTCGATCGCCAACATGGGCTACGCGCTCGTCGCTGTGTCGGCTTCAAGCGCGCGCGGGGTCGAGGGGATGTTGGTGTTCATGACCATCTACCTCGTCTCAACGATCGGCATCTTCGCCTGCATCCTGGCGATGCGCCGGCGCGAAGGCATGGTCGAGAGCATCGACGATCTCGCCGGCCTGTCGAAGACGCATCCCGGCTTGGCGGTCGCCTTGACCGCGCTCGTGCTGTCCATCGCGGGGATTCCGCCGCTCGCCGGTTTCCTCGGCAAGTTCTGGGTGTTCGTGCCTGCGGTTGAGTCCGGCGCGACCTGGCTCGTCGTCGTTGCGGTGCTCGCCAGCGTCGTCAGCGCCTTTTATTATCTCCGCATCGTCAAGCTAATGTGGATGGAGACGACGGAACATCCGCTTTCCGTCGCGCCGCGCGAGCTGGCGCTGATCGCATCGGTGACCGCTCTGGCCGTCTTCCCGCTGATGATGCTGCCCTTCGTCTTCTCCGAAGGGCTTGGCGCGATCAGCGCTGCGGCGGACGGGCTCTTTCAATAGTGCCGGCGCCGGAGCCGCGAATCATCGAGCTTGCCGAGGTCGACAGCACCAACGACGAGGCGCGCCGCCGCGCCGAAGCCGGCGAGGTCCCGCCATTCTGGGTGCGCGCCGACGTTCAGACGGCCGGCCGGGGGCGGCGCGGGCGGACCTGGGTGACGAGGCCCGGCAATCTATTTCTGTCCGGACTGTTTCATCTCTCGTGCCCGCCGGCTGAGGCGGCGCAGCTCGCGTTCGCAGCGGCGCTCGCCGTGGGCGAGGTGTTGGACGTCTACGTTGATCCGCGTCGGATCGCCTTCAAGTGGCCGAACGACGTCAAGGCGGGCGGAGCCAAGATCGCCGGCGTCCTGCTCGAAGCGCGCCAAGTCGCTCGCGGCCTCGAACTGGTCGTGGGCGTCGGCGTCAACCTCGCGTCCGCGCCGGCTGACGCGGGACAGGCCGCGACGTCGCTGAAGGACTCAACGAACGGAAAGACCGTCGCACCGTCCGACGCCGCGCGCCAGATCGCATCGGCGTTCGAGCGCTGGCGCGCGGTCTGGGCGGCTGACGGTTTTGCCTCCATACGCGCAAGCTGGCTCGCCCGCGCCGAAGGACTGGGTGAGCGGGTTCGGGCGCAGGGACCGAACGGAGTTGTCGAAGGCGTGTTCGAGGATCTCGATGAGAATGGCGCGCTGGTCATTGACGGGCCCTCGGGGCGGCATACGATCCGTTCGGGCGAAGTCTTTTTCGGATCGGCCGAGGAGGCCGGCTAGCCATGCTGCTCGCAATCGACTCGGGCAACACCAATACGTTGTTCGCCGTTCACGACGGGGACAGCTGGCGCGCGCAGTGGCGCAGCGCCACAGACTCCTCGCGCACAGCGGACGAATACGTCGTCTGGCTGGCGCAGCTGCTCGAGCTCCGTGATCTGAAGCTCTCCGACTTGAGCGACTGCATCATCTCCTCCGTCGTGCCGCAGTCGCTGTTTCACCTGCGCAACCTCGCACGCCGCTATATCGAAGTTGAGCCGCTGGTCGTTGGCGAGGACGGCCTGGACATCGGCGTGCCGGTGCGTCTCGACCGCCCGGGCGAAGTGGGCGCGGACCGTCTCGTCAATGCGCTCGGCGCGCTGGCGGAGTTCACACCGCCGCTCCTCATCGTCGACAGCGGCACCGCGACCACGTTCGACGTCGTCAGCGCCGACGGCGCCTTTGAAGGCGGCGTGATCTCGCCGGGCATCAACCTCTCGATGCAGGCGCTCCACGACGCGGCGGCGAAGCTGCCGCGGATTGCGATCCGGCGGCCTGAGCAGGTGATCGGCCGGGACACGGTCGCGGCGATGCAGTCGGGCATCTTCTGGGGTTACGTCAATCTCATCGACGGGTTGATCGAACAGATCGTCGCGGAGTTCGGTCAGCCGATGACGGTCGTCGGCACCGGCGGCGTTGTTTCGTTGTTCGAAGGCGCCTCCAAGCAAATCGCGCATTTCGATCCTGATCTAACCATTCGCGGCATTCTCGAGATCTGGCGGCGACACAAAGACCGCGCCGCATGAGCGGTTCAGACGAGTTCGTTTTCCTGCCGCTGGGCGGTTCGGGCGAGATTGGGATGAACCTCAATCTCTACGGTTTCGGCGCCGAGCATGACCGCAAGTGGATCATCGTCGACCTCGGCGTGACTTTCGGCGATCTGACGACGCCGGGCGTCGAGGTGATCATGCCCGATCCGTCGTTCATCGAAGAACATGCGGACAATCTCCTCGCGATCGTTCTGACCCACGCGCACGAGGACCACATGGGCGCCGTGGCGCGGCTCTGGCCGCGCCTGAAAGCCCCGATCTATGCGACGCCGTTCACTGCCTGGCTGGTGCGTGACCGGCTAGCCGAAGTTGGTCTCGAAGACGTTGCGCCAGTGCGTGAGATCCCGCTCGACGCGCGGTTCGAGATCGGTCCGTTCGATCTTCAGCTGATCACCATCACCCATTCAATCCCCGAACCCAACGCGCTGGTCGTGCGGACGCCCAAAGGGGTGGTGCTTCATACCGGCGACTGGAAGATCGATCCCGAGCCCCAGATCGGCGAGCCCACCGACGTCGAGGCCATCAGGGCGATCGGCGAGGAGGGCGTCCTCGCGATGGTTTGCGACTCCACCAACGTCTTCAAGGAAGGCGAGTCCGGGTCGGAAGGCGATGTTCGCGACGAGCTGATCAAGCTCGTCGGCGAGCTTGAGGGCAAGGTAGCGATCGCTTCGTTCGCCTCTAACGTGGCGCGCATGGAGACGGCGGTCCGCGCCGCCGAGGCCAACGGGCGGAGCGTCTGCCTGGTCGGTCGTTCGATGCTGCGCATGGCGGCGGCGGCGAAATCGGTCGGCATGCTTTCGGGTGTCGCGCCGTTCGTCGACATGGAGGACGCCGCCGATCTGCCGGCGAGCAAGGTGCTCTATCTCTGCACGGGCAGCCAGGGCGAGCCGCGGGCGGCGCTGTCGCGCATTGCGGCGGGCGCACATCGGCATGTTTCGTTGGGGCGCGGCGACACGGTGATCTTTTCCTCCCGCGTGATCCCCGGCAACGAGACGGCGATCCATGATCTTCAAAACCAGCTGACCGAGCGCGGTGTCGACGTCATCACCGACTCCGACCGGGCGATCCATGTGTCAGGCCATCCGTGTCGTGACGAGCTCAAGCAGATGTACGCCTGGGCGCGCCCGCGCCTCGCGATCCCGGTGCACGGCGAGCGGCGGCATCTGCTCGAGCACGCCAAGCTCGCCAAGGGGCTTCAGATCCCCAAAGCGATCGCCGCGCGCAACGGCGACATGATCCTGCTCGACCCGGACAAGGCCGCCGTCATCGACGAGGTTCCCGCCGGTCGACTGCACGTCGACGGCGAGGCGATCGTGCCGGCCGACGCCGACAGCCTGCGCGAGCGCAAGCGGATGAGCTACAATGGGCACGTCGTCGTTGCGCTGGCGGTCGATGACGGCGGCAAGATAGTCGATGGCCCGGACGTGCGCGCCGTCGGTTTGCCGGACGCAGCTGCGGCGCCGCTTGAAGGGCTGCTCGACCGCGCCGCCGAGGAGGCCGAACGCGTTTGGCGGCGGCTTAGCCGCTCCGAGCGCGACGACGAGGATGCTGCTGAGGATGCGGTCGGTCGCGTGGTGCGCCGCCTCGTCCAACAGGCCACGGACAAGCGGCCTTTGGTCGAGACGGTGATCTTGCGGGTGTGACGAGTTGGAAATGAGCGCGATCGCTATTCGCGAGATGACCGACGCGGACGGAGCCGCCGTGCTCGCGATCTACGACCAGGGCATCCAAGGCGGCAACGCGACGTTCGAGTCAGAAGTTCCGCTTTGGGAGTACTGGAGCGCCGCAAGATTGCCCGCGCCCCGTTTGGTGGCTGTAGCGGACGAGGAGGTCGCCGGCTGGGCGGCGTTGTCAGCCTACTCGTCGCGGCCTGTCTATCGCGGCGTCGCTGAGGTTGGCGTCTACGTCGCGGATGCGGCGCAAGGCCGCGGGACCGGAAAAGCCCTGCTCGCGCGTCTCGTCGCCGATAGCGAGGCGGCCGGCTTTTGGACGTTGCAGGCGGGCATTTTCCCCGAAAACGTCGCCAGCCTGGCGGTTCACGAGCAGTGCGGGTTCGTCCGCGTTGGCGTGCGCGCGCAGATCGGCTTGGCCAAGATCGGCCCGTATGCGGGTCGCTGGCGCGATGTTGTGCTGCTCGAACGCCGCAGCGCGCGCGTTGGCGTCTGAGCGCCGAGGGGCTAAGTGAAAGCGCGCACTTTCGGGAGGACTCCATGCTTGGACGGCTCAACCACATCGGCGTCGCCACGCCCTCGCTCGCCGAGGCGGTCGAGACGTACCGGAAGTTCTTCGGCGACGTTCCGGTCTCGGACGTGATCGAGTTGGCCGAGCAGAAAGTGCGCGTCCAATTCGTCGACGCGCCCAACAGCCAAATCGAGCTTTTAGAACCACTGGGCGAAGAGGGACCGATCGCGTCGTTCCTTGAGAAGAATCCGCGCGGCGGCCAGCACCACGTCGCCTTTGAGGTCGACGACATCTGGGCGGCGAAAGCCGACATGGAAGAGAAGGGCGCGACGGTGTTGAACGAGCCGCGTATCGGCGCGCACGGCACGCTCGTCGTTTTCGTTCATCCGCGCGACTTCCACGGCGTGCTGATCGAGCTGATGGAACGGCCCGAGCATTGATGGGCGCCGAGATATGAGCATAACCGGCGGCGTCGTTTCGTTCCTTCTGATTTGGTGGATGGTGCTGTTCGCCGTCCTGCCGCTCGGCGTGCGCGGCCAGTGGGAGGAGGGCGAGGTCGCCGACGGCTCAGAGCCCGGCGCGCCGGTCAGCCCCAATCTGCCGCGCAAGGCCCTGCTCACCACGCTCGTGACGATGGTGCTTTGGGGCCTTCTTTACTTCGCGATCCGCCTGGGGTTCTTCTCCTTCGAGATGCTGGGCCTTTAGCGGCGGCGGCGCGGGCTTGCCCGCGTTGAAGCGCGCAGTCTATCTAGGCTCTTCGTCCCGCACCGGCCGCCCTCGCGGCGCGGCCAACCAAGGCTCCCCGGTTCTCCCATGCGCATGTCCCGCTACTTCCTTCCCGTGATGAAGGAGACGCCCGCCGAGGCGACCATCGTCTCGCACCAGCTGATGCTGCGCGCGGGGATGATCCGTCAGGAGGCGGCCGGCATCTACGCTTGGCTGCCCCTCGGGCATCGGGTCCTGAAGAAGATCGAGCAGATCGTGCGCGAGGAGCAGGACCGCGCCGGGGCGATCGAGCTGCTGATGCCGACCTTGCAATCGGCCGATCTCTGGCGCGAGAGCGGGCGCTACGATGATTACGGCAAGGAGATGCTGCGCATCGTCGACCGGCACGAGCGCGACCTGCTCTACGGGCCGACCAACGAAGAGATGATCACCGAGATCTTCCGTGCAGCATGCAGGTCCTACAAGGACGTGCCCAAGCTGCTCTATCACATCCAATGGAAGTTCCGGGACGAGATCCGCCCCCGCTTCGGGATCATGCGCGGGCGCGAGTTCCTGATGAAGGACGCCTATTCCTTCGACGCCGACGAGGCCGGAGCGCGGCGCGCCTACAACAAGATGTTCGCCGCCTACCTGAACACGTTCGCGCGGATGGGCCTCAAGGCCGTGCCGACCCGTGCGGACACCGGACCGATCGGCGGCGACTTGAGCCACGAGTTCATCATCCTCGCCGAGACCGGCGAGAGCGAGATCTTCTGCCACGCCGATCTCGTCGAGATGGGCGCGCCTGGGCCTGACATCGACTGGGACGGCGACCTTCAACCGATCGTCGACGCGCGCACTTCGCTCTACGCCGCGACCGACGAGATGCACGACCAGGCGACCTTCGAAGCCGAGGTTCCCGCCGACAAGCGGCTTTCAGCGCGCGGGATCGAGGTCGGCCACATTTTCTACTTCGGTGACAAGTATTCAAAGCCGATGAACGCCGTGGTGACCCATCCGGATGGAACCGACCGGCCCGTGCAAATGGGCTCCTACGGGGTCGGCGTGTCGCGTCTCGTCGGCGCCATCATTGAGGCGAGCCATGACGAGAACGGCCTTGTCTGGCCCGAACCCGTTGCGCCGTTTGGCGTCGCCATCATCAACTTGAAAACCGGCGACGCGGACACGGATGCGGCGTGCGAGGCCGCCTACGCTGCGCTGACGGCCGCCGGCCGCGAGCCCCTCTACGACGATCGCGAGGAGCGTGCGGGCGCGAAGTTCGGTACGATGGACCTGATCGGCGTTCCCAAGCAGCTGATCATCGGGCCGCGCGGGCTCAAGGACGGCCTCGTCGAGATCAAGGACCGCGCCTCGGGCGAGCGCACCGAGCTGCCGCTCGAAGCGGCGCTTTCCCAGCTTGCGGGGTCGGCGTGAGCGAGGTCGTGGCGGCGAACGTCGGGGGCGCCGGAATCAGCGGTCGTTCGCATCCGTTCGGTCAGTTCGAACGCTCGATCGCTTCGCGATATCTGCGCTCCAAGCGTGCGCACGGCGGCGTGGCGCTGATCTCGATCATTTCCTTTGTCGGCATCACGCTCGCCGTCGCCGTGCTGATCATCGTCATGTCGGTGATGAACGGCTATCGCATCGATTTGCTGTCGAGATTGCTGGGCGCGCAAGGGCACATCTTCGTGCAGTTCGGCTACGGTGCTCCCGAGGTCGATATCGACGCGGTCACCGCCGATCTCGGTGCAGACCCCTTGGTGGTGCGCGCCGCTCCTGTGGTGGAAGGCCAGGCCGGGCTGACGAACGAGGGCGTTTTTTCCGGCGCGATCATCTATGGCCTGGCGCGCGAAGACCTCCTGTCGCTCGAGATCGTTCGTGAAGGGATTGTAGCCGGCGATATGGACGAATTCGGCGTCGGAGACCGAGGTGGCGACACCATCTTGATCGGCCAGCCCCTCGCGCGGCAGATCGGCGTATGGGTTGGCGAACCGATCACGGTGATCTCGCCGTCAACCGCCTCAACTCTCATGGGATCGAGTTTCCGACGAAAAACGTACTACGTGGGCGGCGTCTTTTCCGTCGGCATGTTCCAGATCGACGAGGCGTTCGTCTACATGCCGATTGAGCAGGCCCGCATCTTCCTGGGCCGCGAGCCCGAACACGGCGCCGACTTCATTGAGATTACGATCGAAGAGCCTGACAACGTGGATGCTGCGCGATCTCATTTGCGCTCGTTGCTGCCGCCCGGCGCTTACATGACCGATTGGCGCGACAGGTATGCGTCCTACGTCGGTGCGCTCGTCGTCGAGCGCACCGTCATGCGGTTGATCCTCGGCTTGCTGATACTGATCGCCGCGCTCAACATCATATCCGGTCTGGTGATGCTCGCTAAGAACAAAAGCGGCGACATCGCCATATTGCGCACCGTCGGCGCGACCCGCGGCTCTATCATGCGCATATTCTTCATGGTCGGAGCGACCGTCGGCGTGCTCGGCACATTCGCTGGAATTATTCTTGGTACGGTGTTTTGTCTCAACATCGGATCGATCCAGCATTTTGTCGAATGGGTGCTCGATACCAACCTGTTTCCGCCCGACGTCTATTTCCTGTCGGAGTTGCCCGCGCGGATGCAGTGGAGCGAGGTCACTCTGATCGGCTCGTGGGGCGTCGCGATGTCCTGCCTCGCTACCTTGCCGCCGGCGTGGAACGCGGCGCGGCTCGATCCGGTGGAGACGCTTCGCTATGAGTGAGCCGGCGGGGCGGGCGCTCGAAATTCGCGGCCTCGTACGGTCGTACAAGTCCGGCGATCGGACTCTCGAGGTGCTGCGCGGCGTCGATCTGACGCTCAAGGCCGGCGAGATCGTCGGCTTGGTCGGGCCCTCGGGCTCGGGCAAATCATCGCTGCTGCACGCCGCCGGTCTGCTCGAGAAGCCGACGGCGGGCGAGGTCTTCATCAACGGCCGCGATTGCCTGAAGCTGTCCGACCGCGACCGCACCCGCGTGCGCCGCGCCGAGATCGGCTTCGTCTATCAGTTCCACCATCTGCTCCCGGAGTTCTCCGCGCTCGACAACGTGGCCCTGCCCCTGTTCATCGCGGGACAGCGGCGATCCGCCGCCCACGCGGAAGCGCGCCGGCTGCTCGTCACGATGGGGCTCGGCGAGCGGCTCGAGCATCAGCCCGCCCAGCTCTCGGGCGG
>JASFUX010000039.1:0-16746 GCA_050050115.1 Maricaulaceae bacterium | reverse complement strand
CGGCTGCGCCCGCCTGGGTGACGTCGACTGTGATGAGGTCCATCGATACGCGGCCCATGATCGGCGTTCGTCGTCCGGCGAGGACCCCATAGCCGCGACCGCCCGCACCACGCAAGAACCCGTCGGCGTAGCCCAGCGCCACTGTGGCCGCGCGCATCGGCCGATCAACGACGTGCTCCGCGCCGTAACCCACCGCGTCTCCGGGCGCGAGATCACGGACTTGCAGGATCGGCGCGGTGAGGCGGGCGACCGCCTCCATCGCGATCGAGCGATCCTCGTGCGGCGCGCCGCCGTAGAGCGCAATGCCGGGGCGGGTGACGTCGAAATGCGCCGCCTCGCCCAGGAAGACGCCGGCGGAGTTGCACAGGGACGCGCGGGCTTTTGGAAAGCGCGTGCGATGCAACCCGACGAGCTGGCTGAACCGCTTGATCTGCTCGGCGTTCATCGGATGGTCGGGCGTCGGCGCGCAGGCGAAGTGAGAGACGAACAGGTCGACCTCGTCGCCATTCAGATCGGTCCGGTCGAGCACGCGTGAGGTTTGCGCCGGGCTGAAGCCGAGGCGGTTCATTCCCGTGTCGAGGAAGAGCGCCGCCGCAACGGCGTCCCGCCGGCGCTCGCGCGCGTCGAGCCACCGGTCGAGCTGGTCGGGGGCGTTCAGCACCGGGGAGAGGCCGAGCGAGAGCACGCGGTCCTCTTCACCGGGCATCAAGCCGTTGAAGACGTAGACCGCGGCGTCTTCAGCCAAGGCGCGCACCTCGGCCCCCTCATCAACGTTGGCGACGAAGAAGGTGCGACAGCCCTCGCGCCACAGGCGGCGCACGACGGCGTCCGCGCCGAGCCCGTAGCCGTCGGCTTTGACCACCGCGCCCGCCTCGGCCTTGCCCGACGCGTCGACGAGCCGCGCGTAGTTGCGCGCCAGGGCGTCGAGATCGACGAGGAGCCTGGGTCGGTCGGGCGGCGTGTCTCGGGTCGATGTAGCGTCAGTCAAGTGGTGAGCGCGTGGGATGGACCAGGGTGGACGCGATCCTGCATCCGGCGCTCGGGCGGCTCAAGGTTGGAGAACTTAGTCAGCTCTTCCTGGAACTGCAGCACCACCGAGCCGATCGGGCCGTGGCGCTGCTTGGAGACGATCACCTCGGCCTTGCCGTGCACCTCGAGGTACTTCTCCTTCCACTCCTCGTACTCGTCCGTGCCTTCCTTGGTTTTCGGCTCCTGGCGGCCGACATAGTAGGCCTCGCGGTAGACGAACATGACCACGTCGGCGTCCTGCTCGATCGAGCCGGATTCGCGAAGGTCGGAGAGCTGGGGTCGTTTGTCGTCGCGGTTCTCGACCTGACGCGAGAGCTGGGAGAGGGCGATGACCGGGACGTCGAGCTCCTTGGCGAGGGACTTGAGCCCCATGGTGATCTCGGAGACCTCCTGGACCCGGCTGTCGGTCTTCTTCGCGCCCGAAGCGGTGACGAGTTGGAGATAGTCGACGACGATCAGGTTGAGACCCTTGGTGCGCTTGAGGCGTCGCGCGCGCGCCGCCAGCTGGGAGATCGACAGACCGCCGGTGTCGTCGATGTGCAGCGGCGCTTCGGCGATCTCGTGGGCGGCGTCGCGGATCAGGTTGAAGTCGCGCTCGTCGATGTCGCCGCGGCGGATCCGGTGGCTGGGCACCTCGGAGTATTCGGCGAGCAGGCGGGTGGCGAGCTGTTCGGACGACATTTCCAGCGAGAACAAGGCGACGACGCCGCCGTCGACCGTCTTCTTCTCGCCGGTCTCGTCGGTCTCTTGGCGAAACCGCCGCGCGACGTTGAAGGCGATGTTGGTCGCGAGCGCGGATTTGCCCATCGACGGCCGGCCGGCGAGGATGATGAGGTCGGACTTGTGCAGCCCGCCCAGCTTGTCGTCGAGATCTGAAATCCCGCACGACAGCCCCGAGAGGTGGCCGTCGCGCGCATAAGCGGCTGCGGCCATCTCGATCGATTGTGACAGGGCGTCGGTGAAAGGGACAAACCCGCGGTTGGTCGAGCCGGTTTCAGCCAGGTCGAAGAGCTTGCGCTCCGCGTCCTCCATCAGCTCGCGCGCCGGGGTTTGCCGGTCGGTCTTGGCGTTCTGCTCGATGTCGCCGCCGACACGGATGAGGTCGCGCCGCAGCGCGAGATCGTAGACGAAGCGGGCGTGGTCGAAGGCCGAGGCCGTCGAGGCCGCGCCCGCCATCAGATCGACGAGGTAGCTCTTGCCGCCGAGCGACTTCAGCCCCGCATCGCTTTCGGCCAGAGGAGACAGCGTGATCGCGTCGGCGACGTCGCCGCGCGAAATGTAGCTCGCCGCGGCTTCGTAGATGCGGCCGTGGACGGGCTCGTAGAAGTGCTCGGGCTTGAGGAAGTCCGTGACCCGGTAATAGGTCTCGTTGTCGAACAGAATCGCCCCCAAGACGGCCTGCTCGGCGTCGATGTCGTGCGGCGGCAAGCCGTCCTCGCGTTCGACGTCAGCAAAGAGTGATCCGTCCGGCATCCGTTCGCGCCCTTCTGCACGCTGTCGCGCCATCGTCCTTCGGGTCGCGGTTCCGCCCGCCGTCCCATGTCCGCGTGGGAGCGGCGGGGACGAAACGGACGCGATACGCCCAACAAACTGCGCGTCGGCATAGGGCCTCTGGCGGGGTTAATGAGAGGTTAACGGACGATCGGTCGACGCCGCTGCGGGGCGATCCGGCCGTGGAGAAATCGCGCACAGAAAAAAGCGCGCGCGGACTTTCAATTCCGCACGCGCTTCAATGGTTTAGCCGGGCGCTCATGAAACGCCCGTGAAACGGCTATTCGTCCTCGGACGCTCCGGCGGCGGCCTCTTCTTCGCGCCGCGCCGCGCCTTCCTCGAACAGCTCGACCGCCTGGGCTTCGGCGATCGCGCGGTCCTCGTCGGCGGTTGCCTGGACAACGTCCTCGCCGCGGGCTTGACGCTCGGCTTCTTCCGTCGTTCGCGCAATGTTGATCTGGACGTCGACGACCACCTCGCCGTGGAGGTGGATGTTCACCGTATAAACGCCGATCGTCTTGATCGCCTGGGGCAGTTCGATCTGGCCGCGCGCCACGTCGTGGCCGGCCTCGTTCGCCGCTTCGGCGATGTCGCGGGCGCTGACCGAGCCGTAGAGCTGGCCGCTTTCCCCGGCTTGGCGGATGAGCACGAAGCTCGCGCCTTCGAGTTTGTCGGCCTTGCCTTGGGCCGCGTCGCGGCGATCGGCGTTGAGCTTCTCGAGCGCGTCGCGCTCGCGCTCGAAGCGGGCCTTGTTCTCGTCGGTCGCGCGCAGCGCCTTGCCTTGGGGCAAGAGGAAATTGCGGGCAAAGCCGTTCTTGACCTTGACCACTTCGCCCATCGCTCCGAGCTTGCCGACGCGTTCGAGCAGAATGACTTGCATGGGTCTTCTCCCGGAATCTCTCTCGGCGCGCTAGCTGGTCGCGTAGGGGATGAGGGCGAGGAAGCGCGCCCGTTTGATCGCTCGGGCCAGCTCGCGCTGCTTGCGAGTCGACACCGCGGTGATCCGCGAGGGCACGATCTTGCCGCGCTCGGACATGTAGCGGAGCAGCAGCTTGGGATCCTTGTAGTCGATCTTCGGCGCGTTCTCGCCGGAGAACGGGCACACCTTGCGGCGCCGGCCGAACGGACGGCGCGTGGGCAGGTTGGTGATGTTGACGCGGGGTTCAGCCATCTTCGTCGTCCTCGCCTTTACTCGTCGTTTTCTTTGTCGCGGTCGCGACCGCCCCGACCGCCGTCACGGCCGCCGCCGTCCCGTCCTCCACCGTCGCCGTCGCGATCACGATCGCGGCGTTTGCGCTCTTCGCGCTTGGCGAGGATGGGCGAGGGACCTTCGGGGATGTCGTCGACCCGGATCGTCAAGTGCCGGAGCACGTCCTCGTGCAGCTTCAGTCGCCGCTCGACCTCGTGCATCGCCGGCGCGGGCGCCTCGACGCCGAGGTGGGCGTAATGGCCCTTGCGGTTCTTGTTGATCCGGTAGGCGAGGTTTTTAAGGCCCCAGTATTCGTATTTCTTGACGTCGCCGCCGTGCTCCTTGAGCAGGGTTTTGACGTCTTCGACCAGCGCGTCGACCTGCTGGGGCGAGATGTCCTGGCGCGCGATGAAGGTATGCTCGTAAAGAGGCATTGCTCTTCCCTTCTGAAGCGACCCGCGGCGCGCGCCCCTCGAAGGGCCGAAGACGGCGCGCGATGGATCCGAAAGCGAACAAGCGCCCGGACCGCGGGACTGGAAGCGGCGTGTTTAGGCGGGGGGATGTGGAAAAGCAAGGGGTTGGGGAACCGATCGACTTTGCGTGCGTTGGGCTGGTGAACGTTTGGGTGCGTCATCCGTCGCGTCTGAACGTGATTGCGTTTGGGCGGAACGACGATGAGGCCCAACATGCCGAATTGGCACGATTTTTTCGACTACGTACCGCCAGCACTATGTGGGCTCGCCGTCTTCGTAGCGGGGCTGCCGGGTGCAGCAACGGCATTCATTTCGGGGTGCCGTGGGGTCTTAAGGGCTTCCGGCGGGATTCTGGATGACATCGGCGATCTGATTTTGAAATGGCGTCGGCTCAAGAAAATACTGAAACTAGGCCCTTCGTCTGACAGCGCTGCACCACCCAATCAGTCGAGTGGAACTGACTAGCAACTGAAATCGTCACCTCTACTAGCGTCGGATTGAGCGCCCTGGGGGTACCTCTTCCGCCTTGCCCTTCGCGCCCCGGCGCGGCACACCAACGCCCGACGACAAAGCCGTGACGAGACCAACGGTGGAAACCCCATGACCCTCGCATTCCTTTTTCCCGGACAAGGCAGCCAGTCGCCCGGGATGGCCAAGGCGATCGCCGACGCCTCTTCCGCCGCGCGCGCTGTGCTCGACGAGATTGATGACGCGCTCGGCCAAAAGCTCTCGAATCTGATGTTTGAGGGGCCCGGCGACGAGCTGACGCTGACCGAGAACGCTCAACCGGCGCTGATGGCGGCGAGCCTTGCGGTGATGGCCAGCCTCAAGGCCGATCACGGCGTTGAAGTGACCGCGGCCTCCTACGTCGCCGGTCACAGCCTTGGGGAATATTCGGCGCTCGCGGCCGCGGGCGCGCTGACGATCGCCGACGCGGCGCGGCTGTTGCGGGTGCGCGGCCGGGCGATGCAGGCGGCGGTTCCGGTGGGCGAGGGGGCCATGGCGGCGCTTCTGGGCGCCGAGATGAACCAGGTGCTCGACGCCTGCGCGGTGGCGCGCTCGAAGGGCGTCTGCGACATCGCCAACGACAATGCGCCCGGCCAGATCGTCATCTCCGGCGCGAAGGAAGCGGTCGAGGCCGCGATCGCCGCGGTGCGCGAGCTTGGCGTGCGCAAAGCGATGCTGTTGCCGGTGTCCGCGCCGTTTCACTGCGCTTTGATGCAGCCCGCCGCCGAGGTGATGAGCGAGGCGCTCGAGACGGCGGCGATCAATGCGCCGAAAGTTCCCGTCGTCGCCAATGTGTCGGCCGAGCCGACCGACGATCCCGAGACCATCCGCAATCAGCTCGTCGCTCAGGTCACCGGCCGCGTGCGCTGGCGCGAGAGCATCGCCTTCATGGCGGACGCGGGCGTCACGCGGATGGCCGAGGCTGGCGCGGGCAAGGTTTTGACAGGGATGTTGAAGCGCGCCGCGCCGGACGTCGAAGAAATCGCGCTGAACGGTCCCGAGGATTTGGCCGCGTTCGCCGGCGCGCTGGAAGGAGCTTCGTAAGTGTTCTCATTGGACGGAAAGAAAGCCCTGGTCACCGGGGCGACCGGCGGTCTTGGCGGGGCGATCGCCAAAGCGCTCCATGGCGCGGGCGCGCACGTGGCGCTGTCGGGCACCCGGGCCGAGCGTCTTGAGGCGCTCGCCGGCGAGCTGGGCGAACGCGTTGCGGTCACGCCCTGCGACCTCAACGACGCGGCCGCGGTCGATGCGCTGGTCGGTCAGGCGAGCGAGGCGCTCGGAGGTCTCGACATACTGGTGGCCAACGCCGGGATCACGCGCGACGGCCTCTTGATGCGGATGAAGGACGAGGACTGGGACGCGGTCCTGAAGGTCAACCTTGAGTCGTATTTCCGTCTCGCGCGGGCCGCGCTGCGGGGCATGATGAAGCAGCGCCACGGACGGATCATCGGCGTGACCTCGGTGGTCGGCGTCACCGGCAATCCGGGTCAGGCCAACTACGCCGCTTCCAAGGCGGGCATGATCGGTTTCACCAAGTCGCTCGCCCAGGAGGTCGCGTCCCGCGGCGTGACCGCGAACTGCATCGCGCCGGGAATGATCGCCTCGCCGATGACCGACGCGCTCAACGAGGCGCAGCGCGAGACGATCCTTGCGCGCATCCCCGCCGGAGCGCTTGGGACCGGCGATGACGTCGCCGCCGCCGCCGTCTATCTGGCGAGCGCGGAGGCCGGCTACGTCACCGGCCAGACCCTGCACGTCAACGGCGGCATGGCGATGGTCTAGAAGGGCGGGAAACGGCCGGCCCAAAACTGCCGTTTGGGCTGCTGGTCATCCCAGATAAAGTGTGCTACCTGCCCGCAAATCCTAAGAAGGGGGCGGGGAACGACGGTGTTTTCAACCGCACGCGCGCCCGCTATATCCGGCGTTCGTTTCGCCGCACTTTCAGCCTGTGAGGTTTAGATGGCCGACGCTGCAGACATCCTGAATCGTGTGAAGAAAATCGTCATCGACAACCTCTCTGTCGAAGAAGACAAGGTCACCGAAAAAGCCAGCTTCATCGACGATCTGGGCGCGGACTCGCTCGACAACGTCGAGCTGGTCATGGCGTTCGAAGAAGAATTCGACATCGAGATCCCTGACGACGCCGCCGAGCACATCCAAACGGTCGGCGACGCGGTGAAGTTCATCTCCGAAAAAGCTTCCTAAGATCGCATGACGCGTCGGGTCGTCGTCACCGGTCTCGGGCTCGTCACGCCGCTTGGCCGCGGCGTCGACGTGACATGGCGCAAGCTGCTCGCCGGGGAGTCCGGCGCCGGCCGCATCGAGGGCTTCGAGATCGACGATCTCGCCTGTCAGGTCGCCTGTCAGGTGCCCTTGAAGGATGGCCGCTCGGGCGGCGGCCCCGACGTCGAGGGCGCGTTCGACGCGCTCGACGTGCTCGACAAGAAAGAGCTGCGGCGGGTCGACGAATTCATCGTCTACGCCATCGCCGCGGCGGACGACGCGATCGCAAGCTCCGGCTGGACCCCGGCCGACGAAGATGCGCGCAAGCGCGCCGGCGTGCTGATCGGTTCGGGGATCGGCGGTCTACAGACGATCTACGACGCCTCGATCACGCTCGACAAGCAGGGCCCGCGGCGGCTCTCGCCGTTCGTCATCCCGGCGATGCTGATCAACCTCGCGTCGGGACAGGTGTCGATCAGGCACGGGCTCAAAGGCCCCAACCACGCCGTCGTCACCGCCTGCTCGACCGGCGCGCATGCGATCGGCGACGCCAGCCGCTTGGTTGCGCGTGGCGATGCGGACGTGATGGTCGCCGGCGGCGCCGAAGCGGCGATCTGCCGGCTCGGCATCGGCGGCTTCGTTGCTTGCCGGGCGCTGTCGACCGGCTTCAACGACAATCCGGCGGCCGCCTCGCGCCCTTACGACGAGGGCCGCGACGGCTTCGTTATGGGCGAGGGTGCGGGCGCGGTGGTGCTTGAGGAGTACGAGCACGCCAAGGCGCGCGGCGCGACCATCTACGCCGAAGTCATGGGCTACGGGCTTTCGGGCGACGCCTATCACATCACCGCCCCGGCCGAAGACGGCGACGGCGGCTTCCGCGCGATGCAGGCCGCGCTTGCGGACGCGGCGATTTCCCCTTCTGATATCGACTACGTCAACGCCCACGGCACCTCGACGCCGCTGGGCGATGAGATCGAGTTGAAAGCGGTCGAGCGCCTGTTTGGAGACGCGGCGAACGATTTGGTCATGTCGTCGACGAAGTCAGCCATCGGACACCTCTTGGGTGCGGCCGGCGCGGTCGAGGCGGTGTTCTCGATCCTGGCGATCCGCGACGACATCTGTCCGCCGACGCTCAATCTCGACAATCCGTCCGTGAACACCTCGATCAACCTCGCGCCGAAAGAGGCGGTGAGCCGGCCGGTGCGCGCGGCGCTGTCGAATTCCTTTGGGTTCGGCGGCACCAACGCTTCGGTGGTGTTCGCCGAAGTCTCGTGAGCGCGGCGAGCAACGGCGGAACGCCGGGCAGCGAAACACCACGCGGCGGCGGCGGCGGAAAGCCCGACAAGCGCGCGAAAAAAAACGACAAGAAGAAAGCCGGAAAGAAAAAGGGCCTGGGCGTCCTTGGCGTCATGCTGGTGACGATGACCGTTCTCGCGGTTGCGGGCTTCGGGGCGCTGGCGGGGGGCTACTACTGGCTCGCCATGCAGTTCGAAAGCGCCGGGCCTCATGCTGAGGACGCCACCATCCAGCTCGCGCCGGGGTCGGGCTTGAACGCAATCGCCGCGCAGCTCGAGTCCGAGGGCGTCATCACCAATCGCCTCGTCTTTCGCGCGGGCGTCACGCTTGAGCAAGGCGAGCGCTCTTTGAAGGCCGGCGAATATCTCATTCCCGCCGGCGCCAGCATGCGGGAAGTCTACAATCAGCTCTCGGAGGGCCGCGTGATTGACTACTCGATCACCTTCGCGGAGGGCTTGACCAGCTACCAGATCGTTCAAATCATCAACGCGTCCGATCTGCTGACCGGCGAAGTGGCCGAAGTGCCGCCCGAGGGCGCGCTGCTGCCCGAGACCTACTCTGTCACCCGCGGGACGCAGCGCCAGGAGCTGCTCGAACGCATGGCGCGCCATCAGCAGGAGCTGATCGCCGAGCTGTGGCCGAATCGCGCCGAGGACCTGCCCTACGACACCATCGGAGAGGCGATCATCGCCGCGTCGATCGTCGAGAAGGAGACCGGGCGGGCCGACGAGCGCGGCAAGGTCGCCGCAGTGGTGCGCAATCGCCTCGCCCGTCCGATGCGCCTGCAGATGGACTCGACGATCATCTACGGCGAATGGCTTGAGGATCAGAGCCGGCCGCTCAACATCGAGCCGCTGGGCCCGGAGTTGCGGCGTCCGGACAACCCGTACAACACCTATGAGCGTGACGGCCTGCCGCCGACGCCGATCTCCAACCCAGGCCGGGACGCGATCGCCGCGACGCTCAACCCTGAGCCAACGCCCGAGGGCGAGCGGCCGATCCTCTACTTCGTCGCCAGCTGCGAAGGCGACGGCAAGCACCACTTCACCTCGACGCTCAACGAACATGAGCGCCGCCGCAACGAATGGCGCCGCTGCCGCAATTCGCTGCGCGAGACGGCGAGCCAGTGAGCGCCAAGCCCCGCCTCTCCGGCATGACCGGTTTCGCCCGCGCCGAGGGATCGCGCGGCGCTGTCAGCTGGGTGTGGGAGGTCAAGAGCGTCAACGGCCGCGGGCTCGATCTGCGCGCGCGCACGCCGCCGGGCTTTGACGGTCTCGAACCGCCCGCCCGCGAAGCGGTGAAGTCGCGGTTCAAGCGCGGTTCGTTTCAGCTCAACCTGCAGGTCCGGCGTGAAGAGACCGAAGCGCGGGCGCAGGTAGATCTCGATCAGCTCAAAGCCGTGATCGAGGCGAGCCGGTCGGTGATCGAGCCGGGCGTGGTCGAGCCGGCGCGGCTCGACGGTCTTCTGGCGTTGAGGGGCGTGCTTAAGACCGACGACTCGTCTGTCGATGCGGAAGAGGAGGAGCGTCTGTCGACGGAGATTCTCATCTCGCTCAATGACGCGCTCGGCGCGCTCGAGCAGGCGCGGCGCGACGAGGGCGCGGCGCTCTCAAGCATACTGAGCGTGATCGTCGACGACATCGAGCGGCTTGCAGGCGAGGCGACGCGCCTCGCCGCGGCTCAGCCGAGCGCGATTCATGAGCGCCTGCGCGAACGGCTCGCGGAGCTCTTGGAGGGTGATCTGCCTGAAGAACGGCTCGCCACCGAGGCGGCGCTTCTGGCGGTCAAGGCGGACGTGCGCGAGGAGCTGGACCGGCTGGCGGCGCACGTCGTCACGGCGCGCAACCTCCTCGCCGGCGCCGAGCCCGCCGGGCGCAAGCTCGATTTTCTCGCTCAGGAGTTCAACCGGGAAGCCAATACGCTATGCTCGAAGTCTTCTGACGGCGAACTGACGCGAATCGGGCTCGACTTGAAGGCCGCGATCGATCAGTTCCGGGAGCAGGCGCAGAATGTCGAGTGACGAGCGACGCCGTCGCGGCCTCTTGTTCGTGATCTCCAGCCCCTCGGGCGCGGGCAAGACCACCCTGTCGCGGCGCCTGCTCGCCAACCACCCGGACATCATGCTTTCGGTCTCGGCGACGACGCGTCCGCCGCGGCCGGGAGAGGTCGAGGGCAAGGACTACTTCTTCCTCGCCGAGGACGACTTCAAGACGCGTGCGCGCGAGGATTACTTTTACGAGTGGGCCAAGGTGCACGGCTTTCGCTACGGCACGCCGCGCGAGCCGGTGCTCGAAACGCTCGAGCACGGCCGTGACGTGCTTCTCGACATCGACTGGCAGGGCGCTCAGCAGCTCATCCTCGAGCGCGACAGCGACGTGGTCTCGGTGTTCATCCTACCGCCGTCGATGCCTGAGCTGGCCGACCGGCTGAAGAAGCGCGCTCAGGATACGGACGAGGTGATCCAGACGCGGCTTGATGGCGCCTGGAAGGAGATCACCCACTGGGCCGAATACGACTACGTGCTGGTCAATGACGATCTCGACCGCACCGCCGCCGATCTTGAAGGCATCCTGCGGTCCGAGCGTTTGAAGCGCTCGCGCCAGCCTTGGCTCGCCGATTTCGTCAGGAAGCTCGACCCGAACCGGAAGTAGTCGCGCGCCAGGCGGTCGCCAGCCGCGCGAAATCGGCTGGCGCGAGGTCCTCGGGACGGGCCTTGGGGTCGACGTTCGCCGCTTCGATAAGACCCATAGCGTCGCCGAGCTGCTTGAGGCTCTTGCGCAGCATCTTGCGCCGCTGGCCGAAGGCGGCCGCCGTCACCGTCTCGAGCGCCTGGACGTCGGGGTAGGGATCGGCGATCGGGTCGAGTCGGACGACGGCGCTGTCGACCTTGGGCGGCGGCGTGAACGCGCGGGCCGGCGCGCCGAAACCGGGCTGGGGCATGGCGCGCAGCGCGCTCAGCACGGCGAGGCGCCCATAGGCCGACTGGCCCGGCCGGGCGACGATCCGCTCGGCCACCTCGTACTGAAACATCAGCGTCAGGCTCTCCCACCAGGTCGGTCCGGAAAGCCACTTGATCAGAAGCTGGGTGCCGACGTTGTACGGCAGGTTCGAGACGACGCAGCATTTGCGGTCCGGCGCGACTGAGGCGAGCAGGCGCGGCTCGTCCAGTGTGAGAGCATCCGCGTGCTCGATGTGCAGGCGCCCGCCCGCCGCGCCTTCGAGCTCGGACAGCGCCGGGATGAACCGAGCGTCCTTCTCCACGGCGATCACGCCAGCAGCGCCAGCGTTGAGCAGCGCGCGCGTCAGCCCGCCAGGCCCCGGTCCGACCTCGATGACGACGCGGTCGTCAAGCGGCCCGGCGAAGCGCGCGATCTTGGCGGTGAGGTTGAGATCGAGCAGGAAGTGCTGGCCGAGCGCCTTGTTCGCGGCGAGCCCGTGCGCGGCGATCACCTCGCGCAGCGGCGGCAGGTCGTGAACGCTCATTCGATTTGCCGGGCGGCCGTTGCGCGGCGCGCTGCGATCTCGGCGGCGAGCTCGATGGCGGCGATCAAGCTGTCGGGACGCGCAACCCCTTGTCCGGCGATCCCGAAAGCCACGCCGTGGTCGGGCGAGGTGCGCACAACGTCGAGCCCCAAGGTGACGTTGACGGCGTTGTCGAAGTCGAGCGCCTTCACGGGAACCAGCCCCTGGTCGTGATACATCGCGATGATCGCATCATAGCGTGCGCGCTCGCGCGCGGAGAACAGGCCGTCCGCAGCCAGAGCGTCTGTGACGTCAAGACCGTGATCTTCGCGCAGCACCTTGGCTGCTGGATTGATGATCTCGATTTCCTCGACGCCGATGTCGCCGCTTTCGCCCGCATGCGGATTAAGCCCGCAGAGCGCGATCGCGGGCGCCTCGACGCCGAAATCGCGTGCGAGCGCCGCGGCCGTGACGCGCGCCACGTTGACGACGCTTTCGACCGTGAGGGCGTCGGGAACGGCGCGCAACGGAACATGGATGGTAGCGAGCGCCACGCGGATCCCGCCGCCGACAAGCATCATCACCGGTCCGCGCGCGGGCGCTTGGCCGTCGGCCGCTTCGTCGTCCTCGCTGGCCGACCGCTGCGCGAGATACTCGGTGTGTCCGGGAAGGTCGAAGCCGGCGCGGTGGAGGATCGCCTTGGAGATCGGATTGGTCACGATCGCCGCGGCGCGGCCCTCCTCAACCGCGTCGATCGCCTCGTCGATCGAAGCGAGCACGCAGCCTGCGTTGGCGACCGAGGGCGCGCCGGGTTTCGCCGGCTCGACCAGAGGGCGGGGCAGGACGGGCAAGCTCTTGGCGAACGCGGCGACGGCTTCGGAGGCGTCGTCGATGACTGCGGCGCGCGCGCCATAGAGGACCGGATCGCCGACCACGAAGAACGGCGGGGAATTTTCGCGCAGACGCTCCCACGCGGCGAGCGTGATCTCGGGACCGATGCCGGAAGGGTCGCCCTGCGTCAGGACGAGGGGCGGGCGAGAGGGTGTCGACGCTTCGGCCGAGGAGGTCAGAGCGCTCTCCCCCTGCTCGCCGTCAGCTTCCCAGGCGGTTGTCGATCGTCGCGGCGAGGCGCAGGTCGCGTTCCCAGCGCCGCGCGATCAGGTCGAGCTGCTGGCTGATCAGACGGTTTTCGATTTCCTCGCGCGTGGGCAGCTCCGCGCCGGCGGTCATGCTGCGCTCGCAGAGCCCCAGGATCACCAGGTTGTTGCGATGCCGGATCGGCTGGGAGACGTCACCGGGCTGCATCTGATCGACGGCGATCCGGAACGGCTCGGCGAGGTTGCCAGGCGGCACGAAGCCGAGATCGTTCACGGTCGCGCCCACCGAGGCGTCGGAAATCTCGTCGAACTCGGAGCAGTTGCGCACGCCGCGCGCTGCGCGTCTCAGATCGCGGTCAAGGTCGGCGATCTCGTCCTCGCTCGCGTCTTCTGAAAACGACACCAGCGCCTGCATCAGCGAGACCCGCTCAGGGTTCTGCGCGTCGGACTTGTCGCGCAGCGCGATCAGATAGATGCCGTCGGGCGTATAGATCGGCGAGGAGATGTTGCCGGGCGCCATCACGGCGACGGCCTCGGCGATCTCGGGCCTGAGCTCGCCGCCGCGAACCCAGCCGATGTCGCCAAAGTTGATCGCCGACGCCGCGGCCGAATACTGCCGCGCGACGGCCGGAAAGGAGGCGCCGTTCTCAAGCTGCTGAAAGATGTCCTGGATGCCGGCTGCGATGTCTTCGTCGCTGGCGTCCGGCGGAGGCGAAAGCAGGATCTCCGAGATCTGATACTGGGGTTCGGTGGCGCTCGCGGCGAGGCGCTGGAGCATTTGATCGATTTGGTGGTTCGAGACGCGGACGTGCTCGCGGTAGCGGCCCGAGACCATGATTTGCCACGCGATGTCGGCGCGAATCTGATCTTCGAGGGTGTCGGGATCGATGCCGAAGTCGACGAGGGAGCGACAGATGTCTTCGACTGACGCGTTGTTCGTTCGAGCAAGGTTCTCGAAATCGGCGTTGATCTCTTCTTGAGGCACCTCAAGCTCGAACAGTTCGCGCCCAGCTTGCAGCTTCACCCGTTCGTTGATCAGCGAATTGAGGGCCTGTTGCTGAATGCGGCCGACGATTTCGGGCGTGGGGTTCACGCCTGTCGTCATGATGATCAGCCCCATGCGCTGGCGCACGTCGTACTTCGAGATCATGTCGCCGTTGACCACGGCGGCGATGCCTTCATCTCGAAGATTGGCGTCGGCGAGCTGCAGAACCGAGCCTTCGGTCCTCGGCGTCATGCCGGGCGGGCAGGCTGATTGCTGCTGCGCGCTGGCGGGGGCGGTGGCGCAGACGGATGCGGCGAGGAACCCGCCGACCAAGCTCGCGCGCGAGATACGGTGTTTCACGATGCGACCTATGTCTTTCAAATTACGTCGATTTCCGGCGTCGATGAGGGGGTTCGCCAGGGTTGGCCACCACAATAGCCCAACACCGCATGTACGCAATCGCAAGGCGCCGCTCGCGTGGCGCTTGAGCACGAGCATGCGATGCTCCGATTCACCCTCCCGATCCATCTTCCAAGATCAGGTGTCCGCCTAATGCGGCGAGATTTTGAAAGCTGGGGTTCTGAGCTGCAGAACGCAGCTGCCGCCGAGAGTCTCAGTCGCGCTGGCCGAAGGTGCCCAGGGACGTCAGCGTGAATTGCAGACGGATGGAATCGCCCTCGTCCAAGGCGCGGTCCTGCGTGCCGTCGAACTTGTAGATCAGCTCGAAGCGCGAACACTCGTCGTCGTAGACGAGGCCGAAGAACGCAAAGCGCGTTTCGTCCGCACTGAGATCGAGCGTCGTGCGGTAGTAGGCGCCGAGATGGTTGGTGAACTCGACCCCCGCCGTCATCGACAGCTCCTCCCGCGGACCGGTCACGGCGATGTCGTCGGCGAACCGCAGGTACTTCGTCGACACGGACGCCCGGCCGAGCGCGTAGGCCGCGTCGAGATCGAGCTTGCTGAGATCGAGCGTCGAGTGATCCAAGCGGAACCGGGCGGAGACGCGACGGCGCGGATCAAGCTGGAACGAGGCCGCCCCGACGACGTCAGAGGTCGAACCCGAAAGGCCCGAGGCCTGAGGGAACTCATAGGCGTCCTGCGAGCGGTAAGCCTGACCGATGAACAACGCCGCTTCGCTCTGGGTTCCCCAACGGGCCGTAGCGCGCGCGCCGAACACCGATTGCGTCCCGTCTTCCCAAACGTCGTAGCCCGGCGATCGGTTCGGCTCGAAGATGTTCGCTTCGTCGAGCTCTGTGATCAGACTGTCATTGTTCGGAATGCGCGGGTCGTTGCCGCCGGTGGGGGAATAGACGAACTGCGCCACCGGCTCGACGATCAGATCGAATGCCCCCGCGCTGCGACCGACCGGCCAGCTCACTTGCGCGCCGACGTAGCCCAGGCCGCGAGAGAAGACTTCCTCGTCGATCGCTTGATTGTCCGGCGTGACGAAATCCGACACCGAATAGACGTCGCCTCGCAACTGGCCGAACGGCTCGGCGACGATCCCGCCCGGCGCGATGAATTGCCGGCGCCAGTCGAATTCGAGGCTGAACCGGCGGCTGTCGTCGGCCTCGGCGCGCTCGAGCACGGCGACCGACGCGCCGCCGGTGAGCCGCCCGCCGAGCAGATTGTTCGACAAGGTGCGCTCATAGCGGCCGAACGGCAGCACGATCGGGAACAGATCCTCGTCGTCCCCGGCGCGCAGGCCTTGATAGGAGAGACCGGCGAGCGATCCGTAGTAGTCGTCCGAAACGCCTTCTATGTAGAGCTGGCTGAGCAGCCGCTTGGAGTTGCGGCGATAGAGGCCGCGATCGGCTTCGGCGTCGTCGATCTCGTAGCGGCGGAAATAGAGGTCGTCGCTGACGCGCTCGACCGCCAGGCCCCAGTTCCAATTGGGGGTCATCTCGAATTCTGCGTCGGTGAACAAATGAGCGCGCCAGGTCTGCTCGCCGAACGTGTTCCCGTCGTTGTCGAACTCGGCCTCGTAGGTCAGCGATCCCTGGATGAGCGAGCCGCCGGAGAAGAACTTCTTGCGGTGCTCGAACGCGACGATGGGGTTGGCGCTCGACATCAGCCGCGGCGAGATCGTCACGTCCTGGCTGGGCGAGATCGCCCAATAGTAAGGCTGTTCGTAGAAGGCGCCGGTGCGCGAAGATTCCCCGAAGTAGGGCAGAAGGAACCCCGAGCGACGCTCCGAACTCGGATCGGCGTGGGCGAAGAACGGCGTATAGAGCACCGGGACGCCTTTGATCTCCAGCATCGCGTCGCGATAGTAGAGCATCTGCGCGTCTTCATCCTGGGTCACCCGGCGCGCCCGCAAGCGCCACGTCGGGCGGGCCTGCTCGCCTTCCTCCGCACAAACTTCGCATACGGTGTAAAAAGCGCGCCGAAGCTCGTTCACCGAGCCGCCGCTGCGGACGGCGAGCGCGGCGCCGGCCGTGCCCGAGCCGGGCATCAGCGCGACAGGCGCCTCGAGCACGCCGGAATTGAGGTCTTGAGAGAACTCAGCGCTCTCGGCGTGGGTGACGACGCCGGTGGCGTCGACGACGCGGAGGTTGCCTGAAGCGAGGACCCGGTCCTGTTCGGGGAACACGATCACTTCGTCGGCGTAGAGCGTGCGCTGCTGATAGGTGATGACGACGTTGCCGCGCGCGATGTAGCGACCGGTGGCGTCGTCAAGCTCGACCGTGTCGGCTTCGAGATAGACGAGCCCTTCGGTTTCGGCCACGGCCTGTTCTGCAGGGTCCGCGCCGACCTGCCACGTGGTCTGGGCGGCCGCAGGGCCGAAAGCCGAAAGGGCGGGAATGCCTGCTGCGGCGAGGACCAGGGCCAAGTCGCGGGCGCGTCGGATCAATGCCTTCATCGCCCCCTTGCGGCGCACGCCGATCACCTTGCGGGTCGTCAGCCCGGTCATCCCTGCGCTCCCGCCCAAGCGCGCCCCCTCTTGTTTCGATCGTTAGCCGAGCCCGTCGGCTGCGTCCAGCCGCCAGCTGT
>JASFUX010000038.1:0-16895 GCA_050050115.1 Maricaulaceae bacterium | reverse complement strand
GGCGAAAATCACCTACATCGAGTTCAACGGGACCGAGCACGTCATCGACGTGCCCAAGGGCTCGTCCGTCATGGAAGGCGCGGTGAAGAATTCGGTGCCGGGGATCGACGCGGACTGCGGCGGCGCCTGCGCTTGCGCGACGTGCCACGTGTTCGTTGATCCAGCGTGGACGGAGAAGGTCGGCGGGCCCAGCTCGATGGAGCAGTCGATGCTCGACTTCGCCGAAGACGTCCGCGAGAACTCGCGCCTGTCGTGCCAGATTCAGGTCACCGACGAGCTGGACGGGCTGGTGGTGCGCATGCCGGAGCATCAAGGGTAGAGACTCTTCCCTCCCCTCACGCATCATCCGCCGTATCCGCGTCGAGCACGGCGTCGAGGCCGGCTTCGAGGTGGTCGCCCAGGAGCGGTGCGCCGAGGAGGTAGCCGCTCGTCGAGCCGGTCTTGCGGCCGCGCGCCTCAGCGACGACGGTCGCGAAGTCGCCGCCTTCATAGTCGCCGCGCCCGATCCAATAGAAGGCGACAAGCTCGGCCTGGGCCTCCTCGTCGAGACCGTCGATGATGTCGGCCATCTCCTGGCGCCCGGGATCGCCGCGGGTCGAGCGCATCAGGTCCACGTCCTCGCCCGACTCCGGATCGCCGCTGGGATCGGTGACGTCTTCCTTGGCGTCGTAGGCGCGCGCATGCAGCGCCAGCTCGCGCACCTTGGCTTCGTCGATGTTCATGAGCGTGCTCTCCCGTTCGCGTTCGCCGGAATCCCGCCGGAACCGCGCTTCATCCTGCTGGAACCCTAGCGCACGAGGGCCGCATTGAAAGGCTCGTGAAACTGCGAAGAAAGAGCGCGGCGAAGCTGGTGCTCGGCCCTACTTCTCGCTTTGACGCTCGGGAGCCTTGCCGCGGGTTTCGTCGGGCGGGGCTTTCAAGAGGTGGCAGGTCACGCAGGTGCCGACGTTGGGCATCGACTCGATGTCGACCCAGCCGCCGTGAAGCTCCACGAACTCGCGCACCAGCGTCAGCCCGAGGCCGGCGCCGCCGTGCGCGCCGCTTTGGAAGGCGTCGAACACCTTGCCTTGCTGCTCGATCGGAATGCCCTCGCCGTCGTCCTCGACCCAGATGCGCACGCCCGAACCCTCGGTCGCCGCGCCGACTTCGATCGAGCCGCCCTCAAGCGTGTGATCAAGAGAGTTCAAGAGCAGATAGTAGATCACCTGCTTGATCCGGCGCTGGTCGGCGCGGATCGAGCCGACGTCGGGTGCGCAGGCGATCGACAGGCGCACCTTGGTTTCCTGGGCGCGGGTCTTCACCAGCGTGCAGGCGCTTTCGAGCACCGGCTCGACCGGCATCTCGGCGGGGTCGATCTCGATCGTGCCCGCCTCGATCGCGGCGACGTCGATGATGTCCTCGACCAGACGGTTGAGCGTTGAGCCTGCTTCGAGGATCGCGGCGAGATGGCTCGCCTCGCCTTCGGTCAGCTTGCCGAGGATCGTCGCTTCGAGCAGCTCCGCAAAGCCGATCACCGAGGTCAGCGGCGCGCGTAGGTGGTAGGAGACGTTCTCGACCAGCCGCGATTTCATCCGGTCAGTGGCGACGAGCGCATCGTTGCGGTCCTTCAGAGCGTCTTGGAGCCGCTTGGCGGCCGTGACGTCGTGGAAGGAAATGACGGTCGAGCTGTCGGGCAGCGGCCGCTGGGAGTAGGTCAGGATGGTGTTGTCCGAGCGGCGGATCTCGCAGAGGATCGCCTGACGAGACTCGTGGCCGGCGTCGGTGATCCGCGCCTTGATCTCCGCCCACTCCTCATGATCGGAAAAGAGCGGCAGGCAGGCGGCGACCACCTCGTCGAAGCTCGCCCCCTCGCGCAGCTGGCCGGCCTTCAGTCCCCACATCGTCTCGAACGCGGCATTGTGCAGCCGCAGCCGGCCGTCCATGCCGAACACGACGACGCCCTCGGAGAGCTTGTCCAAGGTCGCGCGATGAACGCGGATCTGCTGGGTGTAGCCCGCCTCGAGCGTCATCTCGCGGGTCATGTCGTCGAAGATCAGCAGGAGCCCGCCCAACGGGTGGCGCAGCCGCGCGACGCGCAAAAGCCGCCCGTCGGGCAGCGTCCACTCTTCTTCCGGACCTTCGCCGTCGGCGCTGGCGTAGCTCGCCAGCTCACCGGCGCGCCAGGCTTGGTAGTCGGCCTGCTCGGGGATCATCCGGCGCTCGCGCAGCCGATCGAGCAGCGCGCCGTGCGCCGGACGCTGGTTGAGCCAAGCCTCGTCGAGATCGAACAGCACGCGGAAGGCGCGGTTATGGAACACGAGGGTCTGGTCGGGGCCGAAGATCGCCACGGCGTCGCGCAGATGGTTGAGCGCGTCGTCCTGAGCGCGGACGTGGCGCTCGAGCGCGTCGCGGGCGTCCTGCTCGCGGGTGACGTCGATCGCCACGCCGCCGACGCCGCCCGAGATCGGAAAAGTCGAGATCGCGTAGTGACGGCGCTCGCCCCCGGCGACGACGGCGCGACGCTCGTCGACCCGCGCGCCGTGCGCGACCGCTTTTCTCGCCTGCTCGCGCGTTTCCTTGTCGATCTGCAGGTCGCGGCCGATCGCATCCTGGACGTTGCGCGCGCCGACGAGCGTCGCATAGGCGGTGTTAGCCGACTGCAGCTTGCCCGACGACGACAGGCGGAACATCGGGAACGGCGCCTTGTCGAGCACGTCGACGAACGCCAGCGGATCGGCGCCGACCGCCTCGCCGCGCAGCGCGTCGGACGAACGGGTGACCTCGACGCCCTTGATGGTGGAGTCCGCAAGCCACAGCACCACCCTGCCGCCGGCCGGCCGGCCGTCGGCATCGATGCGGCCGCCGCGCGGGGTGTCGAGCGTCAGCGAGAACGGCTCGCCGCGCTCGCGCAGCGCTTCGAGCGACTTGCGCAGCGTGGTCTTCTCGCCCGCGCCGTCGATCGCATCCCAGTCGGCGAGACCGTCGAGGATCGCCGAGCCCGCGTCGCGGCGCACCCCGCCCTCGGTCCACTTGAAGAACACAGCAAGCGCAGGCGGCGAGCCGAACACCTTCGGCGCGCCCCAGTCATAAAGGTGCGCGTCTCCGCGGCGAGACTTGCCCGTCTCTTCATCGTCGTCATCGTCAGCTTCGGCGAACGCCTCGCCCGCGTCCTCTATCTCGAGGCCGGCGTCGTCGGCGGGCGCTTCGGCGTCGTTGTCCCAGACCAGGATCACGCCGGGATGCGCTGAGAAGATCGCATCCGAGCGCGCAAGCTTGCGCTCGAGATCGTCGGTCTTCTCGCGCCAGGAGTTCTGCGTCGCACGGGCGCCGGCGGTGAACTGCACCGACCAGAGCAAAACCCCGAGCGCGAAAGCGACTGAGCCGCCCGTGATCACCAAGGGCAGAGTCTCAAGTTGCACGTCGAACATGTCGCAACGGCTGTCCCGTTTGGCCGCACAACGCCCCCGGCCGGGACTCGCCCCCTGTTTTTATGTGTCCCATTCACCGCGCGAGGGTGGCGGAGCCCCAAAAAGTTGCTTGGGAGCGCCGCCGACTCGCTCAGCGAATCAGGACTTTAGACCAAGCCTGAATCGCTCGCGACCGGAACTCGGCCCGAACGCGCAAACATTTGTGGGCGACCGCGCCGAGGCAGCCCGATACCGTGACGGTTCGGCGCAGTTCGCCGATCGTTCGAACTCTTTTTGCAACGGCGAACCGTTTTTTGGGGCGAGCCGATCTATCGCCCTAAATCCCAATCCGTCCAACGCCGAGCCTGTAGTCGAGCACGACGACGCAGCGTTCGAGCCCCGGCTCGCCGGGCGGCTCGAACCGCCACGACCGCACCGTGCCGCGCGCCGCGCCGTTGAACGGGCCGTCGGGCTGGGCTTCGATCACCCGGACGTTGCGCGTGCGCCCGTCCGGATCGACGTCGAGACGCAGCGCCACCCAGCCTTGCAAGCCCTGGCGGAACGCGCGGCGCGGATACTCCGGCTCTTCAAGGTCGACCGCGGCGAGGCGCGAGCCGCCCTGACAGTCGCCGGGCTCGGAATAGGCTTCCGGATCGGGCGGAAAGCCGTAGTCGCTCTTGGGCTCGAACACGCGCCCTCCGCCGCCGATGCACGCCGCCAGCAGCAGGAGCCCGACGCAGGCCGCGGCGGATCGCAGAGTGTGAGAGATGCTGGTCATGACGCTCGCCCGGCGGATTGGTCGCGCACTCTTTATACAGGGGGCCGCATAGAGAGAAGTCGCGGCGAAGGTATGGCGGATCGAAACAGCGTGCAGGCGCAACGAAGCGTTAGCCCGCCGGCGCGATGCTCTCCTTATGTCCAAGTCGAACACGAACATCTCCGCCGAAGAGGCCCGGTTCGCCTTCCTCGCCCATCTGCGCGGCGAGCGGCGCGCCAGCCCGCGCACATGCGAAGCCTACGGCCGCGATCTCGAGGCGTTCTTCTCCTTCCTTGAGGACCACCTGGGCGGCGCGGTGCGTCTGTCCGACCTCGCCGAACTCTATGCGCGCGACTTCCGCGCCTATCTCGCCAAACGCCGCAGCGGTCCGGACGGCTTGAGCCCGCGCTCGACGGCGCGCGCGTTGTCCGCGTTGCGGAGCTTCTTCCGCTACGCTGAGCGCCGCTGGGGGGTGAAGAACGACGAGCTCGCGCTGGTGCAAGGTCCCAAGCTCGCCCGCACCCTGCCCCGTCCGGTTTCCGAGCACGCCGCGCGCGCGCTGCTCGACCTCGCCGCCGACGACATCGCGCCCTGGATCGGCGCGCGCGACGCCGCCGTCCTGGCGCTGCTCTACGGCGCAGGGCTGCGGATCTCCGAAGCGCTGGGCCTTGTCGGCGCCGACGCGCCCTTGAGCGACGCGGTGCGCGTGCGCGGCAAAGGCGGCAAGGAGCGGCTCGTCCCGATCCTGCCGGCCGTCGCCGATGCCGTAGAGCGCTATCGCGCGCTTTGTCCGCATCCGCTGACGGACAAGGCGGCGCTGTTCCGCGGCGCGCGCGGCGGTCCGCTCGGTCCGCGCGCAGTGCAGGCGCGGGTCGAGGACTTGCGCGCGCGGCTCGGCCTGCCCGCGACGGCGACGCCGCACGCCTTGCGCCACGCGTTCGCCACGCACCTGCTCGCCGGCGGCGCGGATCTGCGCACGATCCAGGAACTGTTGGGGCACGCGGACCTGTCGACGACGCAAATCTACGCCGATGTCGACGCCGACACGCTGCTCGCCGTCTACGATCAGGCGCATCCGCGGGCGTAGGCGCTTCCAAGTCAGATCAGTTCGGCCGCACCGCGTTTGGCGCCTGCGAACGTCCGCAGCGCAGCGCGAAACCTCTCAACGATCCGTCGCGCCGAATCACCGTCGCGAATCACCCCGCGTTCGCCGCGCTGATTCGCCGAATCGGTTCGTCAAAGTGATTCGCGAACGCCTCTTTTGGGCGCTCGTAGCGCACGACACCCTCCTCCGAAGTCGAAAAAGGACCAAAAAAATTTGCACGCTCGAGAACGCGCCGAGAGGCCGCCGTCGACTCGTCGCAGAGGGTGTGCGCGGAGACGAGGACGACGCGCGGATCGTCGAAAGCGAACTTCAAGAGCGCGGCGACGGCTTCCGAGCAGTAGCCGCGGCGTTGCTCGCTCGCCACAATTGAGTAACCAATTTCAACTTCGCCCGAGGCGTCCGGAGGGCCCTTGAAACCGGCCACGCCGACCGCGCGCGAGGAGGTGAAGACGCCCGCTTTGACGACCACTATGCGGCTATGCCAGGCGGGGTCCTCGCCGCTCTCGAGACGGTCGAGCATCCACGACATGGCGACGTCGTCGTAGAGCGGCGGCGGCCAGTCGATGCGCTTGCGCACGCCTAAGCGCTTGAAAAATCTCGATTGCGCATCGATCTGATCGCGCGCTGACGCAACCGTCAACGCCGCCAGCCGCAGCCTGCTCGTGGTGATGGTCACGCGTCTCGATCCCCGTCGATCCGTGTACGCTACATCCCTGCCGAGGCTTCCCCAAGACCCGGCCAGTAGAGCGGATTGCCTGTCATGAGCACCGTAAATTGTCCACGAGAGTCGACTGTGACCGAATGAGAAACGTTCACGATTGTATTTGCTTTAGGGTATCCTTGTTGTACGTCGCCGATGAGTCCCGCCATGGCGTCGTCGTAGGCTTGCCAGTGTTCATCTGCGGTCGCCGCCCAACGGCACAACGGCCACACGAGCCAGCCGGCGGGTAGCTCAGGCGGGAAGGATGCAAGTATCAGCATGATGATTTCCTCGTTCCAGCCATCTCTCGTTAACCGAAACGCTTCTATCCGATAGGTGCGCGTTTCGCGCGTTCTTTGATGGAGCCCAAAACAATGGCAACGAAAACCAAGCGTACCGTCCGCAAGACGGCAAAGAAGACGCGGACCGCGAAAGCGGCTGCGGCTAAGACCTCGCGTCGCACCACGGCTAAGAAGCCTGTTGCGCGCAAGACTGCAACCCGTCGTCCGGCGGCCAAGAAGGTCGCTGCGAAGAAGCGTCCCGCCGCCAAGAAGGTGACGGCTCGCAAGACGACCGCCCGTAAGACCACGGCGCGGAAGACGACTGCCAAGCGTCCGGCGGCCAAGCGCGTCACGGCGCGCAAGACGACGGCCCGGAAGACTGCGGCCAAGCGTCCGGCGGCCAAGCGCGTCACGGCGCGTAAGACGGCGGCCAAGCGTCCTGCGGCGAAGAAGACCGCCCGCAAGACTGTCGCTCGCAAGACGACCGCCAAGCGCCCGGTGCGCCGCGCGGCTGCTGCTGCGACGCGGACCGCCAAGCGCACTGCGGCGAAGAAGCCCGCCGCGCGCAAGACGGCTGCGAAGAAGCCTGCGGCCAAGAAGGCTGCGGTGAGAAAGCCTGCGGCCAAGCGGGCCGTGGCGAAGAAGGCCCCCGCTCGCAAGACGGCCGCCAAGAAGACCACGGCGCGCAAGACTGCGGCGAAGAAGCCTGCGGCCAAGAAGGCGCCGGCTCGCAAGACGGCCGCCAAGAAGGCCCCGGCTCGCCGGACCGCCGCCAAGAAGGCGACGACCGCCCGCCGGACCGTTGCGAAGAAGCCTGCGGCGCGCAAGCCCGCGGCTCGTCGCACGGCGCGCAAGAAGTAATCCGTTTTCGCCCTTGGCTTCGCGGCCGGGGGCTGACGGACGAGGGACCGGCCTTTGGCCGGTCCCTTCCCTTCTTTTCCAACCTGTAGGCGCGCGCGCCGCAACGTCGTTGCGCGGGCGGGTAGTTTACATCTGCATCGTCCAGCCCTCGACGCCCATCGCCGCCTGGCGCACGGCCTCTGTGAGCGTCGGGTGCGGGTGGCAGGTGCGCGCGATGTCTTCGGACGACGCCTTGAACTCCATCGCCAGGCACGCCTCGGCGATCATCTCGCCGACGGTCTTGCCGATCATGTGCACGCCGAGGATCTCATCGGTCTCGGCGTCGGCGAGCACTTTGACGAAACCTTCCGTCTCGTGGTTCGTCCGCGCGCGCGAGTTGGCGGTGAAGGGGAACTTGCCGGTCTTGTAGGCGCGTCCCTCCTCTTTCAGCGTCTCCTCGGTCTTGCCGACCCAGGCGACCTCTGGGTTGGTGTAGATCACGCCCGGAACCAGATCCCAGTTCACGTGCCCGGCCTTGCCAGCGATCAGCTCGGCGACGGCGACGCCGTCGTCCTCGGCCTTGTGTGCGAGCATCGGACCGGCGATGCAGTCCCCAAGCGCCCAGACGCCCTTCGCGGCGGTTTTGAAGTGATCGGTGTGGATCACCCCGCGCTTGTCGGTTTTCACCCCGACCGTCTCGAGCCCCAGACCTTCCGTATAGGCGCGCCGGCCGATCGCGATGAGGGCGACGTCAGCGTCGAGTATTTCAGCTTCGCCGCCCTTTGCCGGTTCTACCGAGGCCTTGAGACCTCCGCCCGATTTTTCGATGCCGGTGACCTTCGCGCCGAGCTTGAACTTCACGCCCTGCTTCTTGAGCGCACGCTGAAACGCCTTGGCGACCTCGAGATCGACCCCCGGAGTGATCCGGTCGAGGAACTCCACAACCGTCACTTCCGCGCCGAGACGCCGCCATACCGAGCCGAGCTCCAGCCCGATAATGCCCGCGCCAACGACCAGCAGCTTCTTGGGAACCTGCTTTAGCGACAGCGCGCCGGTCGACGAGACGATCTTCTCCTCGTCGATGGTCACGCCGGGCAGCGGGGTCACCTCCGAGCCCGTGGCGATGACGATGTTCTTGGTCTTGAGCGTGCTCTTGGAGCCGTCCGCGGCCGTCACCTCGACCTCGCCGGCGGCCTTGATGCGGCCTAGGCCTTTGACGTGGTCGACCTTGTTCTTCTTGAACAGAAACTCGACGCCCTTTGTCAGCCCGTCAACGGCTTCTTCCTTCTGCTTGAGCATCGTCTTGACGTCGATGTCGAGGCCCGTGGTCTTGATCCCAAGCCCTTCGAACTCGGTCCGGGCCGCCTCGTAGAGCTCGGACGCGTGCAAGAGCGCCTTGGAGGGAATGCAGCCGACGTTGAGACAGGTCCCGCCCAGCGTCTCGCGCGTCTCCACGCACGCAGTCTTCAGGCCCAGCTGGCCGGCGCGGATGGCGCAGTTGTAGCCGCCCGGGCCGCCTCCGATGATGACGACGTCGTATGTCTTGGACATGGGGATCGCTCGGAAAATACGCCTCTGAAGGGAACGGCGCGCACACTAGTGCGTCTTCATCAGAGGTGGGAACCGATTTTCCAAACAAAACCCCGCGTTTGCGAGAATGAGGCATGCGCGAGCGCGCGTCCCGCGTCAGGCGGCGTCCTTCCAACGCGCGGCGGCGGCCGCGCGCCCAGCCTCCGCCCCGCTCGCGAAAGCGGCGTCGGACAGCAGTCCCTCGTCACTAACCCAGTCGCCCGCGACGAACAGGCCCTCGCCGACGTCCACCGGCTGACGGCCCTTAAAGCCGCCCGCCGCGGCGCGCGGCGTGTCGAAGGACACCACTGCGCCCGCGAGCTTCTGCTCTGCAGCGAGATGCTCGCGCCAGCCGGGCTGAACGAGATCAAGCAGCGTTTCGAGCTCGGCCAGCATTTCCGGCGCGGGCGCCTCGTCGGGCCCCAGGTAGCGCGCGACGTGGACCAATGCGCCGCCCTCGGGCGCGAGACGTGCGATGTTGGAGTGGACCGAGAAGTAGGTCGGGCTGTCGACGCCCAATGCGAACGTTCGATCCGGCCGCGGCAAGCGGCTGAGGCCGATGTCGAGCGTGACGGCCCGCGCCGGCCGCGCGTTTTCGGCGGCGCGCTTGAGGCTGCTCGCGTGGGGCGCCAGCTGAGCGGCGACGTCCGGCTCAACTGCGAGGATGACGAATCTCGCGACGCTAGCGTCGCCGTTCGCCATTTCGATCCGCCAGACTTCATCGCGGCGTTGAACGCTCGCCACGACCGCTTCGGTTTCGATTTCCACGCCCGCCTCTTCCGCCCGCGCGGCGAGCACGTCGACGAGCTGCGACCAACCGTCGTCGAGATAGAGGACGCCGCCCTTGGCCATCCGCGCCTGCTCGAACACCGCTGCGGCGTCGAGCTCGTCCGGCGCGTTCGCGTAGGTCGCCAGCCGCACGAGCGCGTTCAGCATCGCCAGGACGCGCGGTCGCGAGGTCATGCGGCCAAGCGCGTCCGCCAGCGACTCGCCTGCGCGCGCGTTCGCCGCGCCGTCGGCCAACTTGGCGTAAGCGCGGCCGAAGTCGATCTTATCGGCGGTGTTGAACAGTCCGCTCCGCGCCAGCGTCAGCGTGTTGATCGGCAACAGCTCGAGCCGCCCATCGAAGACGGCGAACGTGTTGTTCAAGTCCGGCGCCTCACCGTCCGGCGCAATGTTCAGCGCTTCGAGCACGCGCATCGCCGGCCCGCCGCGGTAGAGCGCATGTGCGCCGTAGTTGAGGCGATAGGCCCCCTCGTCACGCGTCCGCGCCCGTCCGCCGAGCGTCAGCCCGCGCTCGAGCAAACGCACGCGGGCGCCCGCGCGCGCCGCCGTCGCCGCCGCCGTCAGCCCGGCGAGACCGCCCCCGATCACCAGCACGTCCGTCCGATCTTCGTTCGCATTCATGGCGCTCTCCATTTCGGATATATTTTGTCCGTTTAATTCAGATATGATATGTCCGCAATAGAAAATGCCGCGACATTTGATCTAAGGAGATGCGACCGGTGCGATTGAGCGAAGGCGTGGAATGGGGCGCGCATGTCTGCGCGCTGCTCGCGGCGCTGCCTGACGGCGTATCGCTGTCGGGTCTGCAACTCGCGGAGTTTCACGAGGTGCCGCCGGCGTATCTGGCCAAGCATCTGCAGGCGCTCTCACGCGCCGACGTGATCGAGGCCTCGCGCGGACCGGCCGGCGGCTATCGCCTGGCGCGGCCAGCCTCAGAGATCACGCTGTGGGACGTTGCGCGCGCGATCGAAGGATCTCAGCCGGCGTTCCGCTGTCAGGACATCCGAAAGCGCGGTCCCGTCGGCGCGACGCCGGCTGAATGCAAGCGCATGTGCGGGATCGCCAGGAGCTTTCTCGCTGCGGAGACTGCATGGCGCGACGCGCTCAACGCCGTGACGATCGCAGAAATGGTCGAAGACGCCGCCAAGAGCTTTTCAGCGGCGAAGATCAAACGGTTCACGGCGTGGCTTGAGACTGCGGCGCGGTGAGACGACGGTCCGCCGTCTCAATCAAGATGCGTGCGGCCGAGCCAGAGGATGAGCGCGCCGATCACAAGGTTGACCATGACGATCGCGTAGTCCGCATTCGGGCCGGCGTCGGAGACCGCTTGATACGCTTCGTTCGATCGGTTCCATAGGAGGTTGCCGACATCGAGCACGAAGGCGACCGCCCAGAAGACGAACGCCTTCGCGCGCCGCATCAGCTTGATCGAGACGATCAGATAGAGCGCGGCGATGACCGCGATCAAACCGAGCTGCGCCCAGCTCGTCGCCGCCATCAGGTCGAACACTTCAATCGGGAACGCCAGCGGAATGGAAAAGCCGAGCTTAAACGCGGCGAAAGCGCCTACGGTGACCGCGTTCAGCGCGACATAGCCCAGAAGCAGGATCGCCGCGACGAGGCGCAGGAGTCTCATCGCCCCCTCACTCGGCCCTAAGTCCGTTCTTCGTCGTCCTCTTCTTCGTATTCGTCCTCATCGTCCCCCTCCTCGTCGTCGTACTCGTCTTCATCTTCGTCGTCGTCCTCGAGGTCTTCTTCGTCTTCATCCTCATCGGACTCGTCTTCTGCGTCGTCTTCGAGGTCCTCGGCATCGTCGTCTTCGTCGAAGTCATCCTCGTCGTAGTCGTCATCGGCGTGGTCGTCGGGATCGACCACCTCGGCGTCGGCGACTTCAAGTTCTTCGATCGGACGGTCTGAGCCCTCCTCGGCCGGCTCTGACGTCATCACCGGTTCGGGTTCGGGCTCGGGCGGAGGCGGCGGCGCGGGCCGCGGTCGAGGCGCCGGAGCCGGCGCGGGTTCGGGCGCGGGCGCTGCAGCGACCGGTGCAGCGGCGGCGGGCGCCGCGTAGGCGTCCGACAGCGGCGGGCCAACGTCATAGTCGTCTTCCCTATTGGTCGCCGCCTGGCCGATCAGCGCGAACACGAAGCTCACGGCGAGCGCGCCGGCGCCGAGCATGAGCATCAGCGGCGGCTCGGTCTCGTAGGCCTTCGCCATGACGACGTCGTGGCCGATGAAGACGCCGCCCAGCAGCAGAAACGCCAGCCACAGGAACACCGCGGCGACGCGTGCGCCGAAAACGAGGAAGAATCCTCCCACGACGCCCGCGCCGAGCGCCGCGCCCATCAGCGGCGTGCGCCAAAACTCCGGGCTCTCCCCCCACACGATCGGCGTCTGCGCCAGCCAATAGAGCGCCGCCTCGACGTATGGCGATTCAGGCAAATACTGCGCGCGCAGGTCCTGCTCGAGGAACGTGACGCCCAACTCTGACGCAGCGGCGGCGTAGACCGCCAATGCTATCAATCCGAACAAGCCCCCGATCACTCGCTTCATCTTTTTCCCCGCGTGATCGTTACTCCCCCTCAACCGGCGGTCTTATACGATTAGCGGATGAAGGCCGAGAGGTAATCGGCGGTCGGGGCGGTCGCAGGCGAACCAGCTCTTCAGGCGCGGAACGCCTCGAATTCGCCCGTTGCGCGAAAAGTCCCGAATGTCCAGAGGTTGCGCGGCGGGTCGCAGGCCGTTCCAGCGATGGGGCGCCGTGCAGCCCCCTATTGCGCGAGCGCGCTCGATCTCGCCTAGCCCGGCGTCGCTGGAACGCCGTCGTCGATGATCGTGAAGGCGTCGTCCGCGCCCCAGCACGTCAGCGAGCCGGTCCAGTGCCGCTCGCGCTCGAACGTGATGGTCCCGACCAGCTCAGCGAACTCGGACGGTGCGGCCAGGTTTGGGTACTGAGCCAGCACGTCGGCAACCCTCGCGCGCATCGCGTCGCGATCGAACGAAGTCGCCGGGCCCTCCGGCTCCAGAACGATGACGTTGATCCGGCCGGGTTCAAGCCGGAACACAGCAGATTTTCCGGCAAAACATGCCGTCTGCGTAGTTTCCTCTGCGTCATCGATGTCGTTGTCATCGACATCGTAGAACACGTCGCGACGAAACATCAGCGCATAGTCGCCCGCCGTCGCGATCTTGGCCGCGTACCTGCGATTGCGCATCTGCATCTGCTCCGGCCGCATCAGCTCGTCGGAGTCGATAGACAGACGGGGTCCGAAGCCTCCTCCATCGACCAGCCGATCAAATCCGATCGAGACCACGCCCCCCTCGAACGCCAAAGCGCCGAGGTCCACCCTCTCGAAGGAAAAGCTGGCGCTTTCATCGTCGCCGACATGCAGGTCGTCAGCGACGATCAGGAACATCGCTTCCTCCGCGTCGGCGTCGTACTCGGTCCATGCGGACACGCTCGTGCAGCCGGCAGCGAGCATTCCCGAGAGGACTGCGGCTGCAATTACGTTTGTTGATCGTGTCGTCATGGCCTGGCCCCAAGGTGAGTTGTGGCGGTTCAGAACCGCTCGAATTTCAGAGTGTCCGACGTGAAGACGTCGCAAGTGTCCTGATCGCCGTTCGCAAGGGCGATCGCGCGAGCGACCGGGCGCCAAAAGCTCACCGCAAATCCCCCCCTTTCGTCACCCTTGCCCCGCGCTCCAGGCGAGCTGAGCTGCTGCAGTATAGCCAAACGGCTGCGGCGCTCCAGTGAAGGATCAGCGAAAACTGTCATTGTCAGCAGCGCGACATTCAGGCTGCGGAGCACAACAAGCCCGTTCGGGGCGGACGCGGTTCGCCGAAGCGGCGGCGCGAGTCCGAGCCTTAAAGATCCAGCAGCAGCCGCTCAGGATCTTCGAGCAGCTCTTTCATCCGGACCAGGAAGGTCACCGCTTCTTTGCCGTCGACGATGCGGTGATCGTAGGAGAGCGCCAGATACATCATCGGCCGGGCGACGACTTGGCCGTCGACCACCATGGGCCGCTCCTGGATCTTGTGCATGCCGAGGATGCCCGACTGCGGCGCATTCAGGATCGGCGTCGACATCAGCGAGCCGTAGACCCCGCCGTTCGAGATGGTGAAGGTCGCGCCCTGCATGTCGTCGATCGTCAGCTTGCCGTCGCGCGCCTTGGTCCCGAGCTCGGCGATCGCCAGCTCGACCTCGCCGAGGCTCATCTGGTCGGCGTCGCGGACCACCGGCACGACGAGGCCTTTGTCGGTCCCGACCGCGATGCCGATGTCGTAGTAGTTCTTGTAGATGATCGACTCGCCGTCGATCTCGGCGTTGACCGCCGGAATGTCCTTCAAGGCCTGCACGGCCGCAGAGACGAAGAAGCTCATGAAGCCGAGCTTGATGCCGTGCTTCTTGTCGAACAGGTCCTTGTACTTCTTGCGCACCTCCATGATCGCGGACATGTCCGCTTCGTTGAAGGTGGTGAGCATCGCCGCGGTGTTCTGCGCTTCTTTCAGCCGCCGCGCGATGGTCTTGCGGAGCCGCGACATCGGCACGCGCTCCTCGCGCGGCTCGAGCGCACGCAGCTCCTGGCTGCGGGCTTCGGCCGGCACGGACGCGCCTCCGCTCGCCGGAGCGCCCTGCCCGCCCGCGTCACGGGCTTCAAGCGCGGCGAGCGCGTCGGCCTTCAGGATCCGTCCGCCGCGGCCCGTGCCCTCGATGGTCGACGGATCGAGACCGTTTTCATCGACGACCCGCTGCGCGGCGGGCATCACGACCGCAGAGGCCGCCGCCGGCGCGCGGGACGGCGCGGGCTCGGCCTTCACGGGGGCCGCGGAAGCTTGAGCGCCGGCGCGGACGCGGGCGATCAGCGCGCCCACCTCGACGGTCGCGCCCTGTTCGACCAGCTGCTCCTCAAGCACGCCGTCGACCGGAGACGGCACTTCTACGGCGACCTTGTCGGTCTCGATCTCGACCAACGGGTCGTCCTGGGACACCGCCTCGCCCGGCGCGATGCGCCATTCTCCGACCGTGCCCTCGGTCACCGACTCGCCCATGGCGGGGAGCGTGACGTCGACGAGGTCGCCGCCCGCGTCAGCCTTGGGCGCGGGCTTGGCTTCTGATTTCTCCTCGGCCTTCTGAGCGGCGGGCGCTGCGGCCGCTTGAGCCTTCGGCTTGGCCGCGCCGTTCACCGCGCCGTTCTCAATGCGGCCCAGAAGCGCGCCGATCTCCACCGTCGCGCCTTCAGGCGCGACGATCTCGGACATGACGCCGTCTTCGGGCGCGGGCGCTTCGATGGTGACCTTGTCGGTCTCCAGCTCGACCACCGGATCGTCCTTGGCGACCGCGTCGCCCGGCTGCTTGAGCCATTTGCCCACGGTCGCCTCGGTGACGGACTCTCCCAAGGTGGGAACGACGATGTCGGTCATTGCGAACGGCTCCTGGGGGACTTCCCTTCAAGGGACGTGTGGCTTGGGGGACTCAAGACGGCTTTGTTCATCGTCTCATGAGAAGGTCAAGGCTTCATCCATAATCGACGCGACCTCGGCGCGATGCTTGGACATCGAGCCGGTGGCCGTCGAGGCGGTCGCGGGCCGGCCGGCGTACCGGGCGCGGCCGTGCTCGGCCTCGATCCGGTCGAGCACCCACTCGAGGTTCGGCTCCATCATGAACCAGGCGCCCATGTTCTTCGGCTCCTCCTGGCACCAGACCATCTCGGCCTGCTTGAACCGGGAAAGCTCGGAGATGAGCGACTTGGCGGGGAACGGATAGAACTGCTCGACCCGCAGGAGATAGACATCGTCGATCCCGCGCTTTTCGCGCTCTTCAAGCAGGTCGTAGTAGACCTTGCCCGAGCAGAGCACGACGCGCTTGATCTCTTCGTCGGGCCTGAGCTTGGTCTCCGTCAGCCGATGGCCGTTGCTCCAGATCGGCGACAGCTCGTCGGCGTCGTCCCACAGCACCCGGTGGAACGAAGAGCCCTCGGCCATGTCCGTCAGGCGCTACACGCAGCGCTTGTGCCGCAAGAGCGACTTCGGCGTCATCAGCACCAGCGGTTTCCGGAAGTCGCGGTGTATCTGACGGCGCAGGATGTGGAAGTAATTCGCCGGCGTCGAGCAGTTCGCCACCTGCATATTGTCTTCCGCGCAGAGCTGCAGATAGCGCTCAAGCCGCGCCGAGGAGTGTTCGGGCCCCTGCCCTTCGTAGCCGTGCGGCAGCAGCAGCACGAGGCCGGACATCCTCAGCCACTTGCGCTCGCCCGACGAGATGAACTGGTCGACCATCACCTGGGCGCCGTTGGCGAAGTCGCCGAACTGCGCTTCCCAGAGCACCAGCGTATTGGGGTCGGCGAGCGAGTAGCCGTACTCGAAGCCGAGAACCGCGAACTCCGAGAGCATCGAGTCGATGACCTCGTACTTCGCCTGGCCTTTCCTCAAGTGATTGAGCAGGGTCCAGCGCTTTTCCGTCGTTTGATCGATGATGTGCGAATGGCGCTGGGAGAAGGTGCCGCGTCCGGAGTCCTGACCCGACAGGCGAACCGGGAAGCCCTCGTCGAGCAGCGTGGCGAACGCCAGATGCTCGGCCGTCGCCCAGTCGATCCCCTCGCCCGCATCGATCACTTCGCGACGCCGATCGATGATCCGGGCGAGCGTTTTGTGGATCGCGATCAGCTTGGGCACCTCGGTCATCGCGCGGCCGAGGCGCTTCAAGTCCGCTTCGGCGACCGCCGTTTGCCCTTTGCGATCATCGTCGTCCGGCAGGCCGAGGCCCGCCCATTGCCCGTCGAGCCAATCCTGCTTGGTCGACTTGCCCTCGCCGGCGTCGAACTCCTCGTCGAGAAACTGGTTGAACTCCTTGATCCAGCCCTCGATCTCCTCCGCGGTGACGACGCCCTCGTCGATCAAGCGCTGTTCGTAGATCTCGCGGGTGGTCGCCTGCTCGGCGATCGCCTTGTACATCGCCGGCTGGGTGAAGCTCGGATCGTCGCCCTCGTTGTGGCCGAAGCGGCGATAGCAGAACATGTCGAGGACCACGTCCTTGGCGAACTTCTGGCGATACTCCGTGGCGACCTTGGCGGCGTAGGTGACCGCCTCGGGATCGTCGCCGTTCACATGAAAGATCGGCGCCTGCACCATGAAGGCGACGTCGGACGGGTACGGCGAGGAACGGGAGAACCGCGGGCTCGTCGTAAAGCCGATCTGGTTGTTGACGATGAAGTGCACGGTGCCGCCGGTGCGGTGCCCGGTGAGGCCCGAGAGGCCGAAGCACTCGGCCACCACGCCCTGCCCCGCGAACGCCGCGTCGCCATGCAGCAAAAGCGGCATCACCCGCCCGCGCCCGCACTTGGGCGTCGCGCGCATGTCGAAGGACTGCTTGGCGCGCGCCTTGCCGAGCACGACCGGATTGACCGCCTCGAGGTGGGACGGGTTGGCGGTCAGTGACAGGTGCACCTTGTTGCCGTCGAACTCCCGGTCGGACGAG
>JASFUX010000037.1:0-17038 GCA_050050115.1 Maricaulaceae bacterium | reverse complement strand
TGCTCATCGCGCCTTTCGGCGAAGCGATGGTGCAGGTGCGCGGCGAATTCTCAACCGATATCCGGCTCATTTTCACCAATACGCTCGAGCAGTTTTTCGTCTACCTGAAGCTTTCGCTTTTTGGCGGGATCATCCTGGCGTTTCCTGTCGTCGCATATCAGACATACGCCTTCATTGCGCCGGGGCTCTACAAGCGTGAGCGTGCGACGGTCTTGCCGTACCTCATAGCGTCGCCGGTGCTGTTCGCGCTTGGCGCGGCGCTCGTTTACTTCTTCGTACTTCCTTTCGTGATGCGTTTCGGTCTTAGAACCGAGATTGGGGCCGTGCCGTTTAGCTTGAGCGAGGTCGAGGGGGTCGCCGAACTCTGCCCGCAGCTCGCCGCCTTGAGCGCAGACCAGGCACGTTCGCTGGCCGGTTTGTTAGGCGCGGTGTGCCCGGGGCTTTCCGCTGACGATCTGACGGGCCTCACCGCGAACGTCAGCGCCGCGCTCGCCGAGTACGGCCGTCAGCCTCGAACCGAGCTCCTACCGAAGGTCTCCGAATACCTCAGCCTCGTGACCACGCTGATCCTGGCGTTCGGCTTTTCCTTCCAGATGCCGGTGGTGCTGTCGTTTGCGGGTCGGGCCGGTCTGGTCTCGGCGCAGCAGCTGCGGAAGGGCCGCAAGTACGCGATCGTTGGCATCTTCGCTTTCGCCGCCTTCGTCACGCCGCCTGACCCGATCAGCCAGATCATCCTCGGCATCGCGATCATGGGCCTCTACGAGCTGTCGATCTGGTCGGTTCGCCTCGTCGAGAAGCGTCGCGAAGAGGAAGAAGCCGCCGAGGCGATGGCGGCGGGCGAGTAGCGCGAGCATCGGATCGAGCGGGCCGAGCATGCACGCGAGATGGACAAGCACATGCTCGCGAGCATGGTCGGCCCTGAGGGATAAGTTCGGCCCGGCCGCGACCAATCCCGAGGACGTGTCCACGCGGTAGAATGGCCGGGCGCGGCGCTCGTGCCGAAGCCGCGACGCGGGCGCTTCTAAGGGCGCGTGATCCGGGCTAGGTTCCGCGCCGACCTTGAACGAAGAGACTGCGACAGAGCATATGACCGAGCCGCGCTACACGATCTCCGGCGAGACCGGCGACTGGGAAGTCGTTGTGGGACTTGAGGTTCACGCCCAGGTGGCCTCGAAATCCAAGCTGTTTTCCGGCGCCAGCGCGGAATACGGCGGCGCGCCCAACGCCCACGTCAGCCTCGTCGACGCGGCGATGCCGGGGATGCTGCCGGTGATCAACCGCTTCTGCGTCGAGCAGGCGGTGCGCACCGGGCTTGGCCTCAAGGCGAAGATCAACAACTGGTCTCGATTTGATCGGAAGAACTACTTCTATCCCGACCTGCCGCAGGGATATCAGATCTCTCAGTACAAGGACCCGATCGTCGGCGAAGGCGAGATAGACGTCGAACTCGAAGACGGCGAGACCATCACCGTGGGTATCGAGCGGCTGCACCTTGAGCAGGACGCCGGCAAGTCGATCCACGATCTCGATCCGAAGTCGACCTACGTCGATTTGAATCGCGCCGGCGTGGCGCTGATGGAGATCGTCTCCAAGCCGCACATGCGCAGTCCCGCCCAGGCGGCGGCCTACGTCCGCAAGCTGCGGGCGATCGTGCGCTATCTAGGGACTTGCGACGGCAACATGGAGCAGGGCTCGATGCGCGCCGACGTGAACGTCTCGGTCTGCCGCCCGGGCGACTACGAGAAGTTTCGCGAGAACGACGACTTTTCGGTGCTCGGCACGCGCTGCGAAATCAAGAACGTCAACTCTCAGCGCTACGTCGCCATGGCGGTCGAAGCCGAAGCGCGCCGGCAGATCGGCATTCTCGAAGGCGGCGGCGAGATCGACCAGGAAACGCGGCTGTTCGACGTCGCCAAGGGTGAGACCCGAGCGATGCGCTCGAAAGAAGAGGCGCACGACTACCGCTACTTCCCCGACCCTGATCTTCTGCCGCTCGAACTCGATCCGGCCTGGATCAAAGAGATCGAAGCCACGCTGCCCGAGCTGCCGGACGAAAAGCGCGCGCGCTTCATCGAAGCGCTCGGCCTGTCGGACTACGACGCCGGGGTGCTCACCGCCGACAAGGAGCGGGCGGACTTCTACGAAGAGGTGGCGCTTGGCCGCAATCCGAAGCTGTCGGCGAACTGGGTGAGCCAGGAGCTGTTCGGCGCCTTGAACAAGGCGAGTCTGGAGCTTTCCCAAAGCCCGATCACGGCGGAGAACCTCGGCAAGCTGATCGATCTCATCGACGACAAGACGATCTCCGGCCGCATCGCCAAGGACGTGTTCGCCAAGATGTTCGAGACTGGCGAAGACCCCGAGACCATCGTCGAGCGCGAGGGGCTCAAACAGGTCACCGACACCGGCGCGATCGAGGTGATCTTGAACCAGATCATCGAAGCGAACCCCGAACAGGTCGCCCAGGTGAAGGAAAAGCCCAAGACCCTGGGCTGGTTCGTCGGCCAGGCGATGAAGGCCTCGGGCGGCAAGGCCAATCCGCAAGTCGTCAACGAGCTGCTCAAGCAGAAGCTGGGCCTTGAGGAATAGACCCGCCCGCCGCGCAAAACCGCGGCGGCCGCGCCTGACGAGGTAAGCGCGCATGGAACGCGACAAGTCTGACTATGGCGTCACGCCGCCCGGCGTGGCGCGCGAGCTGTCGGGGCGCGAGTTCCTGCAGGCGATCGCCGAGGGGCGCCTGCCCGCCGCGCCGATCACCCAGCACCTGCCGTTTCAGCTCGCCGCGGTCGGCGACGGTTTTGCGGTGTTCGAGGGCCAGCCTGACGAAGGCGTCTACAACCCTTTCGGCTCGGTGCACGGCGGCTTTGCGATGACCATGCTCGACTCCGCGCTCGCCTGCGCGGTCCAGTCGACCCTGCCTAAAGGCCTTGTCTGCTCGACGCTCGAGACAAAGGTGAACATGATCGCCGCGATGACCCGCAAGACCGGGCGCGTGCGCGCCGAGGGGCACGTCGTCCACGTCGGGCGGACCACCGGCGTCGCGGCGGGCTCGCTGACCGACAACCGCGGCAAGGTGCTCGCCCATGCGACCTCGACCTGCCTGATCTTCCCGATCGAAGACTGACCCGCCAATCCGCGGGCGCACGAAGCCGGCGTAGAATGAAACGGCCCCCGCTCCGTTCAAGGAGCGAGGGCCTCGCGTCGCCCCGCTTGCGTGCTCAGTAGTAGTAGGGGTCGTTCACCGCCAAGCCGATGATGATCCCTGTCGCCAAGGCGACGAGATAGGCGCCGTCGTCATGGCGGACCCAGACGTGGTTATGCGGCGGGGGCGGCAGATAGTAGTCGTAGTAGTCCCAGATCACATAGCGTCTGTAGTCGTAGGGATAGCGATAGCCGACGCCCCAGTGGAACACGTGGCGGTAGCTGTACGGGATGCCGTGGGTCCGCCAGACATGGCGCGCGCGGTAGCGATGATTGTTGTAGCGGACGTACGACCCGCGGCGCGGCTCGGCGCGCCAGCGGTCGCGATAGTTGTTGCGGTGGTTGTCGTACCTGCGGTCATTGCGTCGCCAGTTGTTGCTCCAGTTGTTTCGCCGGTCGTTCCCCCGCCAGTTGTCGTTGCGCCGATCGTTGCGTCGCCAATCGTCGTTGCGCCAATCGTTGCGGCGATCGTTGTCGCGCCAGTTGTTGTCGCGCCAGTCGTTGTCACCGCGCCGGTCGGCGAAATCGCGTCCGTCGCCGCGCCGGCCGTCAGAGTCGCGATCGCGGTTCCAGTCGCGGTCGCCGCCCCGGTTTCCGTTGCGATCTCCGCCCCGATCGGCGTGTCGGTCGCCGCCGGACCCGCCGTCTCTGCGGTCGTTGTCTCGCCGGTCGTTGTCTCCGCGCCCGCCGCCTCTCTGCCCGTCGTTTCGGGGCCCGTCGTTGCGGCGGTTGTCGGCGCGGTCCCCGCCGCGTCCGCGGTGATCGTCGGCCGTTATGTCGCGCACGGCGTCGCCGATCTGTCCGCCGATCCCGCCGCGGCGCTGAGCCTCGGCCGGCGCAGCGAGCGCCAAGCCGAGCGCCAGCCCGATCGCCGCGCCGCCAATAAGAATCCGCTGCATGCCAAACTCCAGATTTACTTAGGCATTTCTCGCATGAGAGCAGCTTCGTCGATCGCGCTTGAACCGAAGATGACTGAGCCGTTCAGGCGGCGGGTTGCGCTGGAGGTTTCGCGCGATCGTGAGGCCGCACGCCTTGCACATCGCTCCAATCGGCCGACACTGGGCCGGCCGCATGCGCAAAGGAGCCGATATGACCGACGCCGCGCCGATCGAGGTGTACTTCTGGCCCACGCCGAACGGGAAGAAGATCACCATCGCGCTCGAGGAGATGGAGCTGGCCTACAAGATCGTTCCGGTGAACATCGGCGCGGGCGATCAGTTCAAGCCCGAGTTCCTGGCCATCAGCCCGAACAACCGCATGCCGGCGATCGTCGATCCGGACGGCCCCGGCGGGGAGCCGATCTCCATATTCGAGTCCGGCGCAATCTTGCAGTACCTCGGGCGCAAGACCGGCAAGTTCTACCCGCAAGACGAGCGCGCGCGGGTCAAGGTGGACGAATGGCTCCACTGGCAGATGGGCAACCTCGGCCCGATGGCCGGCCAGTCGCACCACTTCCTGCACTACGCCGGCAAGATCGAGCCCGATCCCGAGAAGCTGGCCTATGGCGTCGAGCGCTACCGGAACGAGACCGAGCGGCTCTATGGGGTGCTCGACATGGTCCTCGCCGACGGCCGGACGTTCATCGCCGGCGACTATTCGATCGCCGACATGGCGATCTGGCCCTGGATCATTCCGAAGTACCAGAGCCAGGACATCGACGCCTTCCCGCATCTCAAGGCCTGGCGCGAGCGCGTGATTGCGCGGCCCGCCGTGCAGCGCGGCAAGGACGTCGGCGCGGAGCTGCGCAACAACCTCGCCGCCGACAGCAAGGACGCCGAGAAGGCCCGCTCGGTGCTCTTCGGCCAACGTGCGCGGCGCTAGTCGGCGCGCTAAGCGAGCTTGATCTCTTTCAGGCGCTCTTCGAGGTAGGCGCGCGCGGTGATCGGCGGGCCGTAGCGGTTCGGCCGCTTGGCCGTCACGGCGCCGGGCAGGGGCTCGATCAGATAGTCGGGCGCGAAGTGCAAGAAGAACGGCGTCGAATAGCGCGAGCGACCGGTCCGCTCCGGCGACGGATTGACCACGCGATGGACGGTCGAGGGCAAAAGGTCGTTGCTCTGCCGGGCGATCATGTCGCCGATATTGACCACCAGCGCGCCGGGCGGCGGCGAGATCTTCAGCCAGGCGTCCGCTTCGTGCTTGCTGCGCCCGCGCGGCAGGATCTCGAGGCCGTCCTCCTCCGCGCCCAGAAGCAGGGTGATCGCGTTGATGTCGGCGTGCGCCCCGGCGCGCATCCCCTGCGCAGGCGCTTCGACCGGCGGGTAATGCAGCAGGCGAAGAATCGAGTCCCCTTCGCGCACGGCCTCGTCCCAGAAGGTCTCGGGCAGGCCGAGCCCGCGGGCGAGGGCGCGCAGGATCCGCCGGCCGGCGTCGTCGAGCGCTTGGTAAAGCGCGTAGGTTCTGCCCCGCCAATCCTCGGTCCCGGCGGCTTCCGGCGCATCGACGTTGCCGGGCATGAGCTTTTCGTACCGATGGCCGGCGGGCAGCTCGCGGCCGATGTGCCAGAATTCCTTGAGGTCCGCCGCGCGCGCGCCTTTCGCGGTCTCGATCCCGAACGGCGTGTAGCCGCGAGCGCCGGCGGTTCCGGGCCGGTGCGCGGTCATCTTCGTTTCGCGCGGCAGGGCGAAAAAGGCGCGCGCGGCGGCGAGGGCGTCGTCGATGACGGCTTGGTCGATTCCATGATCGCTCAGGACGGCGAAGCCGAATTGCTTGAACGAGGCCAGCAGGGCCGCGTCGAACTCCGCCCGATCCGCCGTCTCGCGCGTCAGCGAGATGACGGGAACCTCGCTCATTCGTCGGTCATCGGACGGCATCGGCGCGGAATTCCTTCAAATTCTATCTGTGTGCGATCAAAATCGCTAACGTTAACCCGATGGCAAGCCTGATGCGGTCTTCTTTCAGTCAGACGCCCTTGAGGCGTTGGGTGAAGCCGCCGGGTCAACCCGCAAGAAGTCGGGCCTCCGGCGGCATGCTTGGTTCAAGGGAAGAAGTCCTATGGTCGCCGTTAACACCGATTCAGCCGCCTTTGTCGCGCCCGGCCGCAACGCCACGGGCGAAGAGCTATACCGCGCGGGGCTGGCCTGCTCCACAGGCCAAGGCGCGCCGCTCAGCTATGTCCAGGCGCACAAGTGGTTCAACCTCGCCGCCCTCGCCGGCGTCGCCGAGGCCAAGGTCTACCGCAAGGAGCTGTCCGAGCTGATGTGCTCGGCCGACGTCGCCGAGGCCCAGGCCGAAGCGCGGGAATGGCTGGCGAACGCTGCTAAATCGCCCGTCGCGGACGCGCCGGCCCCGACGCCGGAGACTGCGCCCGTTTCCGAGCCCGCGCCGCAAGAGGTCGTCGAGCTCGAGGTCGCCTCCATCGCCGCTTAGTTCCCGATCGCCGCAAAGTGAGGCGGCGTTTTGGGAATCTCTTAGCCGCGATCGTGCATTCTGAACGGTCCATGGCCGCGCCGAGCGAGCGGGGCGACGGGATCGGGGAAGGGCGGGCGTGAGCGCGCGAGATGCGATCCGAAGCAGGGCGAAGACCGCCCTCGACGCGATGCGCCGTGGCCGGAAGGCCGGCGTTGTCGCGGCTGCGATCTGCATTGCGATCACTCTGACGGCCGCCGTGTTCGCGCCGGCCCGCTACGTCGCCGACGCCGAGCTGGTCAGGCCGCGCGAACCCGACGCGCCGCATCGCTTCTTCTCGTCTCCGTTCACGGAAAGCCCGCTTGAGGCTGAAGCCCGGATCTTCCGCAGCCGCGAGGTGCGTCGCGAGTTGGTGCGCGCCGGCGGCCTGATCGACGTCAATCTGTCGACGCTCGCTGACGCGCGGCTTGCCGGCGGAGACATAGCGGCCGAGCAGGTCGCCGCCGGTCTGCTCGACGGCGCGCTGCGCGTGCGGCTCAACGAGCGGGCGCAGATTCTGTCGCTGCGCTACGTCGGCGACGATCCCGATCTGACCGCGGCGACCCTGAACGCCTGGATCGACGCCTATCTCGAATTCCGCACCGCGTTCTCCGCCGCGCCGGGGACCGGCGCACGGGTGATCGCCCGCGCCGAACCGCCCGTCCGGCGGTCGCGTCCACTTATCGCGATCGTTTTGGGCGGCGCGCTGTCGACGTTGCTCATCGGCGGCGGCGTCGCGGCGTTTCGCGGTCGGCGCACGCCGGCGGGACCTTTGAGCGCCGACGCCGAGGCCGAGCGCCTGATCGGCGCGCCGGTGATCGTCTGCGCGCCGGCGCCGAAAGCGTCGGGCGAAGAAGCGGGCATCGGTTCGTCGCCAAGCCGCCGCGGCAATCAAAAACTCAGACTGGTCCGGAGCTAGCGCGCCGATGGACGAGTTCGAGCACGCCGTCTCCGAGCTGGTCGACCAGTTGACCGGCCAATACGGCCAGCTGGGCGCGCCCGAGCGGCTCATCGCTTTCGCGTCCGTCCGCGAGGACCGCCTGCGCGCGCTCACGGCCTCGACGTTCGCGCGCCAGGCCGCCGCGCGCAGCGGCGGGGGTGCCTGTCTGTTCGACCTCGACCTCGTTGGCGAGCGCCATTATCGCGCGATCGCCGAGGGCCCCGACGCGGCGCGCTTCGGCCCGCTGGTCCCCGAAGATCGGATGAACGGCGCGCCGCCGTTCTGGCGCGCCGAGGCGCCCGGCGGGATCGCGCCAGAGCGCAACGCGTCGATGCTGCGGCTTTACCGGCTCGCCGCCGCGCCGCTGATCGTATCGCGCTTCCATGGCGAAGCGCTGCCCGAGACCGCGCGCGTGACGCTCATCGATCAGCCCGCCTATTGGCGCGCCGCGCGCAAGCTCGCCGACGCGGTCGTGGTCGACGCCCCCGACGCGACTCGCTCGAAGGCGGCCGCCTTGATCGCCCGCCGCGCCGACCTCGTCGTCATCGTCGCCCGCCGCGAAGACCGCCGCCTCGCCGAAGCCGGCAAGTTGCGTGAACACCTCGAAAAGAACGGCGCAAAGCGGATCGTAGCGATAGTGGTGGAGACGGCGGGCAGGCGGGAGAAGGCGTAGGTGGAGATGGTCTCTTGGGAACCGCCAAGCCACGACGCGACTGTTGGCTGAGGCTGGGCGCAGCGCATCGCAGATTGGCGCGATCACCGGCCACAAGACGCTCATGGAAGTCAGCCGTTATACCACGGCGGACCAAGAACGGATGGCGCGGGATGCGATGCGTCGGATCAAATAGCAAACGGATTGAAGCAGACAAATACGATACCAGAGGCGACGATTACCAGAATCCTCACCGCCTCCAGCATGTTCACCCTGACGAGTTTTGGTGGCGCAATTCTGGGCGTCCCGTCGTCATTCAAGCCACCAAGTTCCGTCATTCGGCGGCGATACCCGAACCTTGAACGTGCGCTGTCAAAAATTGCTACGGCAGTTGCGAGCACAGACAGCACCACGGCCGTGTTGGACAACATAGCGAATGTATCGGCCCGATCGCCAATTTCAGGCTGTAGGCTGAGGAATATGCTTCCGGCAATTATTGCTGAGAATAGTCTTACATACATGCCGACTGCTCGTGAATCTTGTCACTGATCCAGCGAGCATTGCTGCTTACGAACTCGAATTCCTTTTCGTCGCTGATCCCTGGTCTGGCGCTAACCGCGTCCGCCATTTTCCGCTCCCTGGATCAATCCGCGAACAGCATTGTCAAACCTTCGCGGAGAAAGTGTCAAACCTCATTGATTTTAAAAGGAGTTTTGGCCGACTGGCGGAGAGGAGGGGATTCGAACCCCCGAAACGGCTCAACACCGTTTACTCCCTTAGCAGGGGAGCGCCTTCGACCACTCGGCCACCTCTCCGTCGGCGCTTTTGCCCGCTGCGGCGAGGGGTTTCAAGTTCGAACGAAAACCGGCCTCTCCGGCGCGAGGATCGGCGCGCGCGGTCAATCCGGAGCTCCGGGCTCCGCCGCCGTCTTGCCGGCGCGGCGCGTGCGTAGCCATTGGACGATGAGCACCGTCGCCAGGACGGCGATCGCGATCGCCGGCAACCACGCCTTCGCCGCCTCGCCCGCGACCGCGCCGACCGTGTGAAAGAGCGCGAACGCCGCGCCGACGTAGGCGAGGGCGCTGACCGAGATCCAGAACGCGAAGCGCGGCCAGCTCGCTTTGAAGTAGCCCGAAGCGAGATAAAGCGGGATCCGCGTGCCGGGGATGAAGCGCGCCGCCATCAGCGAGGCGCCGAGGCGGCGGTCGACCAGCTCGCGCGCTCGCGCGACGGCGGGCTTTTCGGCGATGCGGCGGGCCCAGGCTTGGGTGTGCGCGGCGCGGCCGGCCCAGTATTTCCAAAGATCGCTGGCGATCAGGCCGAGGGTCACCGCGACGAACAGGAACGAAGTGTCGCCCATGCCCGACAGCGAAAACGACGCGGCGACCAGAACCGCGGTGTCTTCTTGGACGAACGGCGCGAGCAGCAGCGCGAGATAGACGCTCCACATGTTGTGGGTCATCGCTTCCTGAAGGTTCTGCGCCAGCTCGCTTTCCATGGCGGAAGCTTCGACCGGTCCGTCGGGGCGGGTCAATTCCGATGTGGGTCGGGGCGAATTCGGATGCGGAGCGCGCGCTCTGATTGAGAATCTTAACGGCGCCCAATTGTCGAAGGCCGATAACTCTGACAGGCTTTGACGAGATGCGGCGCGGGTGCGCCGGCGAAGGGCTGGAGGGATTGATGAAACTGGATTTCTTGCGCGCCGGACGCGCGCTTATCGCGGCGTCCGCGGTCGCCGGTCTCGCCGCATGCGTCACGCCTGACGCGCAGATGGCCGACGCCGAGCCCGCGCCGGTCACCGACCACTACGCCGACAACGACGGGGTCCGGATCCACTACGTCGCCGCGGGCGAAGGCCCGCTCGTGGTGCTGATCCACGGCTTCCCGGACTATTCGGGTTCCTGGAACGCGCTCATCCCGGCGCTGTCGGACGCCTACCGCGTCGTTGCGGTCGACCTGCGCGGCTACAATCTTTCAGATCAGCCCGAGGGCCTCGAGCCCTATCAGATGCCCAACCTGATCGCCGACATCGACGCGGTGATCGCGGCCGAGGGCTATGAGACCGCGACAGTCCTCGGTCATGACTGGGGCGCGGCGATCGCCTGGAACTTCGCGTTCAACTATCCGGAAAAGCTCGACAATCTGATCATCCTGTCGGTGCCGCATCCGACCAACTTCATGCGCGAGATGCAGAACAATCCCGAGCAGCAGGCCAACTCGCAGTATGCGCGCAACTTCCAGCAGCCGGGCTCGGAAGACGCTTTGACCGCCGAGGGTCTGGCGGGCTTCGTTTCCGACGAGGACTCAAGAGCCGGCTATGTCGAAGCGTTCGAGCGCTCAAGCTTCGCGGCGATGATGAACTACTACCGGGCGAATTATCCCTCCGACACCGGGCCCGGCGCGACGCGTCCGTTCGTGCCGGCCGATCCGCCGCAAATCCCCGTGCCGCTGCTGGTGATCCACGGCATGCAGGACACCGCCTTGCTCAGCGCCGGGCACAACGACACCTGGGAGCGCGCCGCGCAGGACACCACGTTGCTGATGATCCCCGACGCGGGTCACTTCGTGCAGCATGACGCCGCCGATTTGGTGAATGCGACTATTCGTGATTGGCTTGACCGGCGAAGTTAAAAGCCAGCGTCCACTGGCGCTCGCGCCGGTGTTGACTATGTGTTGATTTGCCGACTGCACTTCGGGCGATGAGCCTGAGTGCGGTCGCGCACGCCGCGTATTGAACCTTTCATCGGCGACTGCGTTCATATGGTCGTCCAGAGCCAGCACAGCGTGACGACCAGAGAGGGGCAGTCCCATCGCTCAGCCGCACGCCCGCTCCGCGTCGAGACAGCCCGCTCTTGACGCCCCTGCGCGTTTTGCACGCGTCCGTTCGGCCACGCTCGGGCTGGCCGACTGCCTTTCGGACGCCGACGCCACGGCGCAATCCATGACGGACGCGAGTCCGGCGAAATGGCACCTTGCGCATACGACCTGGTTCTTCGAAGAGTTCATCGTCGCGCCGACGCTCGGCGAGGAGGCGCGGTTCGATCGGCGCTACGCCTATCTGTTCAACTCCTACTATGAGGCCGTCGGTCCGCGGCACGCCCGGCCGCGGCGGGGCATGCTGACCCGGCCGAGCCTCGACGACGTCCGCGCCTATCGCGCGTTCGTCGACGAGCAGATGGCCGAGCTGATCGAGGCCGACGCGCCGGCGGTGCGCGCGCTGCTCGATCTGGGGCTCGCGCACGAGGAGCAGCATCAGGAGCTGCTGCTGACCGACATCCTGCATCTGTTCGCGCAAAACCCGCTCGAGCCCGCGTATCGACCCTCCGAGCCGCTGGAGATGCCGGCCGCGCGGGCCGACGCGCCGCGCTGGATCGATGTCGACGGCGGACGCGTCGAGATCGGCGCGGACGACGAGGGCTTCGCCTTCGACTGCGAGCGGCCGCGCCATGAGGTGCTCTTGCGCCCGTTCCAGCTCGCCGATCGCGCGGTGACCAACGCCGAGTGGTTCGCCTTCATCGAGGACGGCGGCTACCGCGAGCCGACGCTGTGGCTCTCGGACGGCTTCATCGCCGTGCAGGAGAACGGCTGGGAGGCGCCGCTCTATTGGCGCAAGTCCGGCGACGAGTGGTGGTCGATGACGCTGCGCGGCGCTCAGCCGGTCGACCCCGACGCGCCGGTTTGCCACGTCAGCTTCTATGAGGCGGACGCGTTTGCGCGCTGGGCCGGCGCGCGCCTGCCGACCGAGGCCGAGTGGGAGCACACCGCGCGCGATCTGCCGGCGGAGGGCAATTTCGTCTCCTCGGGCCGGCTGCGTCCCAGGCCTCAGCGCGGCGGGGACGGCCTTTCAGGTATGTTCGGCGACGTCTGGGAGTGGACGATGAGTCCGTACACCCCTTACCCGGGCTTTGCGCCGGTGACCGGCGCCGTGGGCGAGTACAACGGCAAGTTCATGAGCGGGCAGATGGTGTTGAAAGGCGGATCTTGCGCCACGCCGGAGGGGCACATGCGGGCCGCCTACCGGAACTTCTTTCATCCCGACAAGCGTTGGCAGTTCGCCGGTCTGCGCTTGGCGAAGGACGCGTCCTGATGCTCGACAACACTGCAACGATCGAAGACGCGTTTGCGCGCGACGTGCTTGAAGGACTCGCGCTCGAGCAGAAGGCGATCCCCAGTCGTTGGCTCTACGATGAGCGCGGCTCGGAGCTGTTCGAGCAGATCACCGACCTGCCCGAGTACTATCTGACCCGCACCGAGACCGCGATCTTGAAGGACAAGGCGGGCGAGATCGCGCGGGCCGCAGGGGCCGGCGCGACGCTGGTCGAATACGGCGCGGGCGCTTCGGTGAAGACGCGGTTGCTGATCGACGCCTTTGAAGACCTGCGCGCCTATGTGCCCATCGATCTGTCGGCGGAGTTCCTCGAACAGAGCGCCGCGGCGCTGAGCGACGAAAACCCGGGCCTCGACGTGGTTCCGATCGTCGCTGACTTCTTGGGGCCGATCGATCTCGACAAGGCGCCGATCGAGGCAGGCGGCGCGGTGGGCTTCTTCCCCGGCTCGACCATCGGCAACTTGAACGACGACGAGATTGCGACGTTCCTGCGCCGGGCGCGCGAAGATCTGGGCGAGGGCGCGCGCTTCGTGCTCGGCGCCGACCTGCGCAAGGATCCCGCGGTGCTGATCGACGCCTACGACGACGCCGCAGGCGTCACCGCGGCGTTCAATCTCAACCTGCTCGAGCGGATCAATCGCGAGCTTGGCGGGGACTTCGACATTGCGCGCTACTCGCACGAGGCGCGGTGGAACGAGCCCCAATCGCGGATCGAGATGCACATCGTCAGCGAAGACTTCCAGACCGCGACCGTGCGCGACGAGGCGTTCAAGTTCGCTCGCCGCGAGACGATCCACACCGAGAACTCCCGCAAGTTCTCGATCGATGACGTTGCGGCCCTGGGCGAGCGCTCGGGCTGGGCGTTGACCGACCGCTGGACGGACGAGGACGACCTGTTCGCGGTCCTGATGCTGCGCGCGGCGTAGCCCCTCCCAAGCGCTGTTCGGCGCTCGACCGTCTTAACCATAGCTTTTGCAGACTGCGGCGCGGGCGGTGGTGTCATTGGCCGCGCGGCGTCGTATCTTCTGCGCATCGTTCTGACGCGCGATTGCGCGCGCAATGGAGACAGCAACCAAAGTGCCTGACGCCGGCTCGCCCCGTTTTTCCCTGACCGTCGCCGAGCAGGCGGCGCTCGATCGCATCGACGACCGCGGCGCGTCGATGATCGAGACGGTGAAGGACTGGAGCGAGACCAACTCGGGCAGCTTCAACGCCGCCGGTCTCGAGGCGATGCGAGCCAAGATCGAAGAGGCGTTCGGCGAGCTGGGGGGCGAGATTGAAGTGGTCGAGCTTGCGCCGCTCGAACGCGTGCGCGCCGACGGCGAGATCGAGCAAGTCCCCCTGACCCCGGCGATCCGCGTGACCAAGCGACCTGACGCGCCGGTGCAGGTCGCGCTCACTGGCCACCACGACACCGTGTTTCCGGCTGACGACTCTTTTCAAAGCGTGCGCGAGATCGATGAAGACACGCTCGGCGGTCCCGGCGTGGCCGACATGAAAGGCGGCCTCATCGTCATGCGCGAGGCGCTCGCCGCCTTCGAACGCTCGCCGAACGTCGACAAGCTCGGCTGGCAAGTGCTGATTTCGCCGGACGAGGAGATCGGCTCGCATGGTTCGGGGCCGCATCTCGCTGCACTGGGCGCGCGTTCGCACCTCGGCATGACCTACGAGCCGGCGCTTGCGGACGGGTCCCTAGCCGGCGCGCGCAAGGGCAGCGGCAACTTCACCTTGATCGCCCGCGGACGGGCGGCTCACGCCGGCCGCGAGCACCACCTTGGCCGCAACGCGTTGGTCGCGGCGGCGTGGTTTGCGAACGCGCTCGATGATCTCAACGGGCAACGCGAGGGCGTGACCTTCAATGTCGCGAAGTTCGACGGCGGCGGCCCTCTCAACGCCGTGCCTGATCTCGGCGTTTGCCGGTTCAACGTCCGTATGCCGCTTGAGGAAGACATGGCGTGGGCGAAGGCCGAGATCGAGCGCCTTACCGCGGAGACCGATGCGCGCGACGGCATAGAGGCGCGCCTGCACGGCGGCTTCACCCGGCCGCCCAAGCCGATGCATCCGAAGAACGAGGCCGTGTTCGGGCTGGTCCGCGCCGCCGGGGAGCTGATCGGCGTCAACGTGAACTGGAAAGACACCGGCGGCGTGTGCGAGGGCAACAACCTCTGGGCGGCGGGGTGCCCGAACGTCGACACCCTCGGCGTGCGCGGCGGCGCGATCCATTCGCACGACGAGTTCGTGCGCCTGTCGAGCTTCGTCGAGCGCGCGAGGCTTTCGGCGGTGATGTTGATGAAGATCGCGTCCGGCGAGTTCGACGCCGTCCGCGTCAGGGGAGCGCTTTGATGCTGGTTGTGCGGCCCGCGCGGGAAGACGATTTCAACGACCTTGAAGAGCTGGCTCGCCTCGCGGGGCCGGGCTTCACAAGCCTTTCGGTCGACCAGGCGGGCTTGCGTAAGAAGCTCGAGCGCTCGGTGGCGAACTTCGCCGCGGAGGTCAAGGAGCCCGGCGACGAGCTTTATTGGCTGATGCTCGAAGACGCTGAGAGCGGCGCGGTGGTCGGCATGGGCGGGGTCAAGGCGCGCGTCGGCGTCCATGCGCCCTTCTTCAGCTTCCGGCGCACGACGATTGCTCAGTGGTCGTCCGAGGTTGATCGCCGGTTCGACATGGACGTGCTGTTCGCCGTCAACGAGGCCGCGGGCGCGACCGAGGTCGGCTCTTTGTTCGTGCGCGCTGAAGCGCGACGCAATGGGGCGGGCCGGCTGATCGCGCAATCGCGCTACATGCTGATGGCTGCGGCGTTGGAGCGCTTCGGCTCGCATGTCATCGCCGAGCTGCGCGGCGTCGTCGACGCGGACGGGCGCTCGGCTTTCTGGGAGGCGTTGGGGCGGCATTTCTTCCGTATGGACTTCAATGAAGCCGACCGGCTTTCGGCGCTCGACAGCCAGTTCCTGTCCGACCTTCTGCCGACCCATCCGATCTACATTGATCTCTTGCCCGAGGATGCGCGCGCGGTGATCGGCGAGCCGCATCCGGACGGCCGGCCGGCGCGCAAGCTGCTCGAAGCGCAGGGCTTCCGCTATGACGGCCTCGTCGACGTTTTCGACGGCGGGCCGCTGATGGTTGCACGCAAGGAGTTGCTGGCGGGGGTGAAAGACAGCGCGATTGCCGCGCTCGCCGACGGCGACCCCGAAGACGGCGCCGCAGTCGATGCGCTCATCTCGAACGATCGCTTTTCGGACTTCCGCGCTTGCTGGTCGCAGGTGTCGCTGCGCGACGGCGAGGTGCGCGCGCCCCAAGCCACCGCGCAGGCGCTCAACGTGAACGCGGGAGACAGGGTCCGAGTCTGGACGAGGCGCACATGATCGACGGCGAGCTTTACATTGGCGGGCAATGGCGCGCGGGCGCGGGCGAGGCGTTGTCATCGCTCGATCCGGCGCGCGAGGAGACCGTATGGGCTGGGCCGGGCGCGTCGGCCGGCGACGTCGCGGATGCCTTCGCAGCGGCGCGCGCGGCCTTTGCGTCCTGGTCGATCGCGCCATTCGAAGAGCGCAAGGCCGTCGTCGAGCGCTTCGGCGCGCTGCTCGCCGAGCGCCGCGACGAGTTGGCGACGCTGATCTCTCGGGAAACGGGCAAGCCGCTCTGGGAGGCCAGCGAGGAAGCTGGCGCGATGGCGGCGAAGATCGCCGTCTCGCTCAAGTCTCACGAAGCGCGCACGGGCGTCAGCAAAGCCGAAGCGGCGTTCGGCCGCTCGGTGCTGCGGCACAAGCCGAACGGCGTGATGGCCGTGTTCGGCCCCTACAACTTCCCTGGCCACCTGCCGAACGGTCACATCGTGCCTGCACTGATCGCTGGTGCTGCGGTGGTGTTCAAGCCCTCCGAGCTGACCCCGGCGGTCGGTCAGCGGATGGTCGAGCTCTGGAGCGAGGCCGGCGCGCCCGCGGGCGTGGTCAATCTGGTGCAAGGCGGGCCGGACGTCGGCGCAGCGATGCTGAACGACCGGGAGGTCGACGGCGTCCTCTTCACCGGCTCGGCGCGCGTCGGTCAGATCATTCACGAGCACTTCGCCGGCCGGCCCGAAGTGATCCTGGCGCTCGAGATGGGCGGGAACAATCCGCTCGTCGTCTGGGACGCCGCCGATGCCAAGAAGGCGGCGTCGCTGATCGTTCAGTCCGCTTACGTGACGACCGGCCAGCGCTGCTCGTGCGCGCGCCGGCTGATCGTTCCACGCGGGAGCGCCGGAGACGCGATCGTCGAAGCGGTCGCGGCGCGGACGCGCAAGATGCGCATCGGCGCGGGGGACGAACAGCCCGAGCCGTTCATGGGTCCGCTCGTCACCGCCGCAGCCGCCCGCGGCGTGATCGAGGCGCAGTCGAGTCTCGTTGGCGCCGGGGCCGAAGCCGTTCTCGAAGCGCAGCCGATCGACGCGCGCAGCGCTGCGTTCGTCACGCCAGGGCTTTTGGAGCTTGGCGAGGTGCGCGCGCCGGACGAGGAAGTCTTCGGTCCGCTCCTGCAGGTGTTGCGCGCCGATGACTTCGACAATGCGATGCGGATCGCCAACGACACGCGCTACGGCCTCGCAGCGGGACTGATCTCCGACGACGAGGCTCTTTGGGACCGCTTCATCGCCGGCGTCCGCGCCGGGATCGTCAACTGGAACCGCCCGACGACGGGCGCGGCGTCGAACATGCCGTTCGGCGGACCCGGTCTCTCGGGCAACCATCGCCCGGGCGCCTGGTACGCGGCGGACTACTGCGCC